>NZ_JBSFEV010000014.1:0-182730 GCF_053594615.1 Streptomyces sp. NPDC001858
ATCCACCCCCACCGACTCCAACCCCAACACCTGCGCAAACACCCCACACAGAATCTCCTCCCGCACCGACACCGGCCCCCGACCCACACCCGCACCCGCACCCGCACCCACACCCACACCCACGCTCACACCCGCGGCATAATCCGGCGCCGGCAACGCCCGACGATCCAGCTTCCCGCTCGCGGTCAACGGCAACTCGTCCAGCACCACGACCGCCGCCGGCACCATGTACTCCGGCAACCGCCGCCCGGCAAGCTCTCGCACCCTGACCCGCAGACCATCCGCAGCGGCATCCGCGTCGGCCGGCACCACGTAGGCCACCAGCCGCCCGTCCCCGGGCGTGTCCTCGCGGACGACCACCGCCACCTGACCGACCTGCGGATGAGTCCGCAGCACGCTCTCGATCTCACCGGGCTCGATCCGGAACCCCCGGACCTTCACCTGCTCATCCGCCCGACCCACAAACACCAACTGCCCATCAGGCAGCCACCGCACCAAATCCCCCGTCCGATACATCCGCTCACCCACCCCGAACGGACACGCCACAAACCGCTCACCCGTCAAACCCGCACGCCCCACATACCCACGCGCCACCCCCGCACCCGCCACATACAACTCACCCACCACACCCACCGGCACCGGAGACAAACCCTCATCCAGTACGAGCATCGACATTCCGGCGACACCGCGGCCGATCACACTGTCCTTGTCAGTGCCGTCCAGTCGCCGATGCGTGACATAGATCGTCGCCTCGGTCGGCCCGTACATGTTCACGAGCGCGGGGTTGCTGTCTCCTTGCCTGGCCCACCAGCCGTCCAACTGCGCCGGGTCCAGCGCCTCCCCGGCCAGCACGGCCAGCCGCAGCGCGCCCAGGTGGAAATCGTCGGCCGCGAGCAGCTGGTAGAAGGCCGACGGCGTCTGGCTCAGGATCGTGACGTGTTCGCGCGCCAACAGCTCCGCGAGCTCCTGCGGCGACCGGGAGACCTCGTAGGGGACGACCACGACTCGGCCGCCGTGCACCAGCGCGCCCCACAGCTCCCAGGCCGACACGTCGAAGGAGAACGAGTGGAAGCAGCTCCAGACGTCTTCCGGGCCGAGGCCGAACAGTTCCCGCATCGAGGCGAACAGCCGAACCACACCGCGATGGGGAACCGCGATCCCTTTGGGCTGCCCCGTCGATCCCGATGTGTAGATCACATAGGCGGAGTTGTCCGGTAGCGGTTCGCCATGTCGCTCCGGGCTCGACAGCGCGCCACCGTCGAGTGCCGCCAGCTCCGCTGCCACTCCCGGGTCGTCCACGACGACCGCCGGCAGACGCGGCGGCACCGACTCGGCGGCCAAGGACGCACACGCCACCGACGTCAGCACACAGTCGGCGCGACTGTCTTCCACCATGAATCCCACGCGTTGCGCTGGGAGGTGCACGTCGACCGGGAGATATGCCGCTCCGGTCTTCAGCACTCCCAGGAACGCCACCACCACATCGATCCCACGTTCCATCAACACCGCCACCACCGACTCGACGCCCGCGCCCTGAGCCGCCAGGTACCGCGCCAGCCGGTTCGCCGCCGTGTCCAACTCCCGATACGACACCTCCACCCCGTCCGCGACCACCGCCACCGCGTCGGGAGTGCGTGCCGCCTGCTGCTCGAACAGCTCCACGACCGTGGTGCCCGGGCCCTCGACCACGGAGTCGTTCCACTCCACCAGCACCTGATCACGCTGCTCCGCATCGAGCAGATCGACCGCGTGCAACCGCACCTGCGGGGCGGCCGTCACGGTCTCCAGCACTCTCGCGAACCAACCGGCGATACGCTCCGCCGTCGACGCGTCGAACAGATCCGCCGCCGCCGTCAACGATCCCTGCAGCCCCGCGGGCCGCCCCTGGGCGTCGAACGTCTCCACGACAGCCGCTTCGAGGTCGAACCGTGCCAGGGTCAAGGGCTTCTGGAGAACCTCGGCGGTCACGTTCGTCAGCTCAAGCGCCGCTTCACCGGTGTTCTGCAGCGTCAGCATCACCTGGAACAGCGGATGCCGGGCCAGCGCGCGGGTCGGCGACAGCTCCTCCACCAGCCGCTCGAACGGCACGTCCTGATGTGCCAGGGCACCGAGGCTCGTCTGCCGTACCCGGCCCAGCACGTCGGTGAAGGTCGGGTCACCCGACAGGTCGGTGCGGATCACCAGCGTGTTGGCGAAGAACCCGACCAGGTCGTCCAAGGCCTCATCGGTACGCCCCGCCACCGAGGACCCGATCGGCACATCACACCCCGCACCCAACCGCGACAGCATGACCGCCAACGCCGACTGCAACACCATGAACCCGGTCACGCCCTCGGCCCGGGCCAACCCCACCAACCGCTCATGCACCTCGGCCGACACCCGCAACGGCACCGTGTGCCCACGGTGGCCCGGCTCTGTCGGACGTCGCCGATCAACCGGCAGGGGCAGTTCTTCCGGCGCTCCTTCGAGCGCCTGCCGCCAGTAGGCCAGTTGGGTCGACAGCCGGCTCGTCGGGTCGGATTCCTCGCCCAGCAGCTCCTGCTGCCACAGCGCGTAGTCGGCGTACTGCACCGGCAGCGCGCTCCACTGCGGCGCCTCGCCCCGCAGGCGCGCCGCGTAGGCGGTCGAGAGATCCCTCGCCAGCGGAGCCCGCGACCATGCGTCCATGGCGATGTGATGCACGATCAGGACGAGCACATGCTCGTCCGGTGCGTGCCGGTCCGCACCGGTCTGGAACAGCCAGCCCCGGACCGGGACTTCCTCGGCCAAGTCGAACGCATACTCCTCCGCCTGGGCAACCGCCTCGGCAAGTCCTTCCGGCGTTATCTGGCGCACCTGCAACTGCCAGTCCAGCTCCAGCTGTCGCATGTCGAGGATCTGCTGATGCGGCTCGCCGTCGACGGCAGGGAAAACCGTTCGCAGGGATTCATGACGTTCGAGTACGTCTCGCAGGGCCGCGCCCAGCGCGGTGACGTCGAGTCGGCCGCGGAAACGCACGGTGACACCGCTGTTATAGGCCGGGTTCTGCCCTTCCATCTGAGCGAGGAACCACAGCCGCCGCTGGGCATGCGACAACGGAATCATCGATTCATCTCCCCTGTGTACGAAGCGCGCAACCGACCGACTCGATTTCCGACGCGGTCATGAATCACCCGCGCTCAACGACTTTCACGCCCGCGGATCCTCGGCCTGACGACCGTCGCCCGACGTCGGCTTGTGTCGCGGCGACATACCGACGCCCAGATTTCAGCGCATCACCGCTCGTTGAACAAGGTCAGCCTGCGAAACAACGGTTCGGGCGCTGTCCAACCGATGAGTTGGCGCAGTTGGACAGATGATGGGACATATGAGAGGACGGACTCCTGGAAACCGCGTGGGGGCTGGAGTTCTGTGCGGAAGCGTCGTTCAGGTGATTGTGGTCGCGCGGGGCGGGAAAACCAAGACCGGGAAGTTAAGCGACGGTCAGTCCAACTGCGGTGGCGGCGTCGGTTGCACAGCAGTCCGCGGTTGGCGCACCGGGGTGGACAGGTCGTGTGGTGGGCGTGCGTCGCTCCCGGTGGCTCGGCCCGTCCGGCTCGCTCCTCATCCGCGACGCGAAATGCGGCGGCGCCTGAGGTGCCGCCGCATCTTCCTGGTCGCGCTCAGTCCGCGTACCCGAACTGCTTGACCAGTGCCGCGAACTCGGCGTCCTCACGGATGCGTTCCTTGTAGGCGGCCGCCAGCGGCTCTTCGACGCCCACGACGGCCGACGACTCGAACTGGGAGGCGTCGCGTGCCGGCGGTGTCCGGAACTCCCGCATACCGGGTGGCAGTTCGAAGATGCCGGACGCATGAACGGCCGCCGGCGTCCAGTTCTCCACGGCCCGCCGAACCCGGTCGCCGTCGGTCCCTCCCGGAAGCTCGAGAAAGTCGACGAGTTGCCCGAGGGCCGCGCCCGGGTCGGCCAAGAGGTCTTCGTGGCGTATCACGGCGACCTGTTCGAGCTGTGGGAAGTGGGCGCGGACCCGCTCCGGCCGGGTCCACTCCCGGGCGTGCAACTGCCAGTTGGCGTGCGCTTCGTCGGGCTGCATGAGCGCTTCGTCGGGGCTCGCCAGCAGCTGTTTGATCCGCCGTTCCCGGTCCTCGGGCCTGACCCGGTTTCCGCGCGTCATGTCGTACAGGATGCCGCGGGGGTCCCGTGTCACGTAGACCACCTTGCCGGTGACCGCCCGGTAGTGCTGGATGACTTCCGCGTCGGGCAGGAGGTGGGTCCGCACCAGGTAGGGCCGCGGTTCCTCCAGTGGCACCACCCGCCCGTAGTCGAACAGCACGGCCATCTCGGGCGCCAGGTCGTTCAGGGCCTCCGGGGAGGCGTCGCCCGGCGGTGAGTCCAGCAGGTAGCCCGCTACGAGCGCGCGTGCCAGGCCGCAGGCGGACTGCCGGCAGGAGGTGATCCAGGAAAGGCTGGGCATGGTCCTCGTCTCCCTCGGGGCACCGGATCAGTTGGCGTATCCGTACTGGCCGGCGAGGCTGCTGAACTCCTCGTCCTCGCGCAGCAGGCGCCGGTAGGCGTCCTCGATGTCCTCGCCGTAGCCGGCCAGGGACTGGCCGCTCAGTCCCTGGCCGAAGAACAGGTTCCGGTCGCGGTGGCTGAGCGAGGTGTCCCGCCGCTCGGCGTCGCGCATCTTGTCCAATGCGGAGTTCTGCACGGCGCGCTGCACCCGGTCGGAGTCGATCTCACGGTCGAAGCCGAGGAAATCGATCATCTTGTAGAGCGAGCCGACGGTGTCCTGCTTCATGTCCTCGTACCGCAGGACCAGGAGTTCGGTGTTCGAGAAGTGCCGGCGCAGCCGCTCCGGTGATGTCCATTCCAGCACGTTCTCCGTCCACAGCCCGTAGCCCATCCGCTGCCACGGGACTATCCCACGGTTGTCGATGAAGTGTTTCGCGTACGCGGCTCGGCGGTCCGGGTCGACGTGCAGCATCCGTTCCGCGCTGGGAATCACGTCGCGGGGGTTGCGCACCACGTAGATGACCTTGGTGGTGGCGTCGCGGTACTGGTCGTGGATGTTCAGGCCAGGCAGGAAGTGGGTTTTCACCACAAGCGGCTGCGACCGGTCGACCGGCAACGTTCTGCCGGTACGCAACAGGTTGACCACGTCGGGCACCGCGTCGTCCAACCGGCCCAATTTCGCCATACGCAATTCGACCTGGCTGTCACGCAAGTAACTGGCCAACAGAATGCGGGTCCAGGTGTTTCCGGACTTCGGATAGGAAGCTATCCAGCCCAATGCCATGGTTCCTCCTTTCCATTCGGAATCCGACCGTACCCGCTTCGCTTCCCGCCGTCTTGGACGCCCGACGACGTCCGACGACGCCCGACGCCTTCTCCGGGGTGCTCAACCCGTAGTGGCCCGTAGTCCCTTCTGCGGTGCGCTCACCACGTCCGCCGGCAGACAGCGGTTGAGCACCGAGAGCAGCGGGCCGGTCATGGCGGTGGTGACCAGCGCCATCACCACCAGCGCGAGATACAGGGTGGCGGTGAGCACTCCGGCGCTGTAGCCGGCCTGCAGCAGGACGATCTCGGTGAGCCCGCGGGTGTTGAGCAGGACGCCCAGGCGGAGCGCCTCGGCGTGTCCTTCCCCGCCCCAACGCGAGAACAGGTAGCCGCCGCCGATCTTGGAGAGCACGGCCAGGGCGGTCGCCAAGGTGGCCACAAGCCAGGGAATGCCGGTCGATCCCGTCCATATCTTGAGTCCGGTGGTGACGAAGAAGACCGGCACCAGCCACAGGCCCAGCGTGGACACCCAGCGCACGGGTGCGTCCCAGTGCGGTGTGCCGGGCGGGATCATCAGTCCCACGACGAACGCGCCGAAGATGGCGGTGAGGCCCCAGGACTCCGCCGCGGCCGCCGCGCCGAGCACGCATCCCCCCAGCATCACGAACACGAGCCAGGGCCACCGGGCGCAGAACCGTTCGGCCTGACGGGTCCTCAGCAGTCGGCGGCCCAGCACGGTCGCGAGGACACCGAGGACGAGTACGGCGGCCGCGGTCGCGAAGCCGCCGACACCCCCTTTGGCGATCCCGATCACCGCGGCGAGGAGCAGCCAGGCCACGGCGTCGACGAGTACCGCCGAGGTCAGGGCGAGCCGGCCGGCGCGTGTGGTGGTCAGATTCCGGTCGGCCAGGATTCTGGCGAGCACGGGCACCGCCGAGACCGCCATCGTGGTGGCGAGCAGCAATACGAGGGCGAGGGTGGGTCCTGTCCCGCGCAGTTCGGGACGGTCGTACCAGACGAGCCAACCGGCGAAGGCCGCACCGGCCGCGAGGGAGGGTGCGAGGGTGCCCAGCGTCGTCCAGCCGATGGCTCTTTGCCGCAGCCGGGAATCGTCCAGCCGTAACTCGTGGGCGACGCCGACCAGGTACAGCACGAGTCCGGCGTGCCCGATCTCGCGGAGCGGCTCGATCACGGGGGCCGGCAGCAGGACGGGCTGTGCCTGTGGCCAGGCCCAACCGAGGATGGCGGGCCCCAGCAACATGCCGACCGCGATCTCGCCGACGACGCCGGGCTGGCCGATCCGGCGGGCGGTCCATCGTCCCAGGTAGGCGATTCCCAGGACGACGGCGAGAGCGGCTGCCGTGTGGACGGCCACGGCGGGGGTCATCGTGCGTCCTGCCGGTCCGTCGCGCCCTGGCCCGTTCTCTGCGGTTCCGGAGCGGCCCTGCGCGACACCTCGTATGCCGCGACTGCGGCACGCGACGCGTGGCCGAGGACGGCGGGTGACGGGCCGAAGGGGTCATGCGCGGGCTCGATCGCGTGGGTGAGGTGGACGGCGGAGGATTCCGTTCCGTCCGACTCGCAGTGGCCGGGCTGATCGGCGACGGCCTCGGTCGCGGCCCGGTCTGGCGTGTCCATTCATGGCCCCCTCTGTCATGTTCCGCAGGCGTGCGGAGGTGGTCTTCCGCACGGTGGGCGATTCCGCGGTGTCGAGATGACCGGCGCCTTCGACGCGTTCCGCGGTCGGCTGCGGCCGGCTCGATCGCGGTTCCTCGTGGGCCGCAGGGCGAGGTGTCGGCCGACTCACAGAACCCGGCGGGCAGCCGTGTCGTCAACTCCCGTCGGCTGGGCCTTGGCCGGGCGGGATCACGGTCCGTGGCAGGCCGTGCGGGCCGGCGGGCCACCGATCCGATTCCGATCCAGGACCTGGCGACCCCCGAAGTCCTGCGCCGGCTTCAGACCGAGCAGGCGCGCTGACCCGAGGGATCAGGGCGGTTCTGGCTCCGCATGCCCATCTCTGATAGAGATGGTTGACATCGCGAACCATCGTCTCGAAGGAGGAAACGTCCGGAGCGGATCGGCGCTTACCCCTGTGTGACGGCGGCGAAGAAGCCGCCGGCCACTCCACGGCACTACCACGCACCGGACTCCCGGCTCGCCGTACTGACCACGCTCATCCTCGGCCAGCACACCGTCTACCAGCTCGATGCCGCCGCGCGCGCCCGCCTCAACAGTGCCTTCATCGCCATGTCCTTCGTCGGCGGGGCGGTCGGATCCGAGCTCGGATCCGTCGTCTACCACGCCGGAGGCTGGACCGACCTCACCGCACTCGGCGCCGCCCTTCCCCTCAACGCCGGCGCTTCCGCGCTCGTCCTGCCGGCGTGGAGCCCGCAGGACGAGGCCCGCAGCCTGCTCCAGGCCGCCGAGCTGCACCGTTTCACCCAGGCCACCCTCACCGACGTCGACGCCCTGATGGAACGCCTCGGCCGGATCCGCCGGATCGGCTACTCCGTGACGCGCGGGGAGCTCGATCCCGATGTGGTGGGCATCGCCGCCCCCATCCGGAACGAGAACGAGCAGGTGGTCACGGCGGTGAGCGTGGCCGCCCTCGCCTCGCGGGTCTACCCGGAGGCCGAGATGGAGATCGCCCAGAAGGTCCTGGCCGCAGCCGCCGAGATCAGCGACCGAATGGCCGTCGTCACGGGGTGACTCCGCGTCAGCAGCCACCCGCCCGGCCTCAATCCGTCGGAGACGGGCTTCGAGGACGACCCGTCCGGGCTGCGCGTCCATCCGGAGGGGTTTTGACGAGTTGCCGTCGGGCTCGGGGAGATATCGCCTGATCCGGTGGGTAATCTCGCGCTGCCACCGGCCGAATCGCGCCGGCCGCGCGCGCCGCGCTGCCCTCCCAGCAGACTCAGGAGAAGAGCCATCACCGAGCAGAAGCCCGGAACGGCTGGGGCCGCTCCGGGAAACCAGCCCCAAGAGGCCGACCAGTTGAGGAACATGCTGCGTCGGCCCGAGTACCGGCGGGCGTTGGTGTTCTGCGGCTTGATCGGGATTCCGGTGTCGTTGGTCGCGTTCTGGTTTCTCGTCCTGCTCCATCAGTTGGAGAATCTGATCTGGGTGGACTGGCCGCACGATCTCGGGTGGACGGATCCGCCCTGGTGGTGGCCTTTCCCACCGGCTCTGCTGTCCGGTGCGGTCGTCGCCCTGGTCGTCCTGCGGTTTCCGGGCCGCGGAGGACACATCCCGGCGGCGGGCCTGCACTCCGGAGGGGCGTCGAAGGCCGCGGTTCCCGGTGTGGTCCTCGCCGCGTTGGCCAGTCTCCCGCTGGGCGCCGTCCTCGGGCCCGAGGCTCCGCTGATCGCCCTCGGCGGTGGTCTGGCGCTGGTTTTCCGGGATCTCGCACGCGCTCCCGCGACCGAGGCGAGCACGGCGCTGCTCGGCGCGGCCGGCGCCGCGGCGGCCATCTCCGCGATCTTCGGCAGTCCGCTCGTGGCGGCCGTGATGCTCATGGAAGTGGCCGGAGTCGGCGGACCGCAGCTGTTCGCGGTGATGCTGCCCGCCCTGCTGTCCAGCGGAATCGGCGCCATCGTGTTCACCGGTTTCGACCACTGGACGGGACTGAAGACCGGGAGCCTCCAGATCGGGCTGCCCACTCCGCCTCTCCTCGACACCGGGGACGTGGTGTGGTCGGCGCTGATGGCCGTCGTCATCGGGGTGGCGGTGCACGGGGTCATGGTGGGCGGACGGATCTCAGCGCGCTTCGTGTCCGGACACCCGTTGCGCGGCACGGTGTTGTGCGCACTCGGCGCGGCGGGCTGCGCGGCCCTCTACGCGGTCGTCACCGGCCGTTCGCCGTCCGAGGTCTCCCTGTCCGGGCAGGCCGCTCTGGCGCAACTCGCCGAGAACCCCCATGCGTGGTCGGTCGGCAGTCTGGTGGCGGTCCTGGCGTTCAAGGGCGTCGCGTACGCGCTCTGCCTGGGCAGCCTTCGCGGCGGTCCGACCTTCCCCTCCCTGTTCCTGGGCGGAGCGGTGGGCGTCCTGCTGTCGCCCCTGCCGGGGCTCGGCGTCGTAGCCGGTATGGCGGCGGGCATGGCCGCCGCGTGCGCCGCCGCGCTGCGGCTGCCCGTCAGTACGGTGGTGCTGGTCGTCCTGATGGTGGGCAACTCGGAAACGGTGCCCGTGATCGTGCTGGCCGTCGTCGTGTCGTTCGTGACCACCGAGCTGCTGCCCCAGGGACCGGCGATTCCCGCCCCGAGGGTTACGCCATAACCGCCCGCAGGTGGAGTGGAATTGATCAGGAAGTACCGACGGGCCCGGCCCTCAACCGGAAACTGGCCACGAGGATGTGCAGGCTGACGATCAGTGCCCATACGGGGAAGACCAGCTCGGACCAGGCGAAACTGCCCGTCAGGAGAAGCAGCGTCAGGGCGACGAGGTAGCCGAGGAAGGAGAGCCAGCGCGGCAGGACTCCGAGCCGATGCCCGATGGTGGAGGTGCAGAAGGTGAACACCGCGGCCATGCGCATCGCATAGGTCGTCAGCAGGCTGTAGGTGACGTGACGGCCGAACGACCACCCTTGCAGCCTGGAGCCGGCCCCCGCCACATCGACCGTGACCAGTAGGCCGCCGGCCGCCGCCGCGGCCCCGAAGAGAGTCGCCACGAACAGCAGCCCGCTGCCCAGGAAGACCATGGCGAAGAACTGGTCCTCGGCCTCTCCGATGCGTGCGCGCACGGCGCCCATGAACCACAGGAAGAAGATGCCCGCGAAGGGGATGAGGTTGAGCGCCGTCTGTACGGCGCGGCGGCGCGAGGGGTCGGTGACCCAGCTGCTGCCCGTGCTGCCGGATTCGTCCGGTACCGCTACGCGGATCAGCACGATGGCCGCGGCGAGCAGCAGGGCGAACAGGATTCCCACCAGTCCCGCGGCTCGTGGAGTGCGCAGGGCCTGAAGTTTCCTCTCCATGGGCGGTCTTCCGCTTCCTCTCCCGGCCGGTGCGTCCTCGTCGGCGACGGTCCCTTGTCCCTCCGTCCCGTGCGGTCATGCGCGGACGCCGGCGGGCGGCCAAGACCAGCAAGCACCGGTACAGGTCGGCGTGCCACTCGGGCTGTCCATGCGGGTGAGGTGCGCGGACATCCGCGCCCCGGGCCGTGCACGTCGCGAGCGCGACGGGGTCGGGGCCGACGGTCGGGCTACTCCGGCGGACGCTCGGCGCCCGGTCGGCCCGGGGTCAGCAGGACTGCCGTGTCCCCCGGCCGGGGCAGTGGCGTGCTGCCTCCCGTGACCGGATCGAGGCGGCCGTCGCGCCGTACGAGGAACAGCAGCTCGCTGCCGGGCCGCAGGGCGTCGCCGGCGGGCCGGCCCAGGACGGCTGCCCCCTGCGCGTACCTGCGGGAGAACGTCGGCCAGGTCAGCTCCGCGCCGAACAGCACCTCGCCACCGATGAACGGCGCCACCACGCCGTGGCTGTCGGCCGGTGCGTTGAGGCGGTGGACCGTACCCTCCACGCTGCCGCGCAGCACCACCGCCGCCAGTGCGTTGAAGTCGTCCTCAGCGGTGAGGAAGTACACCTCCGTGATGCCCTCCAGCTCGGCGGCCCCACCCGTGGCGGCGCCCAGCAGTTCACCCGGCGCAAGCTCGATCCCGGCCTGCCGGATCCGCTCGCGCTGTTCCTCTTCCGCTGCCCACATCAGCACCTCCAGCCCTGCCGACTTCAGGGCCACGCCCAGGTCGACCACCCAGGGGTCGCCGCCGACCAGCAGGGGCCGCGAGCGGGACGGGCGTACGACGCCCAGGCGCCGGGCGAAGGGTGCGGCGGTCAGCCCGTAGAGCGTCACGGTCGCGACGATAACCATGAACACGGCCGGAAGGATCTTCGACGCGCCGCCGATCCCTTTGGCCACGAGGCCGGCCGAGAAGGTGGAAGCGGTGGCGGCCGCGACGATCCCGCGCGGGGCCATCCAGCCGATGAAGCCCCGCTCGCCGCGGGTCAGGTCGGTGCCGAGGGTGGACACGACCGCGACCAGCGGCCTGACGATCAGCACGAGAAAGGCGGCGAGCCCGAGCGCGGGCAGCCACACATGGCGCAGCGAGTGCGGGGTGACGGTGGCCGAGATCGAGATGAAGAGCAGGCCGAGGATCAGGCTGACCAGGGTCTCGAAGAACGGCCGGCGCGCGGGTACGTCGATGCCGGGCAGGTTGGCGACCGCCAGGCCCATCACCACGGCGGCGATGAGTCCCGTGTCGTCGCGCAGGACGTCGCAGAACGCCGCGACGCCGATCACCGTGGCGAGCTGCGCGGTGGTGCCGAGGACCTCGCCGAGTCGCAGCACCCGGAACAGCACCCACAGCGCAGCCGCCCCGACGACTCCGCCGGCCGCCCCGATGCCCACGCTGGCCAGAAACTGCGCCGTCCCGCCGCCGAGGTGGTGGCCCGAGCTCGCCACGACCGCGTGGAAGACCAGTGCTCCCAGGACCCCGCCGACCGGGTCGATGAGCGAGCCTTCCCAGATCAGGATGCGCTGGAGCCGGTCCTTCGGCCGTACGAAGCCCAGCAGCGGTCCTACGACCGTCGGCCCCGAGACCACGAGGATCGTGCCGGTCATGACGGCCGCCCGTGCGGACATGTCCAGCAGCGGCGCGGCGAGGAGCGTGCCGAGCAGCCCGGTGACCAGGACGCCGATCCAGATCAGCCGGACGACGGCACGGCGGGTGTGGCCCGTCAGCCTGGCCAGGTCGAGCCCGAGGCCGGCGTCGTAGAGGATCACGGCCACGGCCAGCGACACCAGCGGTGAGAACGCCGCTCCCAGCAGCCGCTCGGGGTCGACGTCGTCGATCAGCGCGCCGGCGGCGAAGCCGACCGGCAGCAGGACGATGAGGGCGGGGATGCGCAGCCGGCGGGCCAGGACCTGCGATCCGACGGCCAGGACCAGGATCAGGCCCACGCCGATGAGCACCTGGTCCGTCGTCACGGGTGCCCCTTTCTGTGCATGCCGGACCCGGCAGACCGGGTCCTCAGCGGGTCGCTGGAAGTGGCGCGGTGTGTCGTCGTTCTGCTGCGGCGCCGTCGTGGCTGGTCACGCAGTTCCCCGCGCCCCTTCAGGGCGCTGCTGAACCGCCGCCGACTTCGCCTGACCCGCTTAGCCGGTCCACGGTGTGATCCCCCAGCGGGCGGTGTGCTGCTCGCCCGGGTCGAGGCTGACCAGTCCGGTGCCGCTGCGGAAGGCGTCCGGCGGGCAGGTCATCGGCTCGACGGCGACCGCGCGACGGCGCTCGCCCGGTGGCAGGGTGTCGCCGGTGTAGAGCTGTACGTAGTCGGCGCCCTCGCCGAGCCATACGTCCGTGCCGAACGCGCCCGACGGGTGCGCCAGGCGCACCACGGCCCGCCCGTCCGCGTCCCGGTCGAGGTCGCCGAAGGGGGTGTCCAGCCGGAGAGCGCCGACGACCTGTGGCGTGCGCAGGTCGTAGGCGGTGCCGGCGACCGGCTCGGCGGCGACCGGCAGGCCGCGCTCGTCGGTGCGCAGCCAGGTCCGCGCGGGGACGGTCAGCACGGCCTGGTCGACGACGGCGGTGCCCGCGGTGAAGTAGGGATGCTGGCCGAAGCCGTAGGGTGCGGCGCTCGTGTCGAGGTTGCGCGCGGTGACGGCGACTTCGAGCCCGCTGCCGCCCAGGGCGTACTCGGCGCGGACGTGGAGGTGGAACGGATAGCCCGGCTGCGGCCACAGCGGAACCTCCAGCACGGCGTGCCGGTCGTCCGCCTCGACGATCCGCCAGGCGACCCACCGCAGCAGGCCGTGGAGGGCGTTGCCGGCGGTCGGCTCGGTGAGCGGCAGCTGCAGCTCCTGTCCGTCCCAGGGGTAGCGGCCGTCGCGGATGCGGTTGGGCCACGGCACGAGGATCTGGCCGCGCCCGCCGGTGATCCGGTCCTGCCCGGCGAATCCGTCGAGCACAGTGCGCCCGCCGGCCGTGTACGACCGAAGGGCCGCGCCCAGCTCGACGACGACGGCGCTGTGCGTGCCGTGACGGAGGGTCAGTTGCCGTCCGGTGCGGCTCTGCTGCACGCGTGGCCTCCTCGTCCGCCCGGTCGGCGTCCTCGGACGCCGGCGTGGTGGTGGCCCGCGGTGCCGGCCCTCCCGTCGGGAGCGTGCGGCCCCTCCTGGACCCGGTCAAGCGCGACACGTTCCCGTCGGCGCGATCGCCGGGCAGGTTCGCCCGCCGGGGCCACAGGGCGGGAGCGGGCGGCCGTCGACGCACGGGGGCTGGTGCGCGCCTGTGCGGTGGCACGGCCGGGGGCGGCGGCGTCACGTGCTGCTCGTGCGTCTGCTGCGACGGCCGATGCTGCGCCAGACGGCCCGTTGGAATCTGAGCATCAGCACGCCCACCAGGATCAGCAGCACGATGTTGAGGAGCAGCTGGATCAGGGATCCACGCGCCTGGTGCCAGCTGGAGAAGGCGCAGGAGACGCCGATGTCGGCGGCGGCCGGGATGGTGGTGACGGAGATGAAGACGCCGAGCAGCGCGCTCGTCCTGGCCTGGGTCAGGGACATGATCCCGACGATGCCGGCCAGCACCGCGACGACCACGGAGAAGAAGTTGGGGGCGTCGATGAGCGTGGAGACGGGTCTGAAGCCCAGGTCGAACGCCTCGGGTTGGAGGTCGAGACCCCGGATCGCCCAGGAGAACAGGAAGGTCACCAGGACGGCCAGCACGAATCCCACGGTCAGGGCGGACAGGCCCTGCCGGATCCTGGTGCCGTTGCCGCGGTCGATGCCCAGCGCCACGCTGGTGATGGCGCCGTACTCCGGTCCGACCACCATCGCCGCGACGATCAGGATCTGGGAGTTGGTGATGATGCCCACCGCCCCGATGACGCCTGCGATGACCAGGTAGACGTAGAAGCTCGGCAGATAGGTGCCCTCGGCGCGGATGCGTGCTTCGACCTCCTCCCAGACCGGCGCGTGCGCGAGCGCCCCGAGTTGCTGCTGCTCCGCCGCGGCCGCGGTGCCGGAGAAGGCCATCTCGACCGGCTCGATGACGATGGATCCGCGGCGGTCGAGTTCCAGTGCGCGCAGGCCTCGCAGCACGGTGTTGGCCGCACCCGCCAGGATGTCGCACTCGATCGCGTCGCCGTCGGGTTTGTGCGCCAGTTCGGCGAGGACGACCAGGTTGAAGACATAGCGGTCGTCGGTCAGCAGCCCGACCGCCCGGGGGGTGAGATCAGGGGGGCTCACCAGCCGGACGTGGATCATCTCCATGCGGCCAGTAACACCCGGTGGCCGGGGGTCGGCAAGCCGGATGAGGGTGCCGCCGCCGGGCGGCGGACCGTCCACGACCGGTCGCGCTGAGCGACCGGTCGTGGACCGTTTCCGACGCGCAAGGGCCACCCGAGTGGCCGATAGTGGACCTAGGGGGCTCCTTCCGAGAACTCGGAGCAGCCATGGACCGCTACCCTCCCATCGCCGAACACGGCCTGGTGGGCGACCTGCAGACCGCCGCGCTCATCTCGTCGCAGGGTGTCGTGGACTGGTTCGCCGCTCCCCGGTTCGACTCGCCCAGTATTTTCGCCGCCCTGCTCGATCACGACGGCGGCGGATACCTGCGACTGGCCACCGAGCACCCCGACGCGACCTGCAAGCAGCTCTACTACCCCGACACGGCCATTCTGGTGACCCGGTTCATGTCGCCGGACGGAGTGGGCGAGGTGGTGGACTGCATGCCTGTGGACCGGCCGCACACCGCCACCGACCGTCACACGCTGATACGCGTCGTGCGGTGCGTGCGCGGGACCGTCGACTTCACGCTCGAATGCCGGCCGCGGTTCGACTACGGCCGGGCCGAGCACCGGCTGGAGCTCGGCGAGAAGACCGGCGTGTTCCGGTCCCCGGTGATGGACGCGCATCTGCAGACCTCCTTCCCTCTGGAGCGGGACGGCCAGGACGTGCGCGGCAGGGTGACGCTGAGCGCCGGCGAAGCGGGCGGCGCCGTGTTCACCGTCTGCGCGTCCGGCGGCGAGGCGCCCGCACCTCTCACGGTCGACGGGCTCACCGCGCAGGTCGAGGGCACCGGCCGCTTCTGGCAGACCTGGTTGCACCAGTCCCGCTACCGGGGCCGCTGGCCCGAGCTGGTGCACCGTTCGGTCATCACCCTCAAGCTCCTCACCTACGCTCCCACCGGCGCCCTCGTCGCGGCGGCCACGATGGGCCTGCCCGAGCAGATCGGCGGGGAGCGCAACTGGGACTACCGGTTCACCTGGGTGCGCGACAGCGCGCTGTCCGTGCGCGCCATGCTGGACCTCGGCTTCGCCGAGGAGGCCACCGCGTTCCTCCACTGGCTGGTCGAGAGGCTGCAGGAGCGCGAGGGCAAGGAGGAAGAGCCGCTCCAGACCATGTACCGGGTCGACGGCAATCCCGATCTGCCCGAGGAGACGCTCGAACACTTCGAGGGCTACCGCGGCTCGTCCCCCGTCCGCATCGGCAACGGAGCCGCCGACCAGCTCCAGCTGGACATCTACGGTGAGGCCCTCTACGCGTTGTCCCAGGGCCGCGAGATCGCCCAGCAGGCCACCTACCGGGGGTGGAAGACCCTGGCCAGGACGCTGGACTGGTTCGCCGAGGCCTGGGACCGGCCGGACGAGGGCATCTGGGAGACCCGCGGCGGCCGTCAGGACTTCACCTACAGCCGGGTGATGTCCTGGGCCGCCTTCGACCACGGGCTGAGCCTGGCCGAGCACTTCCGCAGGCCCGCCGACGTGGTGAAGTGGCGCAGTGCCAGGGACGCCGTCCTGGAGCAGGTCATGGAGCGCGGCTGGAGCGAGCGGGAGGGCGCCTTCGTCCAGCACTACGGCGGCGACGTCCTGGACGCCTCCCTGCTGCTCATGCCGAGGGTCCGGTTCATCGCCCCGAGGGACCCGGCCTGGCTCGCGACCCTCGACGCGATGGATCGCAAGCTCGTCTCCGACAGCCTCGTCTACCGCTACGACCCCGCCGCATCGCCGGACGGGCTGCGCGGTTCGGAGGGCACCTTCAGTCTGTGCACCTTCCTCTACGTCGACGCGCTGGCCCGGGCAGGGCGGCTGCCCCAGGCCCGCTACACCTTCGAGAAGATGCAGACCCACGCCAACCATGTCGGGCTCTTCGCCGAGGAGATCGGTCCGACCGGGGAGCAACTGGGCAACTTCCCCCAGGCGTTCACTCATCTGTCGCTCATCATGGCGGCCACCACCCTCGACGAGGCGCTCGACGCGGAGAACGGGCGCTGACCCATGGTCACGCATGCCCGTCCGGCAGAACCGCCGCCGCTGACCGCGGACGAGTTCGGCGTGCTGTACCGGCGGCTGCGCTCGCGCGCGGCCTGGGCCGCGGGTGACCGGGGCGCGCTGGAGGCGCTCACTCCCGCCCGGGTGCTGGCCGCCGCCCGCGAGGTGCGGACCGGGCGGACGGTCACGCTCGCGGCGCCGGTGGAGACGCTGCCCGGCCCGGACAATCCGGAGCCCGCGAGGCACCGGATGAGCGGGCCGCCGGACGAAGAGGCCGCGGGCGGGCTCCACTTCGCGCGGGACAGCTTCGCGATGAACGTGCACGGCGACGCCGACAGCCACATCGACGCCCTCTGCCACGTGATCTACGACGGCACCCTGCACGGCGGCCGTTCGGCGAGCAGCGTCACGGCGGGCGGGGCCACGGCACTGTCCATCGAGGCGGCGCGCGACGGGATCGTCGGACGCGGCGTGCTGCTGGACATCCCCCGGCTGCGCGGTGTGCCCTGGCTCGAACCGGGTGATCATGTGAGCGCCGACGACCTCGACGCGGCCGAGGCGGCGCAGCGGGTCCGTGTGACCGAGGGCGACCTTCTCTTCGTCCGGGTGGGCCACCGTCGGCGCCGCGCCGAACTCGGGCCGTGGCGCGCGGCACGTGAGCGCGCCGGGCTTCACCCGTCAGCGCTGGAGTTCCTAGCGGACCGGCGGGTCGCCGTGCTCGGCGGCGACGGGAACAACGACACCGCGCCGAGTTCCACCGAGGGCGTCGACTTCCCCGTGCATGTGCTGGCGATCCACGCCATGGGCCTGCACCTGCTGGACTATCTGCAGTTCGAGGACCTGGCACCGCTCTGCGAGGCGGAGGGACGCTGGTCGTTCCTCTGTGTGATCGCCCCGCTGAGGCTGCCGGACGCCACCGGCTCGCCGGTCAACCCGACAGCCGTCCTGTGACCCGATTGCACGACTCCTAGAACGGGACCTCTCATGGCCGACGATCAGCACTACGACGTCATCGTCATCGGTTCGGGAGCGGGCGGCGGCACGCTCGCGCACCGGCTCGCCCCCACCGGCAGGCGGATCCTGATCCTGGAGCGCGGCGGCTACCTGCCGCGGGAGCGGGACAACTGGGACTCCACCGCCGTGTTCGTCAAGGGCAAGTACCGTGCCCCCGAGTTCTGGTACGACAAGCACGGCGACCAGTTCCCCCCGGAGGTCAATTACTACGTCGGGGGCAACACCAAGTTCTACGGCGCCGCGCTCTTCCGACTGCGGCCCGAGGACTTCGGCGAGCTGCGCCACCACGACGGCGTCTCACCGGCCTGGCCGATCCGCTACGAGGACCTGGAGCCCTACTACACCCAGGCCGAGCACCTCTACCTGGTGCACGGCCGGCACGGCGAGGACCCCACCGGTGGGCCGACCAGCGCGCAGTACGCCTACCCGCCGGTGGAGCACGAGGCGCGCATCCAGCAGCTCAGCGACGATCTGGGCAAGGCCGGTCTGCACCCCTTCCATCTGCCCATCGGCGTGAACCTCACCCAGGACGAGCACGGCCGGGCCACCCATGACAGCGTCTGCATCCGCTGCGACCGGGTCGACGGCTTCCCCTGCCCGCTGGGCGCGAAGTCCGACGCACAGGTGATCTGCGTCGACCCGGCGCTGAAGTACGCCAACGTCACGATGGTGACCGACGCCCATGTGCGGCGCCTGGAGACGGACCCGGCCGGACGCACGGTCACCAGGGTCGTCGCCGAGCTCAGGAACGGGGTGACCGAAGGGTTCAGCGGCGACATCGTGGTGGTCGCCGCCGGGGCGGTCAACTCCGCGGTGCTGCTGCTGCGTTCGGCGAACGACAAGCACCCCGGCGGCCTGGCCAACAGTTCGGACGTGGTGGGGCGCCACTACATGCGGCACAACAACCTGGCGCTGATGGCGGTGTCGAAGGAGCCGAACCCGACCAGGTTCCAGAAGACGCTGGCGCTGAACGACTGGTATCTGGGCGCGGACGACTGGGAGTATCCGCTCGGCGGCATCCAGATGCTCGGCAAGTCGGACGCCGACCAGATCCACGGCGAGGCGCCGCGCTGGGCCGGCGCCGTCACGCCCGAGATGCCTTTCGAGGTACTGGCGCACCATGCCGTCGACTTCTGGCTGTGCGGCGAGGACCTCCCGCTGGCCGAGAGCCGGGTCACCCTCGACAGGGACGACGCCATCCACCTGACGCTCGACGAGAAGAACAACGTGGCCGGTCTGAAGCGCCTCCAGCACAAGCTGCGGGGCATGCTCGGGCACCTGGGCATGCACGAGGACCACTTGCTGGACCACAGCATCTACCTGCACAAGGGCATGCCGATCGGCGCCACCGCGCACCAGGCGGGCACCGTGCGGTTCGGCGACGACCCGAGGAGTTCGGCTCTCGACGTCAACTGCAAGACCCACGACCTGGACAACCTCTACGTCGTGGACACCAGCTTCTTCCCCAGCATCGGCGCGGTGAATCCGTCCTTGACCGCCATCGCCAACGCCCTGCGGGTCGGCGACCACATCGCCGACCGGCTGAGCTGACGGACGCGTCGCTACAGGTTGTCCCCCGGCGTTGCGGCGGCCCGGGTGTCGGCGTCGGTGAGCTCCTCCAGCTCCCCCATCGTGTCCAGCCGGTAGAGCAGCACCAGCGCCGGACCGACCAGCACGATCGCGACGACCGTGACGATCACCAGCCAGCGCAGGGTGTGGTCCGCACCGGCCGCTTCGGCCACCGTCAGCGAGGTGGGCAGCGCATAGGGTCGCTGCGCGAAGCCCCAGGCGCCGACGGTCAGGGCGACGCTCGCCACCGAGGTGTAGCGGGACCAGCCGTGGGACCGGCGCAGCACAAGCAGCACCGTGGCCAGACCGCAGACGGCGGCCAGGACGATCAGCAGCAGGCCGAGGCCGCCGGTGAGGCCGTCCCACACGTAGCGGGCGTCGTGGTGGGTGACGGGCAGCCCGATGAGCGCCAGGACCACGACGGCGCCGAAGGCGATCAGCGCCCGTACGCGGAAGTAGTCGACGAGGTCGTGCGCGCCGAACCGCAGGGCGTCGGAGCACAGGAAGACCGCCCCGAGGAAGGCGGTGGCCGCGATGGCCAGCAATCCCACGAGGACGGAGGTGCCGTTGGCCCAGGCATCCGCGGAGGCGGTCGTGCCGACCTTGACCCGACCGGAGGCGATGCCGCCGAGCACCGTCCCGAGGAAGAACGGCGTCACGAGGGACGCGACGGCGAACACCGCGCCGAAGACGCGTCGTTGGGCCAGTCGGCGGGACGGCTTGCGCAGGGCGAACCCGGCGCCGCGGAGCACCAGGCCGACGGCGGCGAGGGCGAGCGGCAGCCACATCGCGGAGAAGACGGCCTGGAACATCGTCGGGAAGCCGGTCCACATGATGACGAGAATGAAGATCAACCAGACGTTGTTGACCTCCCAGACCGGTGCCATGGCGTGGTCGATGAGCCAGCGGGGCCGTTTGCCGCGCTCCGCGCCGCCGGCCAGGAGGTCCCAGAAGCCCGCGCCGTAGTCGGTGCCTCCGGCGCAGGCGTAGGCGGCGATCGCGAGCACCAGTACCCATGCGATGAACGCGGCCACTAGGACGCACCGCCAGGGGTGTGGTCGGACCCGCCGCCGGGCGCGGCCCGGGCGAGTGCGGGCTCGGGCTCGCTTCTGGGCCCGTACGGGGTGTCGGTCTCCGGGGGCAGTTCGCCGCGCGGGGCGGCCGCGCCCTCGTCGGCGATGCGCCAGCGGGTGCGCATCTTCAGGACGACCGCGAGGAACGCGGAGAACACGGTCACGTACACGACGATGACGATGCCGAGCATCGCCCACAGCGATCCGGCGTGCGTGCCGGTCACCGCCTCCGAGACCCTCATGTGCCGGTAGACGATCCAGGGCTGGCGGCCGACCTCCGTGGTGATCCAGCCGCACTCGACGGTGAGCAGGCAGGCGACTCCGGCGATCGCGGCGCAGCGATAGAACCAGCGGCCGCCGGGGTTGTCCCGGTGTCGCCACCAGGACCAGGCGTACCAGAGCGCGAGCAGGATCAGCAGGCTGCCGATCGTGACCATGATGTCGAAGGCCCAGTGGGCGATGGTGGCCTGGACGGCGGTGGGGCGGTCGGCGGCCGGCACCGAGGTCAGCCCGGTGACCTGGGTGCTGGGCTTGAAGCCGGCGAGGATCGAGTCCAGCTGGGGAATCTTGATTCCGCCGGAGATCGTGCCGTCGCTGTTCAGCCGTCCGAACATGTACTCCGGTACGTGGGTGTCGGTCTTCCAGACGATCTCCATGGCGGCGAACTTGATCGGCTGCTTGTGGAAGACGGCGCGGGCGGCGGAGTCGCCGAGCATGAACTGGACCGGTGTGAGGATCGCGGCGACCGTGAACGGCACGGTGAAGCCGAGCCGGTGGTAGCGGTCGCGGCGACCGCGCAGCCAGCCGACCGCGTACACGCCGGCGACCACGTAGCCGGCGGTCAGGAGCATCGCGACGACGAAGTGCCAGTATTCGGGGCCGAACATCGGGGTGAAGATCGCCTGGCGCACGTCGACGTCGACCGGATCGCCCTGGGCGTCCAGGCGGAACCCTTGCGGGGTGTTCATCCAGGAGTTGGCCGCGATGATGCCGAACGATCCCATCAGGGCGGCCAGCGGCAGCGGTACGGCGAGCCAGAAGTGGGTCCAGGGCTTGAGGCGGCGCCAGCCGTAGAGGTAGATCGCGATCAGGACGGCCTCCAGGAAGAACGCCCATGCCTCGATGCCGAACCCGAGGCCGAACACATCACCCCAGCGGCCCATCAGGCCGGGCCACAGCAGGCCGAACTCGAAGGACAGCACGGTGCCGGTGATGATGCCGATGGCGAACTGGACGGCCATCACCGCCGACCAGCGGCGGGCGAGGGTGAGGGCCACGGGGTCGTTGCGGCGCAGCCCCCGGTGGTGCATCAGCAGCGTGATGAACGGCAGTGCCACGCCGAACGGGACCAGCAGGATGTGCGAGGCCAGGGTGAAGGCCATCAGCTCTCGGGCCGGGAGGAGTTGGTCCGGCGTGTTGGCGAGCTGGGCCGCGGTGCTGAGCATGTGCGCCTCGGAGGTCTGCCCCGGATGAGGAGGTGGGGCTGGGGAAGGACGGGTGAGGGAGGGGACGCCCCCGAAAAGGCCGGCCCGCGGACCGCGTCAGGAAGGCGGCGGGGGCGCTTTCGCCGCGGGCGGCCCGGCGGCTGAGGCGCCGGTGCCGGTGCCGGTGTCGGTGTCGGTGTCGGTGTCGGTGTCGGTGTCGGTGTCGGTGTCGGTGTCGGGCAGGGTGAAGGCGCGTTCGCGGCGCGAGCTGGTGGCGAAGGCGACGGACCAGCTGAGCACCGCTCCCAGCCTGCTGCGGAAGCCGGTGAGGAAGGCCAGGTGGATGAAGAGCCAGACGAGCCAGCCGGTGAAGCCCGACAGATGCACCGGCCCGGCCTTGACGACGGCCCGGCCGCGGGCGATGTAGGCGGCGGTGCCGAGATCCACGTACGCGAAGGGCTTCGGCTTCTTCGTCCTGCCTTCGACCTGGTGTCGCACGCTGCGGCCCGCGTACGCACCCGACTGCATGGCCACCTCGGCCAGTCCCGGCAGCCGGTTCAGGCTCATCACGTCGCCGGTGACGCGGATCTCCGGATGGCCGGGGAGGGTGAGGTCGGGTTCGACGAGGAGGCGTCCGGCGCGGTCCTGTTCGGCGCCGGTCGCGCGGGCCAGCGCGGCTGCGATCGGCGGCGCTTCGACGCCGGCCGTCCACAGCACGGTGCGGGCGTCGAACCGGGTGGTCGTGCCTTCGTGGTCCTGCACGGTCAGGCCGTGCTCGTCGATGTCGGTGACCCTGGTGCGCAGATGGAGTTCCACGCCGAGGTGCTGCAGGGTCCGGGCCGCACGGTGGGCCAGTGGGGGGCCGAACGCCTTCAGCACGGCGTCGGATCCCTCGAAGAGCAGGACCCGGGCGTTGGCGGAATCGATCCTCCGGAACTCCCGTTCGAGCGTATGGCCGGCGATCTCCCGGATCTGTCCGGCGAGTTCGACGCCTGTCGGGCCGCCGCCGACGAGTGCGAAGGTCAGCCACTGCTGCCGTTCCCGGTCGTCCGCGGCCGTTTCGGCCATCTCGAACGCCCGGTAGATCCGTCGGCGGATGTCCAGCGCGTCGGCCAGGGTCTTCATGCCGGGGGCGTGCGCGGCGAACTCGTCGTGCCCGAAGTAGGACTGACGCATGCCCACCGCGACGATCAGATCGTCATACGGCACCGCGAGGGCTCCGCCCCCGGGGCGCCGGGCGTGGACCAGCCGGGCGTCGGCGTCCACGTCGGTGGCCTCGGCGAGCACGCAGCGCACATTGTGGTGGCGCCGCAGGACCCCGCGCAGCGGTTGGGCGATCTGCCCCTCCGACAGGATTCCGGAGGCGCACTGGTACAGCAGCGGCTGGAAGAGATGGTGGGCACGGCGGTCGACCACCGTCACGGCGACCGGCGACTTCCGCAGGGCACGGGCGGCGAACAGCCCGGCGAACCCCCCGCCGAGGATCACCACCCGGCGGGGCGTGACGTGATCCTGCATCGAAAGATCAGCCTCCGGTGGCGAAGCCGGGAAACAGCGTCATTCCGCCGTCGACGTAGAGGGTGGTGCCGACGACGTAGTCGAGCAGGTCGGACGCCATGGCGACGACGGCGTTGGCGATGTCGTCCGGGTCGCCCACGCGGCGGTACGGGATCAGGCGCAGCAGCTCGGCCTCGGCCTCGGGGGTGGACCAGGCGTCGCGGTTGATCGGCGTGCGGATGGCGCCGGGCGCCACGGCGTTGACCCTGATCCGCTGCGGGGCCAGCTCCTGGGCGAGGGTCTGCATCATCATGCCCACCCCGCCCTTGGAGGAGGCGTAGTTCACGTGCCCCGACCATGGGACGATCTGGTGGACCGAGCTCATGCAGACGATCTTTCCCGCCGACCGGGAGACCTCCTCCACCACGCCGCGCCGGATGAACTCCTTGGCGGCCTCCCGCGCGCACAGGAACTGACCGGTCAGGTTGACGTCGATGACCTTCTGCCACTGGGCGAGCGTCATCTCCGTCAGGGGCGCGTCCCGCTGGAGGCCCGCGTTGGCCACCATGATGTCGATGGTGCCGAACTCCTCGACCATCCGCGCGACCATGTCGGTCACCTGGTCCTCGACGGACACGTCGGCCTCATGGGCGTAGGCGCGGACGCCGAAGCCCTCGATCTCCTTCACGACGTTCTCCGCCTCGTGCGCACCGGCGACGTAGTTCACCACGACGTCCGCCCCGGCCCGGCCCAGCGCGATGGCGGTCGCCAGACCGATGCCCGAGTTGGCGCCGGTCACCAGCGCCTTCTGGCCCCTGAGAAGCTGCGCGGACACCGTCCCGCGATTTTCGGTCTTCGCTGCCACCACGATCTCTCCTTGGGCGTTTCGGACGGCACGCCGCAGAAACGGGCGACGCGTATGAGGGAGGCCGCGGCCCGGCCGACCGCCAGGACAGACACAGCAGCCGTGACACACCCGGCCTCCAGACGAAAGCACCCCGCGCCGGGAACGACTCCGACCGGCACGCGGCGCCCCCGACATCGACACGCCACATCACACGGTCGGGCTACGTGCCGCCGACGTTCACCTGTGCGGTCGGCGACGTCATGAACGCCAAGCGCCGAAGCAGGCCTGGGCAGCCCAATAGAAGGGATCCTTGGTGACGGAACGAAGCTCCCGCTGCGTCGAGGTGACGGCTTGTGGGGAGTCTTCGCCGGCAGCGAGTCTGCGGTAGAAGATGTCGGCGAAGGCTCGCCCGGTCCACTCTGGAAGGGCCCACATGCTGCCGATGACGCTTCGCGCGCCGGCGGCGAGGTCCGCGTCCATGTCGCCGTGACAGGCGAAGTGGACGAGGTCGTGGTGCGGCAGTTCGGTTTGTACCCGGCTGCAGGTGGCCTCCCGGCCCAGCACGGCGGTCACGTCGCCGCCGTAGGCTCGCAGAGCCGCCAAGTCGTGCGCGTAGTCGATGTCGCCCGCCGGGTCGTGGCCGATGAACAGGATCCGACGCGGGCGGGTGGCCGGTAGGTGAGGGCGGCCGGCGAAGGACGCGGTGGGCAGGTACACGATCCGCTCGAGGGTTCCGTCGTCCACGGCCTGCAGCACCAGGCGCAGACTGTGCACGGGGATCTTGCGCAGGTATCCGTACGGGACGATCAACAGGGTCTTCGGGAGGGGACCCGACGGAAGCAGAAGGGGCCGGCCGACGGCCGGAGGCAGACCTGCGGCGGGGAGCAGCGAAGAGGTCCCCGCGTCGAACAGTGCGCGTAGTTCGCCGCCTGTCACCGCGACGGAACTGTGGGCACAACTGGCACCTGAACGCTGGCGGAGATACCGCGCCCAAATCGCTGCCCTGCACGACGCACACGTCTCTCTGGCAGACATCCAAGCGGCACTCGGTGAGGAAGCCGAAGCCGCCTTGGTCGACCAGTACACCCACATCGACCTCGTAGGTCTTCACCGCGCAATCGCGGGAGGTCACGGCGAGTCCTGAGATGGATTCACCGAACACCTCGTAGGTAAGGTCGAGGAGTAGGAGGAACCGACGGCGTTGAGAGGAGGTCAGTCGTGACCCGCCGTGGTTCACTCTTCGTCCTCCTCGATGATCTCGAAGGCGAACGAAACGTCCTTGGCTCTCAGCAGGCCTTCGTGCGGGTGACGACCAACCCCCCAGCTGTCACGGCCGCGCAGCCACGAGTCCCGGTACACCCCGATCGTGGAGCGGGTCTCCATGGTCAGCCGAGTCAACGCGGCGCCTCCGACCGCCCACGTGCCCTGCAGGGCCAGGCCGAGGACGTCGGGGTCGGGCAACCCGGTCGCCAGCAGCCGGATCGCCAGAGGTGGACGCGGTATACCAGACGGCACCGTGCCGCGCCTCGTCAAGCAGCACCGCATCGGACGGCAGAGCGATTCCCGGCCCGCCGATCATCCATTCGGCCATCTGTCCGCCCCTCCGGAAGTGCCCACCAGCCGATCGCCTGGAACGCTACGTCGCAGCTGGCACGCCTGCGCCCTTTTCCCCATCAATCCGACAGGCGACCGCCCCGACCGCTGACATCCACTTCCGTCCACTGGACGACGACCCGTCCCCGGCGCAGATTCGAGTGAGCGTCATCGAACCTGGTGTCGCGTTCCTCTGCACTCCCAGCAGGTGGAGCGGGGGCGTGAACGCCCCTGTTTCTGCATCGGGTTGTCAGACACGCGCGCGCCTTGCACTCTCCTCCAGCTTGGGACCGCACCACAGAAAGTGCAACCGTGTGCCCGTCTCCCGCCTCCCCGGTCGTCGGACACAGCACCGAGTTGCGGGCCCCGCCCCGCAATTGGACCCTGATAAGGAGAAATGCTCCGAAGGAGGGAACCGCTATGACCAGCATCCAGGGCAAGGGCGACCAACCGGAGGAACCCGGCGTCGTCGGTGAGGCACAGATCGGTGACGGCGTGCGGGGACTGAGTCACGCCGAGTACAAGGGTGGAGTCGTCGGCGTAAATGACAACGACACACCGCGAGCCGGCCCGGGTGTGTACGGACAGAGTCCGGGAACCGGAGTCGTCGGGGAGTCGACGACGTGGCACGGCGTGTTCGGGCACACCACATCCACAACCGGCGGTCATGGCGTGAGCGGTGACGGGGACGTGGGTGTCTCCGGGGTCGGCCGCAAGTGGATCGGGGTGTACGGGGAGACCAACGCCGACCCGAGCGTGGGCGCCTCAGGAATCTGGGGCGACGGCAAGGACTCCGGGGACGGCGTAAAAGGACATGCCAAGGCGCCGGGCAAGGCCGGGGTCGCGGGATTCCAACTGGGGAACTCTGGACCCGGCATCTTTGGACAGGGCGCGCCCGCCGGGCACTTCCAGGGTGACGTCGTCGTCACCGGGGACCTGGTGCTGCCGGGCGCGGACTACGCCGAGGAACTGACCGTAGGGTCCGACGAAGTGACTCCGGGAACGGTCGTCGTCCTCGACGAGGCTGGTCGGATTCGCCCGTGCACCGAGGAGTACGACGCACGCGTCGCCGGTGTCGTGTCCGGTGGCCGCGGCGTGAAGTCCAGCCTGGTGCTGGACCGTCACGACGAGGGCGCGCCCGTTGCCCTCATGGGGAAAGTGTGGGCGCTGGCCGATGCCGGCACGCATCCGATACGGGCTGGGGACATGCTCACCACCTCCGGGCGGTCCGGGCACGCCCAGCTCGTCACCGACCGGTCGCGCGCCTTCGGAGCGATCATCGGCAAGGCTCTCACCGATCTTCCCTCAGGACGTGGACTCGTTCGCGTCTTGGTGACATCGAGTTGAGGCGATCGCTATGTCGCGCATTCGCATGGCGGTCGAGATTCGCAACGAGGCGCCCGTGCCGCTCGTCTGGGCCCGGGACGAATTGGCCTCGGGAGAGTGGACCGACCCCTGGTACCCCTCCCGCGCCGGGACCGTCACCCCCGGAACGACCGCGGAGTGGCGGGCCGAGGGAGACCTCTTCGTCGCACCGACGTCCGGTACCGAGGGCAGAGTCTGGTACAACATCGACGGCGACCCAGGGCGGCAGCTGTACATACACTTCAACAGTCCGCTCATCGAGTCGCAGTACGGGAACACGTTCCACGTCTGGGCGCCGCCCGGTTTCGAGGCGGCCTACAACGGCGGTCAGGGCCACCAGGCTCGGCTCGTCATCCGCCTTCGGGAGAGCGCACGTCGCCAGGTTCGTGGGTTCACACCCTCGGTCAACGGGTTCCAATTCGCCAATCAGTGGCGTCCCGGTCTTCCCGCGATGACCGTCGGCTTCCTCTGGAATCGACTGCTCGACGAACTCGGCGGGGACGCCGCCGAGGCTCTGGACATCGCCCGGGTCGACGACGGCTGGCTGCCCCTCACTGAGGCCAGTGCGGGAATGTGCGGCGGAATGACGTTCGCAGCCATGGACTACTTCGCCGCCGGCAAACTCCCGCCCGCCGAGACGACGGCGCCGGACTCCGAAGACGACCCGGTCTTCCAGTTCATCCGGGACCGGCTCCTGGACAGCTTCGACATCACCGGTTCCGGGCACCGGTGGCTCGGGTACTCTTCGCCGCACTACCCCAACGGGGACGAAGGGTTCATCCAGGTGGCCGGACTCGCCCGTGGCCGCGCCTGGGTGACCTGCCGCGACGAGTGGCCGCGCATCCGGGACGACATCGACTCGGGGCGCCTGTCGCCGATCGGGCTGATCCAGACCGATTCACTCGACATCGGCCGGAACCACCAGGTGCTGGCTTACGCATACCAACAGAACGGCCAGTCGGTCGAGCTGTGGGTGTACGACAACAACTACCCTCGCGAAAACGATCTGCACCTGCGGTTTGACATCACGGACACCGCAGGCGGGGTCGACGTCCAGCGCCTCGGCCCGTATCGCCCCAACGAGCCACGGATCTTCTGCATCTTCCGCACCAACGGCTACAACCCGCACACAGCACCGGGCGGACGTCAGCTGTCGGTACGTCAACTGCTGGAGCGTGCCACCGGACGCAGGTCCGGCCGCCTGCCCGGGGACGTCGGTCTTCCCCGACCGGCCTCCGTACGTCAGTGGCTGAGCAGCGTCGGCTGACCGGTCATTCGGGTCAGGCCGTAGCACCATCCACCGGGCGGGGTTGCCGACCATGTAACAGGTGCCCTTCTCACAGGCCGTGCTCTGCCGCCGACCCCCGCTCCAGCCGGTCTACATGGCGATCAGTCTTTCGAAGAAGAACTCGTGCTTCAGGAAAGACGTCTCGTGTTCCGCGCCCGGGTACGGCGGGATGAGCTGGGCGGCCTGGAAGAGACGCCAGCCGTCTTCCAGCGCGGCGACACCCGTCTCGTACGGCGGCTCGTCGCTGTCCCCGGTGGTGGGCCGGGTGGCGCCGGTGCCGTCGTAGCGGGCCCAGCCGATGACCGGGGAGTCGAGGGCGGAGGTTCCCAGGTAGAGGACGAGGACTTGCTGCCGCACGGTGTTCGAAGTGGTCACGCGTTGCTCCTGTGCGCAGGCCGGTTGGTGATCCGGGTGGTCCAGTACTCGATGTCGAAGTCGGGGTCGGCGGTCAGGGAGCGCCAGAGCCCGATCCGGTTGTGGATCTCCAGGCGGCCGGTGGCCGGTTCGTACCAGGGGAAGGTGCGGCTCAACTCCTCACGCACGGCCGGGTCGTGCAGGTCCGCCGTGTCCCAGAGCCGCACCTGCGGCACGGTCGGGTTGAAACGGATCTTGTACATGTGCCGGACGGTGTCGCTGCCGTTGCGCCGGCCTCCGTGCCAGATGCCGTGGTGCAGCAGGACGACCGTGCCGGCCGGGCACGTCAGCCGGGTCTGGCCGCGCAGGTTCTGGTAGCGGCCGGTGTCGGACTCGTTGGTCCGGCGCAGATGACTGCCCGGGACGATGAGCGTGCCGCCCATGTCCGCGGTGACCTCCTGCGGGTAGTACATGAGCTGCACATCGAAGGCGTCGGTCCGCAGATCGATGAGGGCGTCGGCGTGCAGCGGCTGCGCACTGCCCTCGTGGGGTTCGCGGGTGTGCACGTAGTGGTGGTCGACGGTCGGATCCGGGCCCACCAGGCTCTCCAACGCGCCTGCGACGGCAGGCAGTTCGACGAGCCGTCGGGCGAGGGATCCCTCGGGGAACGCCTTCGGCACAGGAGTGCCGTACGG
Source organism: Streptomyces sp. NPDC001858 (assembly GCF_053594615.1). Lineage (NCBI taxonomy): Bacteria > Bacillati > Actinomycetota > Actinomycetes > Kitasatosporales > Streptomycetaceae > Streptomyces > Streptomyces sp. NPDC001858. The sequence goes on from NZ_JBSFEV010000014.1 coordinate 29,235, forward strand.
CACGGAGGACAGCCCGGCTGCGAAGACGCCGAGCGCCTCCTCATTGAGTTCCCGGGGCACGATGCCGTCGAAGCGCAGGAAACCCTGGGCCACGAACCGCGCCGCCTGAGCCGAACTCAGCAGTTGTCGTGTGGTTGACATACGGCAACCGTAGGAAGAGACAGCCCGGAAGTCGTGGGCTGTAATCAGCAAGCACTGGTAATTTTCCACCATGACGCATTCCGTGGAGCTGGCACTCGACCTGCCTCCGCAGGTGGAGAACGCGGGCGTGGGCATCCACGGGTACGCCGGCCCGCACGATGTGTTCCGGCTGCCGCGGCTGTGGCAGCTCCATCTGTACGGCTACTCCGGCACCCTGGCGTTCGACGGCTTCCGGCACCCGATCCGCCCCGGGCACGTGAGCCTCGTGCCGCCGGGCACAGAAGTGCACTTCCACTACGACACCACTCCGTGCGAGCACCTCTACGCCCACTTCAGGCTGCCGGGCGAAGGCGAGCGGCATCGCGTCCCGGTGATGCAGGACGCGGGCGCGGACGCCGCGGTGCTCCGTGGGCTCCTGCGGCAGACGGTCGCGGCCGGCACGCACTCCCCGGCACGGGCCGCCGCGGAACTGTGGACCGTGCTGTGGCGCACGACCGGCCTGGTGGGCGCCTCCGGGAACGGTGACGGGGCGCGGCATCCCGCCCTGCGGACGGCCATGGCCCACATCGAGGAGCATCTGGCCGACCTGTTGGGCGTCCCGGACATCGCCCGTGCCGCCGGGATCTCGCACAGCCATCTGACGCGGTTGTTCCGGGAGGACACCGGGCTCACGGTCGTCGGCTACATCCGGCACCGCCGCATGGAGCGCGCCCGGCATCTCCTGATCGCCTCGACGCTCGCCATCCCGGCGATCGCGGCGACCGTCGGCATCCCCGACCTCCAGGCCTTCAACAAGACCTGCCGCAGAGAACTGGGCGCCGCACCGAGAGCCGTCAGGCACTCGGGCCATCGATGAAGGCGGCCGCGGGGCCCCAGCGGAGGCGGAGGCGGTCAGAAGCTGGTGGGCGCGGGGCGTGCCAGGCCGGTCCGGTAGGCGATGACGACGAGTTGGGCGCGGTCGCGGGCGCCGAGCTTGGTCAGGGCGCGCTGGATGTGGGTGCGCACGGTGAGAACGCTCAGGACGAGTTCGTCGGCGATCTCGTTGTTGGACTTCCCCTGGGCGACCAGTCCGGTGATTTCGCGTTTGCGGGGGGTGAGGTCGCGCAGGCGCTCCACGGGTGCGAGGAGGGGGCCGGGTTTGGGGCCGGCGAGGAAGCGGGTGATCAGGGCCCGGGTCGCTCCGGGGGAGAGCAGGGCCTCGCCGGCGGCGACGGTGCGGATGCCGGCGAGGAGCGCGTCCGTGGTGACGTATTTGCCGAGGAAGCCGCTGGCGCCGACGCGGAGGGCCTGGGCGACGTACTCCTCGGTCTCGAACATGGTCAGGACGAGGACGCGGGTGCCGGCCAGGTCGGGGTCCTCGCAGACGGCGGCCGTGGCGGCGAGACCGTCGGTGCCGGGCATGCGGATGTCCATGAGGACGACGTCGGGCTGATGTGTGCGGGCGCGTTCCACGGCCTCCTGGCCGTCGCAGGCCTCGTCGACCACTTCCATGTCGGCGCAGGAGTCGATCAGGAGGCGGAACGTGCCGCGCAGCAGGGCCTGGTCGTCGGCGAGCAGGACACGGATGGTCAAGGGGTTGCCTCTTGTCGTGGGGCCAGGGCTTGTGCCTGGGTGTGGGGCTGGAGCGGCAGGGCGGTGGTGACTTCGAAGCCGCCTTCGGGGCGGGGTCCGGCGTGCAGGGTGCCGCCGACGGACTGGGCGCGTTCGCGCATGCCCATCAGGCCGTATCCGCCGCCGGGGACGGGCGGGGCGGCGGCGGTGCCGTCGGTGGTGACCGTGACGGTGAGGCCGGCCGACTCGCACGTGGCCACCAGCTCCGGCAGGCGGTCCAGGCCCGGAGCCGGTTGCAGCGAGTCGGCCTCCGGGTCGCCGGGATGACGTAGCACCCCGACTGTGGCCTGCAGCTCCAGCAGGGCGGAGGACGTCGTGCCGGCCAGGTCGGCGAGGATCTTCTGTGCCTGCTCCGGCTGGGCGGGGGCGAGGTGGGCGGCGGTGCCGGCCTGCGCGTGGGCGACGGCCATGTGGTGGGCGACGACGTCGTGCAGTTCATCCGGACCCTGGTGCAGCGTTCGTCCTCGCCGCACCACACGCGCTGTGCGGACGTGACCTCGCCCATGACGCGCACGCCGGCCGTGTCATAGCCCGCCGGACGATTCACCGGACCTTCGGCCTCAGGTATCGCACCGCTCGTCACGACGTGGCCCGCCCACCACGGGGAAGCGGTCGTCGGGGTGGTGAATGAGATCACCACCCCGACGACCGAGGGGATCTAGGGCGGGTCTCCGTCGGCGGGCGGCCGAGTTGCGCGCTGGACGGAGGGGCGGTCAGCCCTTCTGGGCGTGGGCCAGTGCGATTGTCTTCATCTTCAAGGTGCGCACCGCAGCGGGGTCCGTCACGGGCCGGGGCGTCTGTCCCTGCCCCTTGGCCGTGGTGTGGGAAGCCCGCTCCGCGGCCGCGGCGGCGACCGCCTTCGTCTTCTGCTTCTGGGTGCTCGCGGAGTCGTCGTCCGTCGCGGAGTGCGAAGCCGCGGTGGCCGCGTGGACCTGCGATCCCGCCGCCACAGCCAGGCTGCCGAGCGCGAAAGCGCTCACCGCGGCGGTCCTGAACGTCGTACCCATCCTGCTCGGCTTACGGGGGGCGGCATGGCGCATGGGAGTTCCTCTGCTGTCGGTTCGACTTGGACAGCTGGACTACGCAGCGCGTGAACCCGGTCGCGACAACCGGAGGCAGTGATACAGATCACGCGGAGCCGCTGTAGCGGGTTGCCGAGGCCGGTGCGTACCTCCCGTACAGAAGTGCCCTGGTCGTTCTGTGGACGGATATGGATGGCGGAAGAGTGGCGAAAGGCGCGACGGAGGAGGAGTTCGATGAATTCTATGCACTGGCCTATCCCAGACTCGTTCGGCAGCTTTACGCGATGACCGGCGATCTGCCGGAGGCCCAGGATGTCGTCCAGGAGGCGTTCATAAGGGCCTGGGGCCGGCGTGGAATATTCACGAGCGACGGTGCCCAGGAGGCGTGGATCCGCACGACGGCCTGGCGGCTCGCCATATCGCGTTTCCGGCGTGTACGGCGCGGCATTCAGCTCATGCAGCGTCATCACGAACAGCGCCACGCCGAAGGTCCGACCCCCGAGCGCGTCGCTCTCGTCGAGGCACTCCGCGCTCTTCCGAGGAAACAGAGAAGCGTGGTCGTCCTCCACCACTTGTGCGACCTCAGCGTCGAACAGATAAGTACCGAGACGGGCTGGCCGACCGGCAGCATCAGGGTGTGGCTGGTCCGTGGGCGCCAGTCGCTCGCCCGCCACTTCGCCCCCCTGCCGGACCAGGAGGTGGATCATGTCGGATGAGTACGAGCACCCCGTCTGGCTTGCCGAGGGCATCACCCAGTTGGAGAGCGTTCGGGTGGAGGGGCCGGTCTCCGCACAGGAGTTGCGTCGCCGAAGCGTCCGACGCCGTCGCCGCCGTACCCGTGCCGGCGCCCTTGCGGTGATTGCCGTGACAGCGCTCGGCGTCGGCGCCTACTGGAATTCCACGGGCATGAAGGTATCGGCGGACGATCCTGCCCGCCGCGGGCGTGATTCCAGAATATCGGCGGCCCAGGAGGAATTGCAGGCCTACTACTCGGCTCTGCCGGATGCGTACGCCCCTGCCTATGCCGATGCATCTCCGGATTCGCGGGCCGAGCTGTGGAAGTTGATGACCGCGCATTTCACGGACACGGCGCTGAAGCGGGAAGTCGTTCTCGAAGGGAGCGGAGGCGACGACCTCGCGGCCACGTGTGGGCCCGTGGACGCCACCTCCGCCTTCACCGTCGGAGACCCCCGCAGCACCGGGGCCGACACCGTCCGCGCCCGCGTGACGAGCAGCAGCTCACCGGAATCGATCGAGGTCGATTTCGATCTCCGCTCGATGAGAATCTCGAACTGGTCCTGCACCGACGGATCCTGACCTCACCGAGTGTGCCGCGCCGGACTGTTCAGGTGTCAGAGCGACGTCATGACGTGCTTGATCCGGGTGTAGTCCTCGAAGCCGTATGCGGAGAGGTCCTTGCCGTAGCCGGACTTCTTGAAGCCGCCGTGGGGCATCTCGGCGACGAGTGCCATGTGGGTGTTGATCCAGACGCAGCCGAAGTCGAGGTTCTTCGACATCCGCATCGCCCGCGCGTGGTCCTTGGTCCACACCGAGGAGGCCAGGGCGTAGTCGACGCCGTTGGCGTACTCCACGGCCTGGGCCTCGTCCGTGAAGGACTGGACGGTCATGACCGGGCCGAAGACCTCGTTCTGGACGATCTCGTCGTCCTGGTTCAGGCCGGAGACCACCGTCGGCGCGTAGAAGTAGCCCTTGTCGCCGACCCGGTGGCCGCCCGCCTCGACCCTGGCGTGCTCGGGGAGACGCTCGATGAAGCCGCTGACCTGCGCGAGCTGGCCCGCGTTGTTGAGCGGTCCGTACAGCACGTCCTCGTCGTCCGGCCGGCCCGTCTTCGTGTCGGCCGCGGCCTTCGCGAGCGCTGCGACGAACTCGTCGTGGACCGACTCGTGGACCAGGACGCGGGTCGCGGCCGTGCAGTCCTGACCGGCGTTGAAGAAGCCGCCGACGACCAGGTCCTCGACCGCCTTCGCCAGGTCGGCGTCCTCGAAGACCACGGCCGGGGCCTTGCCGCCGAGCTCCAGGTGGACCCGCTTGACGTCCTTGGCCGCGCTCTGGGCGACCTGGATGCCGGCGCGCACCGAACCGGTGATGGAGGCCATCGCGGGGGTCGGGTGCTCCACCATGAGGCGGCCGGTCTCGCGGTCGCCGCAGACCACGTTGAAGATGCCGCGGGGCAGCTCCAGCTCCGCCAGGACACCGCCGATGATCTCGGCGAGCAGCACCGTGGAGGCCGGGGTGGTGTCCGAGGGCTTGAGGACCACCGCGTTGCCCGCCGCGAGCGCCGGGGCGAACTTCCACACCGCCATCAGCAGGGGGTAGTTCCACGGCGCGACCTGTGCGCAGACACCGACCGGCTCGCGGCGGATGATGGAGGTCATCCCGTCCATGTACTCGCCGGCCGAGCGGCCCTCCAGCATCCGGGCCGCGCCCGCGAAGAAGCGGACCTGGTCGACGGCGGGGGCGAGTTCCTCGCTGCGGGTGAGGTGGAGCGGCTTGCCGGTGTCCCGGCTCTCCGCGGCGACGAGTTCCTCGGCGCGTGCCTCCATCGCGTCGGCGATCTTCAGCAGCGCACGCTGCCGCACGGACGGTGTGGTGTCGCGCCAGACGGGGAACGCCGCGGCCGCGGCCGCCATCGCCGCGTCGACGTCCGCCGCGCCGGAGAGCGCGGAGGTGGCGTAGACGTCACCGGTGGTGGGGTCCACGACGTCGAGCGTGCGGCCGTCGGAGGCGTCCGCGAACGCACCGTCGATGTAGTTGCGGAACGTGCTGCTCATGGAACGTCTCTCCTGGTCAGGCGGCGGTGCGGGCGGACAGGTGCTCGTGTACGGCGACCCAGCGGCCGCCCTCGGCGCGGGCGAAGACGATGGTCTCCCGCTCCTGGAGCGTCTCCTCGCCGGCGTGGGTGGAGATCCGGGTCTCCACGTCGTGGCTGAAGACGGCGGTGTCGCCGAAGGGCTGGATCAGCTGGGCGGACGAGGTGCAGCCGACGATGCGGAAGCCGTCCTCGGCCACCCACGTCTCCCAGAGCGCGCGGTACTCGGCGGTGGAGCCGAGGCGCTGCGGGGTGGTGTGGAACACGAAGGTCGCGTCGGGGGCGAAGGCGCCGAAGTAGTCGTCGAGGCGGCCCTCGGCGAAGGCGGCGACGAGCGCGTCCGCGGCGGTTCGGACTTCCTGGAGGGTGGTGGTGCTCATGCTCAGCTCCTTGCGAGGGGTCAGTGGGCCGCGACGGGCTCGGTGCCGGTCTTCTCGGCGCCGCCGCTGATCGGCGGCACCGGGGCGTCCGAGGCCCGGACGAAGCGGGGTCCGGCCGGCCCGTACACGGCGCGCGGCTCGGGGAACAGGGTGAGCAGGGCCAGGTAGAGCACGACGGCGAGGCCGAGGCCGACCGGCAGCGAGATGTCCGTGCCGTTCGCGAGGTCGCCCAGCGGGCCGACGAACTGGCCGGGCAGGTTGGTGAAGAGGAGCGCCACGGCGGCGGAGACGAGCCAGGTGGACATCCCGCGCCAGTTCCAGCCGTGCGTGAACCAGTAGCGGCCGCCTCGCTGCCGGCGGTTGAAGACCTGCAGCGCGTCCGGGTCGTACCAGCCGCGCCGGGTGACATAGCCGAGCGTCATGACGATCATCCAGGGTGCCGTGCAGGTGATGATCAGCGTGGCGAAGGTGGAGATGGACTGCGCGAGGTTGAGTCCGAAGCGGCCGATGAAGATGAACGCGATGGACAGGGCGCCGATGAAGAAGGTGGCCTGGACGCGGCTGAAGCGCGTGAAGACGCTGGAGAAGTCGAGGCCCGTGCCGTACAGGGACGTCGTGCCGGTGGAGAGGCCGCCGATCAGGGCGATCAGGCAGAGCGGCAGGAAGTACCAGCCGGGCGAGATCGCGAGCAGTCCGCCCACATAGTTCGGGGCGGCCGGGTCGACGTACTTCGCGGCCTTCGACGCGATGATCGACGCGGTGGTCAGGCCGAAGAGGAACGGCAGCAGGGTGGCGATCTGGGCGAGGAACGCGGCCCCCATCACCCGGCGGCGCGGGGCTCCGGCCGGGATGTAGCGGGACCAGTCGCCGAGGAACGCGCCGAAGGAGACCGGGTTGGACAGCACGATCAGCGCGGCGCCGATGAACGACGGCCAGAACAGCGGGTCGGAGGTGGAGGCGAAGGATCCCGCGTAGCCGGGGTCGAAGTCACCCGCGAAGGCGAAGGCGCCGAGCACGAAGAGGGCCGACGCCGCCCACACCGCGATCTTGTTGACCAGCAGCATGAACCGGAAGCCGTAGATGCAGACCACCAGGACGAGCCCGGCGAAGATCGCGTACGCGATGCCGTAGGTGACGTCCGACTCGGGGACGTCGACGAGCCGGTTCGCGCCGCCGACGAGGGCGTCTCCCGAGGACCACACCGAGATCGAGAAGAACGCGATGGCGGTGAGCAGGGAGAGGAACGAGCCGACGACCCTGCCGTGCACGCCCAGGTGCGCGGAGGACGAGACGGCGTTGTTCGTGCCGTTGGTGGGGCCGAACAGGGCCATCGGGGCCAGCAGCAGCGCACCCGCGACGAGGCCGAGGACGGTCGCCGCGAGCCCCTGCCAGAAGGACAGGCCGAAGAGGATCGGGAACGCGCCCAGCACACAGGTCGCAAAGGTGTTGGCGCCGCCGAAGGCGAGCCGGAACAGATCGATCGGGCGGGCCGTGCGGTCCGCGTCCGGGATCCGCTCGACACCATAAGTCTCGATTTCGGTGACCGAGGTCGTCACGGGCGCTCCACCTTCCGTTCATGCAGGGGGGACGATTCCACAGTGTGTGGCCCTCCGCCGACCAGCGACAATTGTGTCCATCACAGAGACGTACGCTGTTATGTGTGGCCAGCAACAAACTCACCGTCGGAGACCTGCTCTCCTTCCCCGCACTCCAGCTCTCCGTCAAGGCCGGCAGCGGCGGTCTGCACCGGTCCGTGTCCTGGGCGCACGCCAGCGAGCTCGCCGATCCGACGCCCTGGCTCCTGGGCGCCGAGGTGATCATGACGACGGGGCTGGCGATCCCGCGTGCCGCGGCCGGACAGCGCGCCTATCTGGAGCGGCTGGACGACGCCGGGGTGTCCGCGCTCGCGCTCTCCGCGCAGCTGCACATGCCCCCGCTGCACGACGCGTTCTTCCGGGCGGCGGAGGAGCGCGGCTTCCCGGTCCTGGAAGTGCCGCTCGCCGTCCCGTTCATCGCCGTCTCCCAGGAGGTCGCCGCCGCGGTCCAGGAGGACGCCCGGCACCGGCTGGGCGCGCAGCTCCAGGTCTTCGGCGCGCTGCGCTGGCTGGTCGCCGAGGACCTCGACACGCCGACACTGCTGCGCCGCCTCGAAGACCTGTCGGGGTACGACGTCTACCTCTGCACGCCGCAGGGCCGCCCCCTCCTGCCGGGCGTTCCCGCGCCGGATCCCGCCGTCCTGCCCGCTTCGGTCGACGCGCCGCCGACCGTCCCCGGCGGCTTCGTCCTTCCGGTGCCCGCGCCCGGCGGCCCGGCCGGCTTCCTCGTCGCGTACGAGCGTCAGGGCGCCCAGCCCGCGGGCCTCGCCGTCGCCCAGCACATCGCCACCGTGGCGGCGCTACGGCTGGCGATGGTGCGCAACGAGCGCGAGACGCTGCGCCGCGAGGGCGCGGAGACGCTGGCCGAGCTGCTGCAGGAGGTGCTCGACCCGGAGACCGCGCGCCGCCGGCTCGCCCGGCACGCGGTCGAGGGCGACACCGTCCTGCTGCTGGTGCGGCACACCACCGACGAGGCGCTGCTGCGCTGTCTGGAGGACCATCCCCATCTGCTGCTCACCCGGGGCGAGGACCGCTACGTCCTGGGGGCGCCGGAGCTGGCGACGGCCGTCGGCGAGCTGCCGGACGTGGCAGCCGGGATGAGCCGGCCGTTCCTGCCGGGCGCCGCGCTGAAGGTCGCCCAGCGCGAGGCGCTCTGGGCGGTCTCCAAGGCCGTGGAGTCGGGCCGCCCCGTCGTCCGGTACGGCGACGACTCGACCGGCCGGTGGCTGCCCGACGACCCCGCCGTCCTGGCCGCGCTGGTCGAACACGTGCTCGGCGACGTGCTGCGTTACGACGCGGCCCACGACTCGCAGCTCCTGGTATCCGCCCGCACCTGGATGGAGCGCGACCGCCGCACCGAGACGGCCGCGGCGGCGCTCCACATCCATCCGAACACCCTCGCCTACCGGCTGCGCCGCTTCGGCGCTCTCGCCGACCGCGACCTGACGTCGACGGGGGCGCTGGCCGAGGTCTGGCTGGCGATCCAGGCAGCGGGGACGCTGGGCCTCACCGACTGAGCACGGCTCATCGCGGGCCGGCATCGCCGCCCGGTGCGGACGGCGCTGTGCCGAGACGCAAGAGGACGGCGGTGTCGGGGCGGGGCAGCGAGACCGTCAGCTGTCCCTCGGCCGCGTCCCAGGCCGCGGTGGCGTCGCAGGTCGGGGGGTAGAGCAGCGTGGGACGCAGGTCGGTGCCGCGCAGGTGGGGGATCGTGAGGGTGCGGGTGGCGGCATCGGCTCCGCGCTGGTCGCGCGGAGCGTGGGCTCCTCCTTCGTCACCGGTCGCCGGCTCCCGTCGCCACAGGGCGAGCAAGGTGCCGGTGTCGCCGCGCAGGCCGGAGGCGATCCAGGGGTCTTCCCAGGAGGGAAGGCCGAGCGGCCAGAACGGAAGGCCTTCGCGGATCTCCGGGCGGATGGCCTTGTAGAGGGTGATGCCCGAGCGCACGAGCGCGAACTGCTCCGGGTCCATCCGGTCGAGGAACCCGGACAGGTGGATCCGGGCCGACAGCGCGCCGGTGAGGGTGAAGGCGATCTCGTCGAGGCTGAAGTGCGGCTGGGGGTAGGCCCACACCGCGGCCTGCTCGGGGGTCACGGCGGTGGCCGCCGCGGCCGCGATGGGCGGATAGCGCAGGGGGTCCTGCTGGTCGCTGGTGGACTGCACCTGGACGACCCCCAGCTGCGCGTAGTCCGTGCGCAGCCCGCCCGACGCACAGTTCTCCAGGACGAGGCCGGGGTACCGGTCGAGGAGCGAGCCGAGCCAGTCGAGGTGCGCGCGATGGTGCCCGAGCAGTCCCTCGCCGGCGCTCTCGGCGCCGCTCTCCGTGCCGGGGCCGATGTTGATGTTGTAGTCGAGCTTCAGATAGCCCACGCCCCAGTCCCCCACGATCCGGTCCACGACCCGGTCGAGGTGCTCGCGGGCGGCGGGGTGGCGCAGGTCCAGGTGGTGGCGGCCGTGCTCGGTGACGCGGATCCCGCCCCGCCGGAAGAACGCCTCGGGCGGCAGCGTGCGGGCCAACGGGCTGCGCACGCCGACCACTTCGGGCTCCAGCCACAGCCCCGGGGTCATCCCGTGTTCCCTGATGGCGTCCAGGACCTTCCGGATCCCGCCGGGAAAGCGACTGTCGGCGGCCTCCCAGGCCCCCACGGCGTCCCACCAGCCCTGGGCGTCGTCGTCGTACCAGCCGGCGTCGATGACGAAGACCTCGGCGCCGGCGGCTCCGGCCGCTTCGACGAGCGGCAGGAGCTTTTCGGTGGTGGGGTCGCCCATCAGGGTGTTCATGTAGTCGTTGTAGATCACCGGGAGTGCCGTGTGATCGGGGTGCGGACGGCGTATCCGGCGGCGGTAGGCAGTGAGTTCGCCGAACGCGGCGTCCAGGCCGCCGGTCCCGTCCGCAGCCCCGACCCCAGCCCCGGCCCCGGCGAGCACAGCGGGGACGGTGGTGAACTCCTGGCCGGGTTCCAGGGTCCGGCGCCACTGGTGGTGGGCGTCGTCGGGTCCGAACAGGGCGACGTAGGCCGCGCCTTCCCGTTCGCCGGTCTCGTAGCGCCAGCCCGCGCTGGACTCGATCTGCCAGAGCCAGGCGCGGCCCGCCCGGTCGGTGAGCGCGGCGACCGGCAGGTGCCGTCCCGTGGACCAGCTTCCCTGCGAGTACCGCTCGAAGCAGCCGCGCCCTTCGTGGCCATGGGCGGACCGGTTCAGGGCGACGATGTGGTCACGGAAGGCGGAGTCCCGCCAACGGCACTCGGCGAGCCAGTCGTTGTCCGCCCAGTGCAGGGTCAGTCCGTCCACGCCGCCGGCGGCGTCCACGATGCCGCCGAGGGCCAGGCTCGACACGCTCTCCAACTGGAGAGGCGTGCTGCCCTCGTTGATCAGGCGCACCTGTGAACGGAGGAAGCCGGCGCCGGGGCAGGTACGCAGGGCGATCTCGGCGGCGAGACCGGTCACCGGGTCCGCCAGCCGGATGGTCGTGCCCTGCCACTCCCCCTTCCGGGCCGTCTCGTGGCCGCGGTATGTCAGGCGCTCACCGATCGCGGTGTCGATGAACCGCTCCCCCGACCAGGCGCGGCCGTGGCCGGTGGCGGTGACCTCCACCAGGGGGAGCAGGGAGTTCCAGGTCTGGCCCGGCGTCCCGAGTCTGACCGACCCGGTGGAGTCCGCGAAGGCGTGCAGCCCGAGCACCTCATGGGACCAGAGCAGAGACCTCTCGGCCGCTTCGACAGCAGTAGTCAACGCGGTTGCCCTTCTTCCTTGACGGCAGCGTTGTGACCGGTCACAATCCTCGCATGGATGTGACCGGTCACACAAGGTCCGACAACCCCACCGGTCCTGAAGAGAAACCGCCGCGGAAAGCCGCCAGCATTCGCGACGTCGCTCAGGAAGCGGGCGTCTCCTACCAGACCGTCTCGCGGGTCATCAACGACCACCCGAACGTCCGCGAGGAGACCCGCCGACGGGTCGAAGCGGCGATCGAAACGCTGGGATTCCGGCGCAACGCCACCGCGTTCGCCCTGGCCAGCGGCATGACCCGGTCCGTCACCGTACTCACGTCCAACACGACCCTCTACGGCTATGCGGCCACGCTGCAGGGCCTGGAGGAAGCGGCCCGTGCCGCGGGCTACTCCCTCGGCGTGCGGGTGCTGACGCCCGAGGACGACCTGGACCGCACCATCTCCACGACGGTGGCCGGCGCCGGCGGTCTGATGGTCATCGGCTTCGACCGGCTCGGCGCGTCGGCGCTGCGCCGGGTCCCGGCGGACGTGCCGTGCGCCGCGGTCGTCGAAGCGCCCCCGCACGGCCGGACACCTCCCCGTCCGGCCGTGTGGGCCGACGACCGTGCGGCGGCCCGCGCCGCCACCGCCTACCTGCTCGGGCTCGGACACCGCACCGTGCACTACGTCGCGATCCCGACGTCCGTGGGCACCCGGCGCTCCGAGGGGCCGCGCGCCCAGGGCTGGCGCAAGGCGCTGGAGGAGGCCGGCATCACTGCGCCCGAACCCCACGGCGGCAAGGGCTGGGACGCGCAGACCGGCTACGCCGAGGGAGAGCAGCTGGCCCGCGATCCGGACGTCACGGCGATCCTGTGCGGCAACGACGACCTGGCGCTGGGGGTGCTGCGCGCCCTGCACCACGCCGGGCGGTCGGTGCCCGGGGACGTCAGCGTCGTCGGTTTCGACGACGCCCCGCACTCGGGCTTCGTCACACCGGCCCTGAGCACCGTGCGCATGGACTTCCAAGGGCTCGGCCGGGACGCATTCGCGCTCCTGCGCGGCCAGTTGGAGCACGACCAACGGCCTCCCGCGCGAACCGGCGCCGGGACGGACCTCGTCGTGCGGGAGAGCTCGGGGGTCAGGGAGGTATGACGACGGCGCGGCCTCTCCTGCCGAGCGGCGGTCGCTCACCCGTCCGGATGCGCTGAGTAGTGCGTCGGTGGTGGGCCGCCGCCAGGATGGAGAGGGCTCTGTCCCACCGGCGAGGGAGAGGTACGCATGGTCGACCTGCGGCGCATCGGAGCGAACCCGGATTTCTGGTATCCGGTCGCGCTGTCCAGAAGCGTGCGCAGCAAGCGGGTGCTCGCGACCGCCTTCGCCGGAGAGCGCATCGCGCTCTACCGCGGGCAGAGCGGTACCGTCCACGCGCTGGAGGACCGGTGTGCGCACCGTCAGGTGCCGCTGAGCATGGGGGCCGTGGAGGGCGAGACCCTGCGCTGCGGCTATCACGCGTGGGTCTACCGCGGAGACGGCCGCCTCTCGCAGATCCCGTACCTGTCCAAGGGCGACGGCCGGCCGCCGCGTGGCGTGGGCAGCTATCCCGTCCGCGAGGCGTACGGCCTGGTGTTCGTCTTCCCGGGTGATGCGGAGAAGGCGGCGGTCACTCCCCTGCCCGACCTGCCGGCATACGGTTCGGCGGAGTACAGGACCATGACCTTCTCCCGGACCGTGCGCTGCCACTACTCGTTCATGCACGAGAACCTGCTCGACATGAATCACCAGTTCCTGCACCGGGGAGTCGTCGGCAGGCTCCACCCCGAGTTGCTGGGATACCAGGCCGGCCCGCGGTCGGTGGAGGCCCGCTACCTGTTCACCCATGCCGGAGGGAAGCGGAACCGCGCGGCCGGCCTGCTGGCCGCGGAGGGGATCGGTGGCGGTGACTCCAGCGACGTCATGACCATCCGCACCGAATACCCGTACCAGACCCTCGACCTGGTCCCGCAGGGCGCCGAGCGTCCGGCCCTCCGGCTCTGGGCCGCGTACGTGCCCGAGGACGCCGAGCAGCGCACGTGTCACACCTATGGCCTGCTCATGATCGAGAAGCCCGGGATTCCCGGGGCCCTGAATCTGGCGTGGCCGCTCATCAGGCGCTTCACCGAGCGGGTGTTCGCCGAGGACCGGATGGCCGTCGAGGCCGAGCAGCGGGCGTGGGAGGAGCAGGGCGAGGACCGCAATCATGAGGTCTTCCCCTTGATCCTGGGCGTCCGCGACGTGCTGCGCGCCAACGGCGTCCCGATCCGTCCCCAGGACGCCGCATGCCGTATCAGCCAGGGCACCCAGGGCACCCAGGCGTCGGTGCCCGGCCACGACACCGTGGAACCGGTCGTCCCCGACAGCCCGGATGCCTCCCCAGCGCCTCCGCCCGGGTGAACGGGAGCGACGCGAGGCCGGTCAGGCGGAGGCCTGACCCGCCTCCCGCTGCAGACGGATGAGCAGCGCCATGAAGTCCAGGTCGCCCAGGCCGGTCGAGATGCATGCCTGGAGCAGCTGCTGCACGACACCGGTGACCGGCAGCGGAACCCCTCCGGCGGCGGCCGCGTCGAGGGCCAGGTCCAGGTCCTTGCGCATCAGCCGTGAGCTGAACGTCGACGAGTAGTCGTCCGCCAGGAGGGGCCCGATCTTGTACTTCACCAACGGCGACGCCACCGCCGAGGCGCCGACGACCTCCAGCAGCCTGTCCCGCCGGACGTTGTGGGCCTCGGCCAGCGCGACGCACTCGGCGAGGAGCTCGGCCGTCCCGGCGACCATGAGGTTGAGAGCCAGCTTGATGATGCGGGCGGCGTCGCCCTCACCGACGTAGAACAGATGAGGGCCGATGTCCCGAAGGAGGCTCTCGGCGGACGTGAAGACGTCCTCGTCCCCCGAGGCGACGATCGTGAGATTGCCGCCCCGCACGACGCCGGGGTTTCCGCTGACCGGAGCGCGCAGGTAGGCGACGCCGGCGGCCGTTGCCGCGGCGGCGACGTGTCCGGAGACCTCCGCCGAGACCGTGCTCATGTCGATGAGGGTCTTGCCCCGGCCGGCCGCGGCGTGCACGAGCCCGCCGTGCGGTGCGAGTGCGATGTCGGCCAGAGCGGCGGAGTCCGCGACCATCGTGATACACACGTCCGACCGGGCCCACGCCTCGGACAGCGCGTCCATTTCGAACGCGCCGCTGGCCACCAGGTCGTCCGCTTTGCCCTTCGAACGGTTCCAGACACTGACCTTGTGGCCCGCGCCGATGAGCCGTTCGGCAATGGCGGATCCCATTTGACCGAGACCCAGCACGGATACGTCCACGTTCATCTCCTGAGAATGAGGTGCGCCGTATGCGCAAGAGGTTGTTGATTGCGACGGACCGGCCGTCAACGCGAGGGGACGCGGTGGCGGCCGGTGCGCGACGAGTCGGCTGTCGCTACAGTGATGCGGCGAGTTGCGACTCGTAAGCGAGCTGCGCGTGGGAACTGAGATCGCAGAGGCTGCCGAATTTCCCGCCGAAGTACACGATCGGGTCCGAGTCGACGGAATAGCCGCAGCTGACGACCTCACCGACGAATATCGTGTGGTCTCCCCCGGCGAACTCTTCCTTCACATTGCAGGCGAAGTGAGCGACGGCGTCTTCGAGGACCGGGAGGTCCTGGTCGGTGCGCAACCCGAGTCCGGCGAACTTGTCGTCGCACCGGCTCGCGAACCGAAGCGCGTACTGTTCCTGTCCCCTTGCCAGGACGCTGACCGCGAAGACCCCGGAATCGGAGATCGCGTTCCGCGTCGCAAGGGTGTTGCCGACGCACACCAACAGCATGAGCGGATCCAGTGAAACGGACGCGACGGCGCTGGCCGTCATTCCTGCGGGTCCGTTCGGAGTCCTGGTGGTGATGATCGTGACGCCGGTCGTGAGCCGTGACATTGCTCCGCGATAGGTGGCGCGCATGCCCTGCGCGTTCGATGCACCCATGATGCCCTCCGTTGCCTGTAACGAGGTGGCCGAGCATTTCCTGTAACCAGGTGTTCGAGTGTGGCCTACGGCGTGTTTACCGACGCGAAATCGGGCGGCCCTATCGCCTATCGGCGCACTTGCATGACGAGCCGGCGGACCTCGTCGGACGGCGGCACTCCAAGATCCCGCATCCGTGCGATATACCGCTGATAGAGCGCCAGCACGCCGTCGTCGCTGCCGCTGGCATGCGCCAGCCGGATGGCGAGCTGCCAGGCCTCCTCGCGGTACGGATCCTCGCGCAGCACGCAGTCGACGAGTCCCTTCGCCTCG
Organism: Streptomyces sp. NPDC001858; assembly: GCF_053594615.1. NCBI lineage: Bacteria > Bacillati > Actinomycetota > Actinomycetes > Kitasatosporales > Streptomycetaceae > Streptomyces > Streptomyces sp. NPDC001858. The sequence goes on from NZ_JBSFEV010000014.1 coordinate 44,827, forward strand.
CGATAACGGTTCATTCGATAGGCGAGCTTGGCCGCGTCGACTCGCGCCGACATGAACGTCTCGGCCAGGGCCACACGGCGCTCGGCGACCCATTCACCGGAGATGGTCGCCAGGTAGGGACCCCGCTCGGCGCTGCTGAGGGCACGTGTCAACGTCTGGAGGCGGATCTCTCCGTCCTGTCTGCCGGCCTGGGCGATGAGGTCGATCGCCTGTTGCGCCGAGCCCATCGCCACCGCGGCGCCGACCAGTTGGAAGACGTCGCCGTCCTGGACGGGACTCAGGCCCTCGGGCAGTGCCTCGCGCAGCCGGTACAGCGCCTGCCGCAGATAGCTGCGGCCTGCGGCGTCGTTGCGGCCGCCGAAGAGCGCCCCTAGCAACTCCTCGCGTGTGGCCCTGCGATGGGGCGCCCAGAGCAGGTAGTCGAGGAGTTCGAGGCTTTTCGTCAGCCGGGGCTGGGCCGCGATTCCGTCGACGGTGAGGACCGGCTCGCCGAACTCTTCGAGAACGAGCCGGGGCGTGCTGACGTTCACCCGGATCGGATGCTGACCCGAGAGGGCCGCGAGGATCTCGTGCCAGGGTGACATGCGACTTGACGTCGTGTCGGCGGCTCTGGCCGCCACCGATGGCACGTCCGCCAGGGCCGTGAGCAGCAGGTGCTGTGTTCCGTGGGTCGAGGCGGAGCTCATCGCGAGGTCGGCCGTGGCGTCGGACTCGTCTTCGAGACCGAGCCGCCACTGTGCCTCGGACAGGTACACGGCCGCCGTCGGGAGATCGAGGTGGCGGTCTCCCTTCTGCATGCTCCTGAGACATTGCGTGAGGTGTTCGTACCCCTCGGCGTCCCTGTTCTGCAGGAGCATGGACAGCCCCGTCCACATCTGCCACGCCTCCCGTGTCAGGGTGTAGTCCAAGGCTCCGGCGGCGGTCGCCTCCGCCAGTACGCGGTCGGCGCGCCGGGTGTCGGGTTCGAGGCGCAGCCACAGCTTGGCTTCGACCAGCAGGCTCATGTGCCTGTACACCTTGGAGCCCGTTGACGCGATGAGTTCCCGCCCGCGCTGGATGGACGCGCAGGCCTCGTCCCCACGGCCGAGGTCGAGCATGAGGTCGACGGCGTCGACCGCATGCAACCAGACCGGCTGCGACGAACCGCGGCGGGGCTCGAACATCGACATCGCGGCGTCCAGGCGGCCGGTGGCGCGCAGCGCGGCCACGACCCAGGGGCCGCCGAGAATCGTGCGCCAGGGATCGAACGACCCCGGGTCGTCGAGCCCGTCGAGACGACCGCGCAGGAAGGCGAGCCGCATCAGCAGGCCGTCGAGCGGTCCGGACGGCATGGTCGAGTACTCGGGAAAGGCCGGCGGCTCCTCGCCGGTGGCCATGGCGATCAGCGTCTGCGCGATGAGCCGGTTCCGGCCCGGCGGCAGCTGATCGGCGATGGCTCGCGCCTCCCGGATCCGCCCGTGGTGCCACAGGCACCAGCAGGCCAGGACGTGGGCCTCCTCGCTTTCGGGGGTGTCCGGGGTGGGCAGCCAGTCGTATCCATGGCGGTCGACGAGTGCCACCCCGCGATCGCACTGCTCCAGGGCGAACGCGACGCGCAGGATGACCGACCCGATCTCGGGGGTCGGCGCCCTGGCCACCGCTTCGAGTGCATCGAGCCAGCGGGCCGCCGGCGCGAAGTCCATCCGGGCGACGAGGCTGGGGAGGGCCGCGGCGGCCAGCCGCCCGGCCGCCTCCAGGTCCCCGAGCAGGAGCAACTCCTCCACCGCTTCCTCGTACGCGCCGCTGGCGATGAGGACTTCGGCGTGCCTGCGGCGCACCGCGTCGAGTGTCTTGGCGTTCTCCCGTCCCAGGGCCTCGATCAGGAAGTCGCGGAACACCGGGTGCGGTGTCATGCGGGAACCGTCCGAGGACCAGGTCACGGGCAGATGCCGAGCCCGCAGGCCGGCCATGGCCTGCGCCGCGTCGTCCTGGCCCAGTGCGCGGGCGCCCTGGGCCGACACCTCCTCCAGCAGACTGGTGTGCAGGAGGAAGGTTCTCTCGACCAGGGAGAGCGAGTTGAAGATGTTCGCCGCGACATAGGAGCGCAGTGAGTCGGGGTCCAGTTCGTGGGAGCGTGCGTGCCGCCAGCCCTCGAACAGCACGCCGGTGACCCAGCCGCCCGTCGCCGCGACCGCCTGGGCAGGGTGCACGTCGTCGCGGCCGACGTTGCGCAGCGCGGCGGCGGCTTCCTGGGCGTCGAACGAGAGATCGCCGTCGAGCAGATCGCCCACCCGGTCGCGCTCGCTGGTCGAGCCCGGGTCGAGGCGGACGTCGTCGCGCGAGATCAACACGAGGTTCACGCCGGACGGCAGATAGCGGGCGAAGGACGACAGCACCGCGATGCAGGTCTCGTCGGGTGCGATGCGTTCCACGTTGTCGCACACGACGATGAGCCGGCTCCCCTGGAGGCTCTCGGCCAGCAGTCCGGCCGCCTCACCGATGTGGAGACTGCTGCTCAGGGCGTCGGACGCCACATCGGCCGCGTCGGGGACGGCGCCTTCGACGGCCGCTTCCAGATACACGAGCAGACGGCCTGCCGCCTGCTCGGTACCGTCGAGCGACAGCCAGGCGACGGGCCTGTCGAGGTCACGAACGGCCAGCGCCACGGCCGTGGTCTTGCCGGCGCCGGCAGTCGCGAACACATTCACCACGGTGTGACGGTCGAGCAAACCTTGCAACCGTCGGTTGAGCCTCTCGCGAACGACGATGTCATTCGCCGGCTCCGGCATGACCAGCTTCCGCCTGATGATGGCCCGATGCTGTCGACCTTGCGTTGTTGCGTCGCTCGGCCGATCGGGACGGGAGTCACCCATCGATCGTCCCGCCTCCGTGATCCTCAGTGCTCCTCCGGGAGCTTACGCCAATCGTCGGGGAAGAAGAATGCGTCGGATGTGGGAGGAATCGGCGACTGCACCTCGACCCAACGTGCCGGTTCGTCACGCTCATTGACGAAGCCGTGCGTGCCGTCGGTACCCACCCACACCAGATCACCCGTCTCGATGACCTCGTCCTGCCCATCGAGGGTGCCTCGCATGCCGCCGGAAGTGAAGTAGTAGATCTCCTCGAACGGGTGGTAATGGACCTTGGCGGCCTTGCCCGGCCCGGACTTCGGCGCGATCTCGCACACGAAGACGGTGTGATGCTGTGCTCCCAGCAGCTGGTCGACCATCATGCGCAGGCTGATGTTCTTGATGTTGGGACCGTGGTAACCGGGCATCGACAGCTGCGCGTAGGGCGCCATGTCGGAGTCGGCGAAGTGCCCGACGTAGCGGTGCCGGGGGTCCGTCTCGGACGGGCGTCCCAGGTTCTCGCCCGGGGAGGCCTTGGCGGAGATACGGCTTCGGGCTCCGTCGAACGTCGGCGGTTTCGGTGCGCGCACCCCGATCCACGTCAGTCCCTCGTCGCCGGCGGACAGCTCGTGGGCGACGCTCACCGGCGCCACACCGTAGTCCCCGGTGCCGAGTTCGTAGCGCAGTCCGGCGTAGGCGGCCTGCCCGGTGCCGCCGGTGATGACCCATGACTCCTCGAACGGGCAGCGCATCCAGCCCGTGGTCGCTCCGGGGGCCAGCTCGTACAGGCTCACTTCGAGGTGAGCGGCGCCCTGCTCGTGCCCGACCAGGAGCGCCTGCTGGAGGCCGGGCACGCCTTCGACATCGAAGAACTTCCGCTCCGACGCGCGTGAAATGTAGTAGGCCATGTCAACCTCTCCGTCGTCCCGCAAGGGTGCCCGGCCGGCATCCCTTGCCTGGTGTCTGCTGGTCGTCTTCGGGACTCGGCCCGGGGTACGCCGGGACGGGCGGTTCGTGAGGGACAGCCGCCACGAACCGCCCCGCCCCGTCGTCCGCTCAGCGGACCCGCGAGCCTTCCAGCCGCGTGCCGTCGAGTCGACGTGCGTACTCGGCCTGCTCGGTGTACGCCGTCACCTCGGGCGCCTGGGCCGCCGCGAGGCCGCAGACCTTCCGGGCGAGCTGGGTGAGCTGCCCGGAGGGCGACAGCTCCGAGCGCTTCATGGTGAGCATCCGGGTGCCGAGCACCGGAGTTCCGTTGAACTGCTCGAAGGTGCTGATCCGGTCGCCGAAGTCGGAGAGGAAGAGGTCACGGATGACACGCGAGATGCGCATGCGGTCGTACGGCTCGCCGACCGCGCCCGCCTGCAGCGGTGCGAGCCAGTCGTGCAGCTCGGGGTTGTTCCACTGCTCCTCGGTGGGGAACAGCAGCGAGGCACGGCCGGCCAGGTCGATCACCTCGTGCCGCATCTCGGCGTACTTCTCCAGGTAGTACGCCCGGCCGAAGTCGAAGAGGAGGACGTTGGGCTTGTAGAGCCCCGCCGGCGAGATGAACCCTTCCGTCTCGGACGCGATCACATGGGCTCGGATCGTCTGGTAGAACTCGACGAGACGCGCCACGCGTGCCTGGACCGGCGGCAGCTGGAAGGTGCCGAGGTGCTCGGTGATCAGCATCGCGAGGCCGGCCATGAGCTCGGCCCGCACCATCGTGCGGATGAGCGCCTCGTAGTGCACCCAGTCGAAGATGCGCTGCGGGTAGAGCGCGGCGTGCTCGGGGTTGCCGACGTGGAAGACGTTCTCCCACGGAATGAAGACGTGGTCGAAGATGACGGTGCATTCGAGCTCGTCACCGGCCGACGACATCGGGTGGTTCTCGGGGTCGTCACGAACGGTGGTCTCGCGGGAGACCATCGTGACGCCGGGCGCGTTGGCCGGGCAGGCGCCGTAGATGACCTGTTCGCTCTCGATCCCCGGGCGGTAGAAGACACCGATGTGGATGTAGTCGGCGAACGGTGTGCCGGTGCTCACGGCTTTGACACCGTTGACCACGATGCCGTCGTCGCGCGTCTCCACGACGCGCAGCGCGGACTTGGCCGACTCCTGCTTGGAGCGGTCGACCTGAGGATCGATGAAGGCGAAGGCGCAGTTGAGGTCGCCCTCCTTCACGAGCTCCAGGAAGTTCATGATGCCGACGGTCAGATCGCGCCCGCCGGTGCCCACGGACTGCTCACTCCACGGCTTGGGGTCCTCCAGGTAGGTGATCAGGCCGTAGTTGTTCGCACACGGGGTCCGTCCCGTCGATCCGCCGTCGAGTTCCCGGACGACGGTCTCCAGGTAGATGCGCTTGCGGCGCAGCCCCTCGGCGTCGGTGTGTGTGAACCACATCATCGAACGGCGCACTCCGTCGTCGTCGACGAAGGTCAGGACGTCCTGAAGTGCGGCGTCGTGATGCAGGTCGTAGAACTTCGCCATGCGCTTCGCCTGCGCACGGGTCGTCGGGTGCGTCGTGACGTCGTCGACCCGATCGCCTCCGACCCAGAGAACGCGCCCGTCCCGCAGGGACTCCAAGTACTCGTCGCCAGTACGCATCAAGTTCCACCTTCTCGTGTTCACCGATGGCCGTCGTACACGGCCCGTTCTTGTTGGGGGACGATTGCAAAGCGGCGTCGCCGGCTCGTTCGGCTGCCGGACGGCGGGCCGGGGGCGGCCCGCGACGTCGCGGAAGGCGAGGAGCCGCCCGGTTCAGATGCGGGCGTCGACCGGTGCGGGCGGCGCCGGCATGTCGAGCTCGTAGGCCATGACACGGTGGTAGCGCGACAGGGCGTTCCACATGCTGATGCACATGACCAGCTCGACGAGTTCGGCGGCGCTGAACATCCGCTGGACTTCGTCGCGGACACTCGTGGAGACGCCGGTCGGGCCGTCCGCCACGGAGATCTTGGGAAGGTCGAGCGTCATTTCCTCGGCCAGTTGAAGAGCCAGCCGCTCCCGCTCGTCGAAGCCTTTGAGCTCGCCGTCCGCGACGGCGGCCAGCTCGTCCACCTGCACTCCCTTGGCGAGCGCGGAGGTGCAGCGGTGACTCGCGGTGTAGCGGCAGTGGTTGAGGACGGCGATGCGTACGGCGAGCAGGTCCTTCAGCCGGCCGTCCAGGGCGCCGGCGCCGTTGAGCCGCCCGAGGAAGGGCAGGTAGGTGGAGAGCAGTCCGGGGCTGTTGCCGATGCCCGCCCAGGTGTTCAGCACTTCGCCGTAGGTGTTCACGGCTTGTTGGAGAGCGGGTTGGTCGGCCTCGGAGAACTGCTCGGACGACAGAAGCGGTACCAGCGTCATGAAATACCTTTCGACGGGGCCTGCCTGGATACGACCGGCTCGGTGTGAAGGTGAGGGTGGGAGCTGATTCCTAAAGAGTGGTGCTGTCTGCGGGCTCGGACCGGTGCCGGGGTGCGGCGCCGGCCTTCCGCAGGCCGATCGCGAGCCCCAGCGTCGCGTTGAGCCACGGCACCAGGAACGTCAGGGCGACGCGCAGCGTGAGCGCCCAGGTGAACGGACCGTCCACCACCTGCGAGTACAGGTTCACCATGAACAGAGTCGACCCGACGGCCAGGGCGGCCGCGATCGTCTGCCCCAGGGCCCTGCCCCGTACGGCACCGCGCAGCGCCACGCTCCAGGTGACCCCGGGGGTCTGCGGCCGAGGTTCTCGCCTCGGGGAGTCGGTGCGCCGGCGGCGTGCGCCTGCCCGTGTTTCCCGTGGGATACTTTCGAGGTCCCGGATCCCCATCACCCCTCCCTCCTTCACCCTCGGAGCGGGCTGAGTGCAGGTCATTGTGCGCCGCACCCTGTTAACCGCCGGGAAGGAACGTGGCGGCCGGTCAGCCGCCCTGTGAACCGGCCGTTAACCGCGCTTGCTGTGGCGGTGGCGCTTCGGATCGACTCTCCGCAGCAAGGAATGAACCGCTGACTGGAGGGGCCGAACATGGCTGCAGGTTGGAACTTGGATGGCCGCACCGCTTTCGTGACCGGCGGGAGTCGGGGCCTGGGCTTCGCCATCGCCCAGGCGCTGCTGGAGCGTGGTGCCAAGGTGGCGATCGCGGCCAGGGACGAAGCCGCCGTGAAGGCCGCGGCCGGGCGTCTCACCGCCGGATCCCGCGCGGAGAACGTGCTCCCCGTCGTCGTGGACGTCACGGACGCGGACTCCGTCGCCGGCGTGCTGGCCGAGGTGCACGCGTGGCAGGGCGCCCTCGACATCGTCGTGAACAACGCGGGGCCGCAGCTGACGCCGTCGCCGCTGGAGACGATCGAGGCGGGCAACATCGCCTCGGCCTTCGACACCAAGCTGATCGGGTACGTGCGCGTCGCACAGGCGGCTCTGCCGCTGCTGAGCCGGAGCGGCAGCGGCGCCATCGTCAACGTGGTCGGCGCGACCGCGCACATGCTGGTCCCCAACGCCGGCGCGACGGGCATCGTGAACGCCGGCGTGGTCGCGCTCACGAGCTACCTGGCGAGCGAGGCGGCTGCCAGCAACATCCGGGTCAACGCGATCTCCCCCGGCATGACGAAGACCGAGGGCTGGCTCACCAAGACCGAGGCGATGGGCCAGCAGCAGGGCAAGACCTCCGAAGAGGTCCGCGCCGGCATGGCCAAGGGTCTCGGAATTCGCCTCGACCGCTGGGCCGACCCGGCCGAGATCGGCGCCGTGGCCGCCTTCCTGGCGTCCGACGACGCCTCCTACGTGACGGGTCAGGTCCTGCGCGTCGACGGCGGCATGACCAAGCCCGTCGCCTGATCAACAGACCGCCCGGCGAGCGCCGTCCACACAGCAGTTGGCGTTGGACGGCGCTCCTGGTCTGCCCGCATGGGCGTCCGCCGAGCGCTCTGGAACATTGACCGTCTGGAGTGTGGGTAATGCTGATCGGAATCGTGAGCGAAGCCCGCGGTGGCGAGACGCGGGTTGCCGCGACTCCCGCCACGGTGGTCCAGCTGGTGAAGCTGGGATACGACGTCGTGGTGGAGCCGGGTGCCGGCCTGTTGTCGAGCTTCCCGGACGAGGCGTATATCGAGGCCGGGGCGAGGGTCGGTGACCCGCTCGCGGCGGACGTCGTGCTCGGTGTGAACGCGCTGTCGTCCGCGCAGTGGGACGAGTTGAAGGCGGGTACGACGGTCATGGGCATCATGAGCCCGGCGTTCGACCCCGCGCTCGTGGAGGACCTGGCGAAGCGGCCGATCACGGCGCTGGCGATGGACGCGGTGCCCCGGATCTCCCGGGCGCAGTCGTTGGACGTGCTGTCGTCGATGGCGAACATCGCGGGCTACCGGGCCGTGGTGGAGGCCGCCCATGCCTTCGGGCGGTTCTTCACCGGCCAGGTGACGGCCGCGGGCAAGGTGCCACCGGCCAAGGTGCTGGTGTGCGGCGCCGGGGTGGCGGGCCTGGCGGCGATCGGCGCCGCGGGAAGCCTGGGCGCCGTCGTCCACGCGACCGATCCGCGGCCGGAGGTCGCCGAGCAGGTCAGGTCGCTGGGCGGCGAGTATCTCTCGGTCGAGGCCGCGGACACCGCCGAGGTGGCGGTGTCGGCGACGGGCTACGCCAAGGAGATGTCGGACGACTACAACACCCGTGCCGCCCAGCTGTACCGGGAGCGGATCACGGAGATGGACATCGTGATCACGACCGCGCAGATCCCGGGCCGGCCGGCGCCCACGCTGATCACGGCGGAGATGGTGGCGTCGATGCGACCGGGCAGCGTCATCGTGGACATGGCCGCCGCGACCGGCGGCAACGTCGAGGGCACGGTCAAGGACGAGGCCGTGGTCACGGCCGGCGGGGTGACCATCATCGGTTACACCGATCTGCCCGGCCGGTTGCCCGCGCAGGCGTCCCAGTTGTACGGCACCAACCTGGTCAACCTGATCAAGCTGATGACGCCGGAGAAGGACGGCCGGCTGGTGCTGGACTTCGACGACGTGGTGCAGCGGTCGATGACCGTGGTGCGCGACGGCGAGTCGACCTGGCCACCGCCGCCGGTCCAGGTGTCCGCCACTGCGCCGACCGCCGCCGCGGCAGCGCCCACGGCGGCGAAGCCGGCCGGCTCCCGGGCCGAGGCGCCCGTGTCGACCCGCCGCCGGTTCACGGTGGTCGGGATCGGCGCCACCGTGCTGTTCCTGTGCGCGGCCCTGTCCCCGGCGGCGCTCCTGGGTCACCTGACGGTGTTCGCGCTGGCCATCGTGGTCGGCTACTACGTGATCGGGCATGTGCATCACGCCCTGCACACACCGCTGATGAGCGTGACCAACGCGATCTCCGGAATCATCGTCGTCGGCGCCCTGCTCCAGATCGGGCACGATGACGCCCCCAACGGCACCGCGGTGACGGTGCTGTCGACGATCGCGATCCTGCTGGCCTCGGTGAATGTCTTCGGTGGCTTCGCGGTGACCCGCCGGATGCTCTCCATGTTCTCGAGAAGCTGAAGAGGCCAGTGATGACTGATCTGACGACTGTCGAGACCGCTGCGGCCGCCGCCTACATCGTCGCGGCGCTGCTCTTCATCCTGGCGCTGGCCGGGCTGTCGCACCACGAGAGTGCCAAGGCGGGCAAGGCCTTCGGCATCGGCGGCATGGCGGTCGCCCTGGCCGCGACGATCACCCTGGCGATCGACCGGGACGTCTCCGGCGTCGGTCTGGCGTTGATGATCGCCGCCATGGCGGTCGGTGCGGCGATCGGGCTGTGGCGGGCGCGCGTGGTGGAGATGACCGGCATGCCGGAGCTGATCGCGCTGCTGCACTCGTTCGTGGGTCTGGCCGCGGTCCTGGTGGGCTGGAACGGCTACCTGCACGTGGAAGCGACCCTGAACGGCGCGGTCAGCGCCGAGGCGGAACTGCTTCAGGCCCGAGAGCTCCTCGGGATCCATTCCGCCGAGGTGTTCATCGGCGTCTTCATCGGCGCCGTCACCTTCACCGGTTCGATCGTGGCGTTCCTCAAGCTCTCGGCCCGCATCAAGTCGGCTCCGCTGATGCTGCCGGGCAAGAACCACCTCAACCTCGGCGCCCTGGCCGCGTTCGCGGTGCTGACCACGTGGTTCGTGATCGACCCGACGCTGTGGCTGCTGATCGCCGTCACGGTCGTCGCGCTGGCCCTGGGCTGGCATCTGGTCGCCTCGATCGGCGGCGGCGACATGCCGGTGGTCGTCTCGATGCTGAACTCCTACTCGGGCTGGGCGGCCGCGGCCTCGGGATTCCTGCTGGAGAACGACCTGCTGATCATCACCGGTGCGCTGGTCGGCTCCTCGGGCGCCTATCTGTCCGCCGTCATGTGCAAGGCGATGAATCGTTCGTTCATCTCGGTGATCGCCGGCGGGTTCGGCATCGAGGCCGGCCCGGCCGACGACAAGGACTACGGCGAGCACCGCGAGATCACCGCCGAGGGCGTCGCCGAGCTGCTCGGGACCGCCGACTCGGTGATCATCACCCCCGGCTACGGCATGGCCGTGGCCCAGGCCCAGTACGGCATCGCCGAACTGACCCGCAAACTCCGCGACCGCGACGTCGACGTGCGCTTCGGCATCCACCCGGTCGCGGGCCGGCTGCCGGGCCATATGAACGTCCTGCTCGCCGAGGCCAAGGTCCCCTACGACATCGTGCTGGAGATGGACGAGATCAACGACGACTTCGACAAGACCTCGGTCGTCCTGGTCATCGGCGCCAACGACACCGTCAACCCCGCCGCGGCCGAGGACCCCGGCTCACCCATCGCCGGCATGCCCGTCCTCCAGGTCTGGAACGCCGAGCACGTCATCGTGTTCAAGCGCTCCATGGCGTCCGGCTACGCCGGCGTCCAGAACCCCCTCTTCTACCGCGAGAACTCCGCCATGCTCTTCGGCGACGCCAAGGACCGCGTGGACGACATCCTCCGGGTCCTCTGATTCCCGCCCGGCCGCAGCCGGCGGCCGGGCGGCCCTGACCACCCGTCACCTTGTCCCTCCCTGACACAGGAGCTTCCCCCATGAGCGCACCGACAGAAATCCGCACTCACTCCGACTTCCCCACCCACTTCCGCGGCGCGGTGCTGCGGCCTGGTGACGAGCAGTACGACGCGGCGCGTGCCCTGTACCAGGGCCGCGCCGTCGACGAGGGCCCCGCACTGATCGCGCAGTGTGCGGACGAGGAGGACGTCGCGACCGTGCTCCGCTACGCCTCCGCGCACTCCATACCGGTGGCGGTGCGCGGCGGCGGACACGGTTCCGACGGCTATGCGATGCCCGGTGGCGCGCTGGTCGTCGACCTCTCGGCGATGCGGGCGATCACGGTCGACCCCGAGACCCGGGTGGTACGGGCCGAACCGGGCGTCAAGCTCGGCGAGATGGACGCGGCCGCGCAGGAGCACGGGCTGGCCGTGCCCGCCGGGACGGTCAGCAGCACCGGTGTGGCCGGGCTGACCCTGGGCGGCGGCATCGGCTACCTGATGCGGCGTTACGGCGCCACCGTCGACAACCTGCTGGCCTGCGACATGATCACCGTGGACGGGCGCAAGGTCCGCGCCGACGCGACCGAGAATCCCGAGCTGTTCTGGGCCCTGCGCGGCGGGGGCGGCAACTTCGGGGTCGTCACCTCCTTCGAGTACCGGGCGCACCCGGTCGGCCCCGACGTCGTCGCCGGAAAGCTGATCTTCCCCATCGACCAGGCCGCCGACGTCCTGGGCAAGCTGTCGGCGCATCTGGCCGATGCGCCGCGGGAGTTGGGGCTGCTGGTGGCGATCGCCGCCGCTCCCCCGCTGCCGATGCTTCCCGAGGAGGTGCACGGGAAACCGGTCCTGATTCTCGTCGTGGTCTACACCGGGGACCCCGCGACGGCCGACGAGGTCGTCCAGCCGCTCGCCGCGCTCGGCCAGCCGCTCGCCAACCTGGTCACGGACACCACGTGGGTCCAGGCGAACAGCATGCTCGACGTCGTCGCCCCCTACGGCATGCGCATGAACCTGCGGGGCGGGTACCTGCCGGCCCTGTCCGGCGACGCCGTCGACGTGCTCCTGGACTATGTGGGCACGGTGCCGACGAACCCCGGCGACATCTACTCGATCAACATCTCGTTCATGGGCGGCGCGATCTCCGAGGACGTCGACGAGGACGCGATGGCCTTCTCCCGGGCGGGAGCCGCCTGGCTGTGGGAGGCCATCGCCAAGTGGGACGCGCCCGAGCATGACGCGCCGTACGACGAGTGGGCGACGGCCCTCACCGAGGCGATGCAGCCGCACGCGCTGACGAACGCCTACGCCAACCTCAGCGACGACCTCGGCGAGGAGTGGCGGCGTGGGGTGCACGGCAGCGAGGCCAAGCACCAGCGGCTGCGTGCGGTGAAGGCCGCCTGGGACCCGCGCAACCTGCTGCGCTTCAACAAGAACATCACGCCCGGCACCGCCGACTGACAGCACAAGCACAAGCACAGCTCTCCGGAGGGGCGTCACACGAGCGGTTCGCCGTGTGACGCCCCTCCGCCGTGCGCCCGAGGGCGCCCGGGTGACGTCAGGCCTTCCAGATCGTCTTGAGGTTGCAGAACTCCCGGATGCCTTCCGCGGCGAGCTCGCGGCCGATGCCGGAGTCCTTCACACCGCCGAAGGGCAGTTCCGGGTGGGAGACGCTCATGCCGTTGACGAAGACGGCGCCGGCGTCGAGGCCGCTGATCAGCAAGCGCTCCTCGGCCGGGTCGGTGGTCCACACCGAGGAGCTGAGACCGAAGGTCGTGTCGTTGGCGAGCTCCAGGGCATGCTCGACGCCGTCGGCCCGGTGCACCACCGCCAGTGGCCCGAACGCCTCCTCGCGGTACACCCGCATCGCAGGCGTGACCTCCTCCAGCACCGCCGGCTCGAAGAACCATCCCTCGGCGCCCACGGCCGACCCGCCGCACCGCAGCACGGCGCCCTTCGCGACGGCGTCGTCGACCAGGTCGACCAGCTCGCGACGGCCGGACCTCGTGGCGACCGGCCCGATGTCGGTCTTCTCGTCGAGCGGGTCTCCGACGACCAGCGCCTTGGTGCCCGCGACGAACGCCTCGACGAACTCGTCGTAGACCTCCGTGTGGACGATGAACCGCTTGGCCGCGATGCAGGACTGGCCGTTGTTCAGGGTGCGGGCGGCGACGGCGGTCCGGGCGGCGGCGCGGACATCGGCGGAGGGCAGCACGATGAACGGGTCGGACCCGCCCAGTTCGAGCACGACCTTCTTCACCTCGGCGCCCGCGGTGGCCGCGACGGACCGGCCGGCCGGCTCGGATCCGGTCAGGGTCGCGGCGGCGACGCGGCGGTCCCGGAGCACCGCCTCGACGTCGGCGGCTCCGATGAGGAGGCTCTGGAACGATCCGTCGGGGAAACCCGCTCGTTCGAAGAGCGTGTCCAGGTACATCGCGGTCTGCGGCACGTTCGAGGCGTGCTTGAGCAGGCCGACGTTGCCGGCCATCAGCGCGGGTGCGGCGAACCGGATCACCTGCCACATCGGGTAGTTCCACGGCATCACGGCCAGGACGACGCCGAGGGGCGCGTAGGTGGTGTAGGCGGCCGAGGCCTGGACCGTGCTCGGGTCGGCGAGCGGCTGGTCGGCGAGCAGGCTTTCGGCGTTGTCGGCGTAGAACCGCATCGCGCGGGCGCACTTGAGGACCTCCGCGCGGGCCTGCGCGATCGGCTTTCCCATTTCGATCGTGAGCATGCGGGCCGTCCGGGCCGCGTCGGCCTCGACCAGGTCCGCGGCGGCCCGCATCCACCGGGCGCGCGTGTCGAAGTCGGTCGCGCGGAGCGTCGCGGCCGCGGCCTCCGCTCGCGTCAGGCGCTGGGCGACCTGTGCCTTGGTGTGCGGGGCGAACTCTTCGATGAGCTCGCCGGTGGCGGGGTTGACGGTGACGATGGGCACAGAGCTCTCCTCGTGGCGTGGGCAGCGATGAGTGCAGTGAGTGCACCGGGCAGCTGCCGGCGTGAACACTGTTCGAGAGTGGCTGGTTGGATACATTCGACGGGATCGCCCTGGTGGCGTCCCGGACCGGCTCAGCGCAGTCCGCTTGCGTCCTCGTCGGCGGCGAAGAGCTCGGTGTGGGCCGTGAGTTCGACCCGGGTGCGACGGATGTGGCCCGTGAGGTAGCGCTCGCAGTCCTCGGGGTCGCGCCGTCGCACGGCGTCGAGGATCAGCCGGTGTTCGGCGTTGACGATCATCGCCCGGTCGGGGTCCGCAAGGACCATGAACGCACGGCGATAGTGCTGGGTGGAGTTCCAGAGCCGCTCCGTCATGGCCAGCAACGGGGCGCTGGGACAACCCGAGTAGGTCGTCATGTGGAAGTCGCGGTCCAGGAGAAGGAACCGGTTGACGTCGCTCTGGTTCTCGATCTCGTCCTGGATGCGTTCGAGGCGGGCCAGCTGGTCGTCCGAGAGATGGCGGAGACTCTCGGTCAGGGTCAGCGGCTCCAGTCGCTCGCGCATCCGGTAGTACGTGTTCACGTCGTCGAGACTGAGCACGGGAACGCGCGATCCGCGGTTGGGGAACGACTCGGTGAGCCCCTCGGACTCCAGGATCCGCAAGGCCTCACGGACCGGAATCCGGCTCGCGCCGAGCCGCGCCGCGAGTTCGTCCTGCCGCAGCCAGGTGCCGGGCTGCAGATCACCGGCGAGGATCTCGTCGCGGAGGATGCCGGCGATGTGCTGACTCCTGACGCTGTCCGACCCGCGCGGATCGCGAGCGTGCGCAGGACTCAAGTGCGGTCACCTCTGCAACTCTGACGGGGCGCGGTCGTACGCCTTGCCGTCAGGATAGGACACCAGCTCGAACTGCATCCCCCACGGCGAGAGGAAGTACACCCACCGCTGCCCCAGCGACGGTCCCGCGCTCGCGGTCGGCTCCCCCAGCACGGGAACGCCCCTCGCCTTGAGGTACGCCACGGCGGCGTCCAGGTCCTCGACGTACAGCGCGACATGGTGACCGCCGACGTCGCTGTTGCGCGGGACGACCGTCCGCTGGTCCTCCGCCCGGTACTCGAAGACCTCGAACACGGCCTGCTCTCCGCACCGGTAGAAGCGCAGCTGACGCATCACCGTGCGCGCGCCGACGTTCAGGTGCTCCGCCATCCAGTCGTCCGACAGGTCGAAGGGGCCGATTGCGTACATGTACTCGCAGCCCAGGACGTCCACGAGCCAGGTGTGCGCCTGTTCCAGGTCCGGCACCGTGAATCCGATGTGGTCGAGGCGCTTGAGGCCGGGTAGAGCCATGACTCTCCTCCTTTGGATCCAAAGTGCGTCCATAGTGGCGCTCCTGGCCCAGAAAGTCGAGATGAGTCTTGTTATTGGATCCAATCCCATGGCAGAGTCGGGGCACTCCGGTCGACTGAAGGGGGCTGGCGATGCCTGCCGAACACATACTCGAACCGAAGGCCGCGTGGTCGGAGTTCGTCGTCACCCAGGACGACTGGAACGCCGCGGCTCCTGACCTCTTGACGGGGATGTACAGCCAACTGGTGCTGATCCGGGCGTTCGAGGAGTACGTCCTGGAGCTGGCGGCGGACGGGCTCATCCACGGCCCCGCGCACTCCAGCATCGGTCAGGAGGGCGGCGCCGTCGGCGCGTGCTTCACCCTGACGTCCCATGACACCGTCAACGGGTCGCATCGTGGCCATCACCAGTTCCTGGCCAAGGCGCTGGCCCATCTGCATCCGAAGGGCATCGACCCGACGAAGCCGTTCCCCGAGGACGTCCGGGCCGTGCTGCTGCGCACCCTGCGCGAGATCTGCGGACTGGACCAGGGCTTCAGCCACGGGCGCGGCGGCAGCATGCACCTCCAGTGGCACGAGGCCGGCGCCATCGGCACCAACGCGATCGTCGGCGGTGGCGTGCCGCTCGCCGCCGGGTCGGCGTGGGCCCACAAGAAGGCGGGCACCGACGCGGTGTCCTTCACCTTCTTCGGCGATGGCGCCATCAACATCGGATCCACGCTGGAGACGCTCAACCTGGCGGCGGCCTGGTCGCTGCCGCTGTGCTTCTTCGTCGAGAACAACCTGTACGCCGTCTCCACCCACGTGTCCGAGGTCACCGGCGAGTCCCGGCTGTCCGGCCGCGGTCCGGGCTTCGGCATCCGGAGCTGGAAGGTCGACGGCATGGATCCGCTGGCCGTGCACCTCGTGACGCAGCAGGCTCTCGCGCACATGCGCGCCGGCAAGGGTCCGACGTTGATCGAAGCCGATGTGTACCGCTACTTCCACCAGAACGGGCCCTTCCCCGGCTCGGCGTTCCGGTACCGCACCAAGGAGGAGGAAGCCCAGTGGCGGGCCCGCGACCCGATCGACACCCTGGCGGGGCACCTGGTGCGACGCAGGATCCTCACCAAGAAGGCGGTCACCGAGACGGTCAAGGGCGCCAAGGCGCTGATGTCGGAACTCGGCGACGTGATCCTGGAAGCGCGTCCGGGCGGCAAGCCGGGTGAGCGGCGCATCGTTCCCGCCGAGTGGCCGGATCCCGCGTTCGTCGACGAGGGCGTCCGCGGCGACCTGTCGGAGCTGGCCGGGATCGAGTTCACCGACACCGAGGACTTCGCCGACAGTCTGACCGACGTCAAGTTCATCGGCGCCGTCGCGGGCGTGATGGGCCGTCGCCTGGAGACCGATCCTCGTGTCGTCGTGATGGGCGAGGACGTGCACCGGCTCAACGGCGGAACCAACGGCGCCACCCGCGGCTTGAGCGAGGCGTTCCCCGACCGGGTGCTCGGGACCCCGATCTCGGAGAACGCGTTCGCCGGCCTCGGCGGCGGACTGGCCCTGGACGGCCGGTTCCGCCCGATCGTCGAGTTCATGTACGCCGACTTCATGTGGGTGGCGGCGGACCAGCTGTTCAACCAGATCGGGAAAGCCCGCCATATGTTCGGAGGCGAGGGCACGGTGCCGTTCGTCCTGCGCAGCAAGGTCGCGACGGGCACCGGGTACGGATCACAGCACTCGATGGACCCGGCCGGCATCTTCGCGACCGCACCCGGCTGGCGCATCGTCGCGCCGTCGACGCCGTTCGACTACGTCGGCCTGATGAACACGGCTCTCGCGTGCGACGACCCGGTCGTCGTGCTCGAACACGTGGATCTGTACAACTCGACGGGTCCCGGCCTGCCGGACGACTACGACCACTTCCTTCCCGTCGGCAAGGCCGCCGTGCGCCGCGAGGGAGCGGCCCTGACCATCCTCAGCTATCTGGCGATGACACCGGCCGTCCTGGCGGCCGTCGAAGAAACCGGGGTGGACGCCGAGGTCATCGACCTGCGCTGGCTGGACCGGGCCAGTCTGGACTGGGACACGATCGCCCGGTCGGTCCGCAAGACCAACAACGTGCTCATCGCCGAACAGGGCGCCGTCGGCACCTCCTACGGCGGCTGGCTGGCCGACGAGATGCAGCGCAGGCTCTTCGACTGGCTCGACGCCCCGATCGAGCGGGTGACAGGCGGTGAGGCCTCGCCCAGCATCAGCAAGGTGCTGGAGCGCGCCGCCTTCGCCTCCACGGAGGAAGTCGTCGCCAAGCTGCGCGAGATCTCCCGGGGGCAGAACAATGGCTGAGATTCTGCGCATGCCCGAGGTGGCCGCCAACACCGCCGAGGCAGTCCTGCAAGCGTGGAACGTCGAGCTGAACACCCCTTATGCGGCGGGCGAACCGATCGTCACGGTGGAGACCGAGAAGGCCGTGGTCGAGGTGGAGGCCGAGACCGACGGCGTCCTGCTGCGGCTCCTGGTGGACGCGGGCTCGACCGTGGAGGTGGGTGCGCCGATCGCCGTCTGGGGCAAGCCGGACGAGCCGGCGTCCGCGGTGGACGACGTGCTGGCCTCGCTGGGCGTCCCACCGGCACAATCGCCTGCCCCCATCGCTCCGGAGCCGGAGCAGGAGGCGACGGCGACGGCGGCCACTTCGACCCCGACGCCTACGGACCCGGTCGCACCGGCCCCAGCCGACGCGGCGTCCGACAGGGGCGAGCGCGTTTTCGCCAGCCCCCTGGCTCGACGTCTGGCCCGCGAGTCCGGCGTCGATCTGAGCACGGTGGTCGGGACCGGCCCGCACGGACGCATCCGGCGCAACGACATCGAAGCGGCCGTCGCCGCGACGGCGGAGCAGGAGCAGGCGCAGGAGCAGGCGCCGGAGCCGGAGCAGGCGTCGGAGCGAACCTCACCGACCGAGGCCTCGGCCGACCGGCAGAGCATCGCGACTCCGGCGGCGCCCCAGCGCTTCGTGGACGTGCCCAACACGCGGATGCGGGCGGCCATCGCCCGTCGGCTGACGGAGAGCAAGCAGCACACGCCGCACTTCTATCTGCGGGCCGGCGTGCGCGTCGACGCATTGCTCGAACTGCGGCAGCAGATCAACGCCGGCGGCCTCGGCGTGAAGGTGTCGATCAACGACATGCTCGTCAAGGCGGTCGCCTCGGCCCATATGACCGTCCCCGCGATGAACGTGCAGTGGAACGACACCTCCGTGCGGCACTTCTCGGACGTCGACATCGCCGTGGCCGTCGCCACCGAGGGCGGGTTGGTCACGCCGGTGGTGCGCGGGGTGGACTCCCTGTCGATCAGTGGTGTCGCGACGGCGACCAAGGACATGATCGCCCGTGCGAAGGAGCGCAGGCTCCGGCAGGACGAGCTGGAAGGCGGCACGATCTCGATCACCAACCTCGGCATGTACGGCACCGAGGACTTCGCGGCGATCATCAATCCGCCACAGGCCGCGATCCTGGCCGTCGGCGCCGCGCGGCAGGAGGCCGTCGTCGAGGAGGGTGCGGTCACCGTCGCGTCGGTGCTGCGGCTGACCCTCGCCGTCGACCACCGGGCAGTGGACGGGGCCACCGCGGCCGAATGGATGCAGGCGTTCGTCAACGTGCTGGAACACCCCCTGCGGATCCTGGTGTGACGTTCCTCGGCGGTCCGCCGGTGTGTGACTACACTGAACACGCTTAACACGCACGGCGGGCTGCTGCCGAGGCGCGGACCGCATGACCGACGGAGGTGGCGTGAGCAGCGCCAAGGACAGATCGACATCGCCGTCCGCATCGGCCGCTCACACGATCGGACCCACGGTTCGTGCGGCGCGAGAGGCGCAGGGCATGTCGCTGCGCGAACTCGCCCGCAGGATCGGCGTGTCACCGAGTTTCGTCTCGCAACTGGAGCGGAACAAGGCGAACGCGAGCGTCAGCACGCTGTATGCGCTCGTCGAGGCCCTCGGCCTGTCACTGGACCAGTTGATGGTCAACACCCAGGACAGGGGCCGCGACGAGCGCCCGGCGCAGTGGCCCGCGGTGGAGGCGCCGATGCAGCCGGCGGGCACCCGGGCCCGGATCCGGTTTCCCGGCGTGGTCTGGGAGCGCCTCACCCAGGCCTCGGATCCGCTCGTCGACTTCCTGCACGTCGAGTACGCGCCCGGCAGTTCGTCCTGCGCCCCCGACAACATGATGCGCCACGGGGGCCGGGAGTACGGCTATGTGGTCTCGGGGCGCATCAACGTCCAGATCGGATTCGAACGCTACGAACTCTCCCCCGGGGACGCCGTCACGTTCGACTCGATGACGCCCCATCGCCTGAGCAATCCCTTCGGCGAGCCCTGCCTGGCCGTCTGGGTGGTGGTGGGGCGCCGCACTGACGAACGGGCGCAGGAGGCACCGCCGCCGCCTCCGAACGTCACCCATCTGCCGTCGATGCCGGCCTGACCGAGTAGCGCCGTCACAAGGTGGGGTGACGCGCGCTTCACACCCGGACGCCGTATCGCCGCTCCGCGCTTTCGCCCTGGTTAACGGCGTGAGGCGCACACTGCCCTTCGTTCAGCCTGCTCTCAGGGTGAAGGAGGAATGGGTCATGGAGGTAGTCGACCTCGAAGTGCCCGACGGAATACCGGGCGCCGGTGGTCACCGTCGCGCCGGGGGAACCGGTGCGCACGCCACAACCGGTGCGCGCGCCAAAGTCGCGATCGGCACCTTCGACGGCGTGCACCTCGGTCACCGACAGGTCCTCCAGGGGTGCGACACGGTGCTCACCTTCGACCCCCATCCGATGCAGGTCCTTCAGCCGCGGCAGGTGCCGAACCTGCTCAGCGATCGGCGACAAAAGCTGCGCAAGCTCGGCTCGTTGGGGATCCGACGGGTGGCGATCGTTCCGTTCGACCAGGCCTGGTCGCGAGTCCCGGCCGAGAACTTCGTCGAAGACGTCCTGCTCGACCGGCTCCGTGCGGACTTCGTGAGCGTCGGCGAGGGCTTTCGGTTCGGCGCCCGCGGCGCCGGGACGACGGCCACCTTCGATCGGTATCCCGAACTGAGCACCCGGGTCGTCCCGCTCGTCACCCGGGGCGGGGCCGGAGAGCCGATCTCTTCGACGCGCATCCGCCGGCTGATCTTCGACGGCGAGGTCGAATCGGCGGCCGAGCTGCTGGGAGCCGCCCTCGCGCTGCCCGCGGTCGTCGGCGGTGAGGGCCAGTTGCTGATCTCGCCCCGGTTCGCGCGGCCCGCGCCCGGGTTCTATTTCGGGTGTGTGGACGGGCGTTACTGCGGGATCCGAGTACGCCAGGACCGCACGGCCGTGGTCCTCGGCCCGGCGCGGACGGGCACCTCCGTCGAGGTGACGTTCGTGAAGAGAGCCAGATAGCCCGAGGCGAGGTTCCATGCGGTTGCGCGGGGCGCTGTTCAGTGGAACTGCACAGCGATCGGGGACCGTGGACAACCAACTCTGCTCCGCAGGCCGGTTGACGTAGCAACATCCCGGATGTTCAGTATTACTGAACACTACTGAACACTGTTGAACGCACACGCTCACGCGCTCGGCGCGCGTGCCACTCCCTTACCCGCAGCTGTCCGCTTGGCAAAGGACTTGTGATGGCGATTCCGACGTTTGGACCGAACGCAGTCGACTGGGAGACCCGCATCGACATGGGCAGGCTCCGCGACGAGCGGCTGGCCCGTCTCCGCGCGTCGTTGGAGCAGTCCGACGTCGGCGCCGTCCTGGCCTTCGACTTCTCCAACATCCGTTACATGACCTCGACCCACATCGGCACGTGGGCAGTCGACAAGATGATCCGGTTCTCACTGCTGGTCAGGGGTGGCGAGCCGATCGTCTGGGACTTCGGTTCCGCGGCCAAGCACCACCAGCTGTACAACCCGTGGCTGGACTACTCGAAGGCCCACGCGGACGGTGATCCGCACGGCGCCCACCACGGAGCCGATGCCCGCAACCCGAGCGGCGCCCGCGCCGGCATCTCGACCTTGCGCGGCGCGATCAACCCGCTGGTGGGAATGGCCGACTCCGTCGCCCAGAAGATCAAGCACGAGCTGGAGCTCTACGGGCTCCTGGACGAGCCGCTCGGCGTCGACGTCATCGAGCTGCCGGTCCTGATGGCCCTCCAGAACGCGGGCATCACGGTGGTCGACGGCCAGCAGGTGTTCCTGGAGGCCAGGCGCATCAAGACACGCGACGAGATCCATCTGCTCACCCACGCCTGCTCGATGGTCGACGCCGCCTACGAGAACCTCTACGAGTTCCTCCGGCCGGGTGTGCGGGAGAACGAGTGCGTGGGTGTGGTGGCCAAGACGCTCTACGACCTGGGCTCGGAGTTCGTCGAGGGTGTCAACGCCATCTCCGGGGAGCGGTGCGCGCCCCACCCCCATGTCTTCTCGGACCGCATCGTACGGCCCGGGGATCCGGCGTTCTTCGACATCCTGCACAGCTACAACGGCTACCGCACCTGCTACTACCGGACGTTCGCCGTCGGCAGTGCCTCGTCCGCCCAACGCGACGCGTACACGCGGTGCCGTGAGTACATGGACGAGGCGATCAGCCTCGTCCGGCCCGGCGCCACGACCGCGGACATCGTGTCGGTGTGGCCCACGGCGCAGGAGTTCGGCTTCGCCGACGAGGAGGCGGCCTTCGCGCTCCAGTACGGTCATGGCGTGGGGCTGTCGATCTGGGAGAAGCCGGTGTTCTCCCGGCTGGTCTCGCTCGAACACCCCGAGGTGATCGAGGAGGGCATGGTGTTCGCGCTGGAGACGTACTGGCCGTCGAAGGACGGCTGGGGCGCGGCCCGGATCGAGGAGGAGCTCGTGGTGACCGCGGACGGGTGCGAGGTGATCACGAAGTTCCCGGCGGAGGAACTGCTCGTCGCCGGGCGGCGCTACTTCGGGGTCTCGGGACCGCTGCCGACCGAGCGCGACTCGCAGTCGCATCTGAACACGGCCGCCGGAACCAAGGCCCTCCACCAGGACCGGCCTGCCGATCTCTGAGCACGGTGCCGCCGGGCGGCCACGAACTGGAAAAGGCGCCCCGAGAGAGCCGGCTGAGGGGCCTGCCGAACGTACGGCAGGCCCCTCACGCATGGCACAGACTCCTGCCGCGACCACCCGGACCGCCGATCCTCACTTCATCCGCCAGGGACGGAGCTTCTCGGGGTTTCGCACCGCCCCGGTCGCCCGACACCCGCGCGATCTCGACGTAGGCACGGGCGATCCGCTCACCGCCCACGATCGGGCGCAGGTGGGTGACGGCCCGCCCGCCGCCGTCGGCGGTCGCGATGGCGTCCGGGTCGAGCAGACCGATCAGCGCGTCGATGCCCTTGGCCTCCCACGCGGTTCAGCCAGCTCCCCGCCAACGCGGGCGGCGCGGCGCACGCGGTCTGGATCGTCGGCGCGCAGAAGGTGGCCGGGGAATACGGTGGCCCGCCGTCGGCCGGCCTGCGATCGTGGGGGCGTGTCAGAACACTTGACGATGCGTTCGCCGTTGCCGGACACGAAGTGGTCGGCCGGATCGATCCGGATCACGAGCCGGACGGTCCGTGCCGAGGAGATCTCGGTGCGCCTGGGGATCGTCCCCGACGCGCAGTTCGAGCAGGGGAGCCTGACGAGTCCCCGGAACCCGAGCAGCGCCCGGCGGGAGCACAGCGTCTGGATCCGGCGGAGTGGGCTGGACAGCGACAGCGGGCTGGAGGAGCACGTCGCGGCGCTGGTCCGGCTGGTCGACGGGTGTCGTGAGGAGCTGACGCGCCTGGCCGCCGATTGCGATCTGGAGCTTTATCTCGGCTTCGGCAGTGATAACGGTCAGGGCGGCTGCGTCCTGCCGGCCCGCCTGCTCGCCGAGATCGGCGGGCTGGGGCTCGATCTCGTGCTCGACCTCTATCCGCCCGCGTCGGAGTCGTAGACGTCGCCGATGGGCTCGCCCATGCCGGTAGCGGGTCCGTCGGGTGGGCGGGGTCAGCGGGAGGTGTCGCCTCGGGCGGCGGCCTGTTCCGGCTCGGGGCACAGCTGTGCGTACACCCGCGCGGACTCGAAGGGGTACTGCACGCAGCTCTCCCCCGCGAAGCACTGGGCGGCGTGCCGGCGCATCCGGGGGCCGTAGCTCCCGTGACCGATCAGGTCCGTGTAGGTCTGCCGTTCGCCGAGCCCCAGGAGGTCCGCCGTGTCGGCCAGGTAGACGTCGAAGCCCGGGTACATGAGTCCCAGGTACGGCAGGTCGTCGAAGTCGAGGGCGAACACCGGGTACTCGCCCTCTCCGTCCCGCTCGGTGACGGCCAGGAGCCGTTTGGAGTCCGATCCGCCGGGGAGGAGGAAGCACTCGGAGAAGCGCCCGGCCAGCCAGGCGAACTCCTCGGCCCAGGCGGCGCCCATCTCCTCCCCGACCAGTCGGTCCAGCGGGCGCGGCGCGAACCCGCCGTCCGGGGTGAACCAGCCGTGGCGCTCCAACAGGCTGGTGTCGTAGGCCAGCCACGCGCGCAGGCTCGGCGGCAACGGCCGCCCGGAGGGGAACGCGGCCCGAGCGAGCACGTCCTCGGCCATCGGCCTGGCGACGCCCCCTTCCACCCAGGGCACGTCCACGTACGGCAGCAGATACGGCAGCGCGCTCGCCGCCGGATCGCGGCGCACCACCTCGATGACCCGCTCCGTCAACGACGCTCCATGCATGGGACTAATATTCACGACATCTTCGATCAAGGGAAGAGAGAAGGGGGAGGAACTCGTGTCGGACAGTTTTATGGTGGCGACCCGTATTCCCATGTCGCGGACCGGGTTCGAGGCATGGCTGAGCACGCCGATACCGGAGCTGAGCAGGATCGTGAACCCGGCCGACATGTTCGACGGCTGGCTCTGGAACGGCCGCCGCGCGGACACGGAGTGGAACTCCATCGGCTTGGGAATGACGCCCCACGAGTTCTTCGCGGAACGAATCTCCGATTCCTACGACGGTAAATCCCCGGAATGCGTCCTGCGGTACCGGGACGGCGCGCTGGAGGCATATCTGTTCCACCTCGGTTATCGCGAGTGGAGTGTCCATACCGCCTTGCTCATGTTCGCCGCCGCCGGGGAATTCAAGTCCGAGCCCGCCGACGACACCGTGCTGTTCTGGGCCGAGACCGGCGCCAACCTCTGGCCCGCCGACGCGACCGGATGGCTGGCGGTGCTGTCCGTCGGCAAGAGCGAGGCGCGGTTCGTCGACGCGCGGGACCTGACCGAGGCGGTGGCCGGCTTGCGGCCGGCCGAGAACCTGTTCTTCGAGATGTTCCAGAGCGATACCCCCTGCGCCCCGGCCTTCCTCGAACCCTCGGTGCTGGAAGAGCCCCGCCCCCGGTAGACGAGGGGCGGACGCCGGGTCGTCGGGGCCGTCGCCGTGGCAGGTCGTCCTTGCGGAACCGCCCGCGGGCCCCGATGCTGGGTATCTCACGCCCCAGGACGTCACTCCGAGACCACGGACAAGACCACGGACAAGCCTTCCGAACCGGGGCCGCAGCAATCCGGCGACGTATTGCGATACCGGTCGAAGCATTCTGCACAGAGGAACGGCCATGACAAGCGGCGGCGGTCCACGAGTCGAACTCCTCGGGCGAGGAAAGGAATGCCGGGCCCTCGACGACGTCCTGGCGGGCGCCAGGGCCGGGCGTAGTGCGGCTCTGGCGCTGCGCGGGGAGCCGGGTATCGGCAAGACCGCGCTGTTGAAGTACCTCCTCGGACGTTCCGCCGGATGCCGTGTCGTCAAAGTCGCCGGCGTCCAGTCCGAGATGGAGCTCTCCTATGCCGGGCTGCATCAGCTCTGCGCTACCCTGGTCGCCGGCCTCGGCTCCCTCCCGGAGCCTCAGCGCGAGGCGCTCGCCACGGCGCTCGGCCTGGAGGCCGGCCCCGCGCCCAACCGGTTCCTCGTGGGCCTCGCCACGCTGAGCCTGCTCGCGGACAGCGCGGCGAAGCAGCCGCTGCTCTGCGTCGTCGACGACGCGCAATGGCTGGACCGTGTGTCGGCGCAGACTCTGGAGTTCGTCGCCCGTCGGCTGCTCGCGGAGTCGGTCCTGCTCGTCTGCGCCGTCCGTGAGCCCAGTCCGGGCGAGACGCTCAACAGCCTGCCCGAACTCCTGATCACCGGGCTGACCAGCAACGACTCGCGCACCCTGCTCGACTCGGTCATCCCGGCCCCGCTCGACGAACGGGTGCGTGAGCGCATCCTGGCCGAGACGCGCGGCAACCCGCTGGCGCTGCTGGAGCTCCCCCGCGGGCTGACCACCGCCGAGATGGCCGGCGGCTTCGCGGCCCCCCACGCACAGCCCCTGTCGAGCCAGATCGAGCAGGGCTTCCTGCGCCGCGTCCGCTCGCTCCCGGTGGAGACGCAACAACTGCTGCTGACCGCCGCCGCCGAGCCGGTCGGCGATGTGACGCTGTTGCGCCGCGCGGCCGAACGGCTGGGGATCACGGTGGACCCGGCAGCGGTGCACGCCGAGACGTCCGGGCTGATCACGCTCGGCACGCGGGTGCGTTTCCGGCACCCGCTGGTGCGATCGGCGGCCTATCGGGCGGCGGCGCTGTCCGACCGTCGCGAGGTGCACAGAGCGTTGGCGGACGCGACCGATGCTCACCTCGATCCCGATCGCCGCGCCTGGCACCTGGCGTGCGCGACGACGGTGCCGGACGAGACGGTGGCCGCCGAACTGGAGCGTTCGGCGGACCGGGCGCGGGCTCGGGGCGGAGTCGCCGCCGCGGCGGCCTTTCTGGCCCGGTCGGTCGAGCTGACGCCCGACGCCGCCCGCCGTGGAGCCAGAGCGCTGGCAGCCGCCCAGGCCAAGTACCAGGCCGGCGCGTTCACCGCCGCGCGCGAACTGGCGAACGCGGCCGAACAGAGCCCGCTCGACGAACTCGACACGGCGAAGCTGACGCTGCTGCGCGGTCAGATCGCCTTTCTCACCGAAGGCGGTGGCGTCGGCTTTCCGCTGATGATCGAGGCGGCCAAGCGGCTGGAGCGCTGCGACGCCGAACTCGCCCACGCCACCTACCGGGACGCCATGTTCGCCTCGCTCACCGCCGGCCGCGTCCCGCGCGGGCTGGCCGAGGCCGTGCTCGCCGCGCCTCGGCCCGACGAACCCGCGCGGGGCCCTCGGCTCCTCGAAGGCCTGGCCCGGATGATCACCGACGGGTACGCCACGGGCGCGCCGACGCTGCTGCGGGCGCTGGCCGCGTTCCGCACCGGCGAGGTCTCGAAGGAGGAGGGACTCGGCTGGCTCCCCCTGGTGTGCGGGCTGGCCCAGGACGCGTGGGACTTCGAGACCTGGTCCGTGCTCTCGGCGCGGCTGGTCGACCTGGCCCGGGAGACGGGAGATCTGACCGTGCTGCCGACCGCGCTCCTCCACCGCATCGGCAACCGGGTCCGCGTCGGCGACCTCTCCGGCGCGCAGTCGCTGCTCGGCGAGAACGTGGCGATCGGCGAGGCCACCGGCAAGGACATCTGGGCGCTCTACGGAGCGTTGTTCCTGGAGCCGTGGAAGGGCCGGGAAGCCGCCACGCTCCAGGCGATCAAGGCCATCACCCAGGATCACATGCTGGGCGGACAGCCGAAGGTGATCGCCGACACCCAGTGGGCGGCGTCCGTGCTCTACAACGGCCTCGGCCGGCACGAGGAGGCCTACGCCGCCGCCCGGCGCGGATGCCGGGAACCGGAGGAGATGGGCCACACCATCCCGTCCATGATGGAGCTCATCGAGGCGTCGGCACGGCTGGGGCGACCTGCGGACGCCGCCGACGAGGTCCGCAGGATCGTCGACATGGCGCTGGGCACGGGCACCGACTGGGCTCTCGGCAACGCGGCCCTCGCCCGCGCTCTGGTCGGCGAAGGGCAGCCGGCCGACGCCTTGTACCGTGAGGCGATCGAGCGGCTCGGCGCCACCGAGATCCGGATGGAGACGGCGCGCGTCCGGCTCCTCTACGGCGAGTGGCTGCGCCGCGAGGACCGCGTCGCCGACGCCCGTGTCCACCTGGGCGCCGCCCACGAGACGCTCAGCAGTATCGGGGCGGAGGGGTTCGCGGAACGCGCACGACGCGAACTCCAGGCCACCGGGGCCAAGGTCGGCCGGCGCAGCACGGCGGGCCGCACTCCGCTCACCTCCCGGGAAGCGCAGATCGCCCGCCTCGCCGGCTGCGGACTGACCAACCCCGAGATCGGCGCGCAGCTCTTCCTCAGCCCTCACACCGTCGAATGGCACCTGCGCAAGGTCTTCGCCAAACTCGGCATCTCCTCCCGCAAGGAGATCCCCGCCGCGTCAGGCCCGGCGTCAGGATCGGCGTCGGGCCCGGCGTCGGGCCCAAGCGCGGAGGCCCTTCCTCGGTGATCGTTCCCGCTGTTCCGACAGCATCAGTTCGAGGTTGTGCCGGTAACCGCTCTCCTGAGGATGGTGCTCCGGCAACGCGGCGAGGGCTTCCTCGGCCGAGGCGATCGCCGCCCTCAGGTCGTCGTGGCTGCCGGCGAGTTCAAATCTGATGAACAGTGCCGAACCGAGGTTGAGGAGCAGCTGATGCCGGTTGGCGTGGTCCTCGGGAGTTGCCTTCAGCGCCGCGCGCAAGGTGGCCACGCCCGCCTCCAGATCGTCGGCCCGGTGCGACAGCTGATACCGCATCAGTCGCAGGGCGCCGAGTACCCCGAGGAGTCTGCGGCGGTCCACCTCTCGGATTCCGGGCGCTTTCACGGCCCGGTCGCAGGCTTCGATGGCGCGGTCCGCGCCCTGGTCGTCGCCCGAGTGCTCGTGCTGAAGGGTGAGGGCGACGGCGAGGTTGCCGACGGCCGCGGGCCATCTGCCGTCGTTCTCGTCGGTCTCGGCGACCGCTTCCTCGGCGGCCCGCACCGCCGCCGCCAGGTCGTCGGCGTCTCCTTGGACTTCGAACAGCACCCTGAGGCTGAAGGAGAGGTCGCTGAGACAGGACGCCCGTAACGGGTCGCCGGGCGGCGCGGCGGCGACGGCCTGCCGGATGACCTCGACCGCCTCCGTCAAGTGCTCGACGTCGTCGGTGAGTTCGTACAGCAGGTGTAGGGAGCTGCCGAGGCCCGAAAGATAGACCGGGAGGTCGCGGTGCCCGGCGGGGATCGCGGCCGCCGACTCCCGGAAGGCCGCCACGGCCTCCTCGATGTCCGGTGTGGCCCCGCGCGCCTCGAACCTGATCCGAAGGCTGAGGCCCAGGGTCTGGAGGTGCGGCGCGCGGCGGGAGGGGTCGGCGTGAGCCGCCTCCAGCGCGTCGCGCGATGCCTGCACCGCCGCGTCGAGATGGGTGGGCACACCGGTCCGCTCGTAGCGGCTCCGGTGGGCCCTCGCGAGGTCGTCGAGGGCCTCGGCCCGGTTCCGGTCGGTCATCGTCGCGGCTGCGACGGCCTCGGTCGCGGTGTCGATCGCCACGTCGGCCTCCGCGGCCGGGCGGTCGGTGTCGGCCGACCAGTCGGCCAGGGCGGCGAGACGGCGCGGGGTCTCGGGGTCGTCGGCCCGGCTCGCGCGCACCGCCCGGGTCATGGCGTCGACGGCGGCGAGCAGGTCGTCGGGCCGGCGGTCGCGGCGGTGTCGTTCGTGCAGGACTTCGGCGAGCACCGCGAGATGGCTCGGCCGCTCCGGGCTGTCCTCGGAGAGGTGCGACAGGACCTCTCCGCAGGCCTGGACGGCTGCCGCCACGTCCTCGGCTCCGCCCGTGGCCCGGTACCGGTGGAGGAGCAGCAGGGCGTACGAGCCCTTGCTCGACGCCCATCGGCGGCTGCCGGCGGATTCGTTGCGCACCGCTCGGCGACAGGCCGTGATGGCGGTGTCGAGGTCCTCGGGGAGCTTCGTCACCTCGTGTCTGGCGAGCTGGATGTCGGCGTACGTGCTCCAGGCGGAGCGCTGGTCGCGGCTGCCGAGCGCCTCCCGGACGAGAGTGTCGGCCCGGTCGAGGTCGGAGACCGTCCTCGTCTGTCTGAACAGGGCGAGGAACGCCAGGGCCGCGTTCTTCAGCACCCGCGCACGCTTGGAGTCGCCGGCGGGGGTCAGCCGCAGCGCCTCCTCGATCCAGGAGACCGCCTCCCGCACGTCCTCATGACGTCCCGTCCGATCGGCTCGGGCGAGGAGCGACACGGCGAGATTGGAGCGAAGGGCGATGTGCGCGGAGTGTCCGGCCGGGCAGGCGGCACTCGCGCGGCGGCCCTCCTCGACGGCACGGTCGAGATCGGCCGGGTCGCCGCGCAGTTCGAAGCGGAGTTGCAGAGCCGAGCCGAGTGCGGCGAGGTGCACGGGCTGCGCGACGCCGTCGTTGTGCGGTGTGTCGGCGATCGCCCGGTCGAGGAGGACGACGGCTTCGTCGAGGAGGGCCGGATCGTCCGAGGTCTGCGCGTCGGCGATCAGGGCGAGCGCTGCCCGTCCCAGGCGTACGGCTTCGGGTTCCGGCTGTTGCTGCGTGTCGATGGGAACTCCTCCTGGTGGTCTCCCGGTGGTCTCCTGGTGGTCTCCTGGTGGTGCCGTCAGCCGTTCTTCGAGATGCAGAACGTCGGCCGGTGGGCACCGGGCCGCAGGGCTCGGGCGACCCCTCGTTCCAGGACGCGGGCGGCGCTCTTCACGGGCCAGGGCATCCGCTCGGCCAGCGGTGACCCGGCCAGGCGCTCCCACAGGGCGTGCATGCGGTCCTCGGCGTCGGAGCGGGTCATGGCGCGCACCGCGTCCAGCGCCCCCTGGCAGGCGGCCAGGCTGCCGTCGGCGGGCAGTCGGCGGCCGAACTCGGCCACCACGAGCGCCGAGATCAGGTCGTTGACGGGCAGGATCGGTGCGACGACATGGCGGCAGCCGGAGACCAGCGCCGCGTTCGAGAACGACACCGACTCGCGTTCATGGTGCTCGTCGAGCCGACGGCCCATCTCGCACGAGGCGAGGAAGAGCATGTCGATGTGGGCCAGGGAATGCTTGGTGGCGATGTCCAGCACGGACAGGCCGTCCGCGCCGATCATCAGCGAGGATCCGAGCAGGCCGCCGCGGCCCTGTGCGCCGTGACAGCTGGCGACGATGACCGAGGCGTCGGGAAGGTGTCGGCCGAACATCTCCGCGCTGGAGTCCGAGCCCAGCAGACTGCGGACCTCCAGTCCCGCGATCTCCCGCAGCGCCGCCGCCTCCAGCCAGGGACCCAGCAGCGTGTTCGAGGCATCGCCGATGTGCAGCAGCCGGGCCGGTCGTTCCGTGGCACCGGCGTCGACGGGGTCCGGTTCGCGTGGCTGGGCGAACCGCACGCTCGGCAGGTGGTTCAGCCTCCGGGGCTCCCCGAATTCGACGAGAGTCACGGCCGCGAACACCTGTTCATTGAACAGGGCCAGCTCCGGCCGCTCACCGGCCGCGATCAGGATCGGCCGCAGGTCCTGCGGAGCGAATCCCTGGTCGGCGCACTCCCGCAGGGCCGACGCCCACGACCAGCCCACACTGTGCAGCAACTCCTGGTTGTCCGCGCCGAACACATCCCGGTCGGCGATGTCGAGGGGACCGAAGGTCAGTGCGCGTCGACCGGCTATGAGATGAACCATCCGGAGGCGGCCGTCGTGGACGAACTGATAGGTGACGATGCCCGAGCGGTCGGCGACCTCGACAGCGCCGCCGGCGTCGATGTCCTGGAAGATGTGCTGCCAGTCCTCCCTCGCGATGCCGAACTCCACGGGGGGCGGTTCGCTCGCGCGTGCGGCCAGGTAGTCCCACACGGCGCGTTCCGACAGGTCGGTGCCTTCGGTGTCCAGGTCGGCGTTCGCGTCGGCTGTCTCCTCGTCGATGCCCAGCCGGAGTCGTCTGAGGAGCCGGAGGCGGCCCTGCTCCAGCACCTCGACCACGGCGGGGATGTCGTTCGCGTCCGCTGCCGCCGCCGCGACCATCAACTGAGCCGTGTCGCAGTGGTCGTCATGGGTCAGTTCGTCGAAGCGGGCGGCCACGCCGATCGCCTCGTCCTGGAGGAAGGTCAGCCGGTCGAGCTCGGCCCGGATGCCGCGGACGTCCCCGAGGCGCATCAGGGCGGACACCCGTATCTGTCTGATGTGCGCCTCCAGCGCGGGCATCGCAGCCCGTGCCAACTCGTCGAGCTCCGGCAGGATTTCGGCCAACGCCACGGTGTCGCCCGTCACCAGCAGCAGTTCCGCCCGGCGCACCGGCGCGCGGGACCGGACGGCCATGTCCATGTCCCGGTGCGTGTCCGTGGCGACGGCCCGCCGCAGTGCGCGCAGTGCCGTCTGCGCCTCCTCCACCAGGTCCTCGGGGCCGAACTTCCGCGCCAGCAGCGTGACCGCGAGCGCCTGTTGGACCGCGGACGGCGGGAGCTCGGCCATCGGACTGCGCAGCAGCACACGCAGCCAGTGCAGGCCCTGCGCGCGATCGCCGGCCGACGCGGCCGATTCGATCATGAGCATCGCGTAGTCGCTCTCGATGGCGTCGGCGGGGATCAGCGAATCCGGCATCGACCGGGCTTCCTCCAACGCGAGGGAGAGATACTCCCGGGCGACGTCGCGCAGGCCGGCATGGTGCGCGCATTCGCCCACCGCGTAGCGGACGGCCGCCTTGATCGGTTCGGACACCTTTTCGGAGGCGCGCACGAACTCTTCGAGCACCTTGGCCACCGTCCAGTGACCGAGCCTCGCCCGGCGGTCGTGGACCGGCCGGTCGGCGTTGGCCAACAGCCAGCCCAGCAGGGTGACCGCCGCTTGTTCGGTATGCCCCTGCTCGCCGTAGCGGGCGCAGGCCTTGAGGGTTTCGACGAGCGACGTCTCCCATGTTCCGAGCTGGGTGGTCACATGGACGTCGGGCCCGGAGCTCTCCTCGGCCCGATGCGTGCGCACCATGGCCGTGGCCAGGCGGATGTCCTCGGGGCCCAGGCCTGCGAGGTCGGCGATCCAGCGCTGGGTCAACGCCGCCAGGGCGGCCACTCCCCTCTCGCCGAGGCTCAGTACGCCGGGCAGATCGTCGAACAGGGTCCGGGCCGCGAGTGCGGTCTCCCGTCCGAACGGTTCCGCCGTCGACAGCGTGGTGTCCGCGACGGCGTTGATCAGGTTGACGGCGGCTGCCGTCCAGGAGCCGAGGTTCAGTTCGGGGTGCGCCGCCATCAGCCGCAGACCGCCCGCGTGATGCGTCACGAGGGCGGAGGCGTCCGCGCACTCCTGGGCGACCAGGGCCCGTACCCGGATCAGATCGGCCTCCAGCGCCACGGCCGCCGCCTCGTCCACGCGACGATGCTCCTCGACGCGACGGCCCAGGTCGGCGACGACGTCGTCCATGTCGTCCCCCTCGATCAGCGTCCGCACCTTGGCCGCCTGCAGTTCGGCGCGCAGGACGTCGTAGGCGGCGACGTCGGAGGGCTCGGACCGCCAGGCGTGCTCGGCGAGACGGACCAGTTCCCGGGTCCACCGTGCCGCGATGCGCTCGTGCCGCATATCGACGGCGACGGGCATGATGGTCCGCCAGCCGGTGAACATGGCCTCGTACCGCTCGGATTCCGGCAGCCGCAGGGCGAGGTCGTACATGAAGGACAGCAACTCGTCCCAGCGCGCACCGGGTGCCCCGCTCGCGGCCAGTTCCATGCAGGCATGGAGGAAGTAGCCGGCGGCCTCGGGCACGTCTGCCGCGTCCAGCGATGCGAAGAGGGACATCAACTCCGGCAGGGCCGACTCCTCGCCGCGCTGTCCGGCGAGCACCACGGCGGCCACCCGGGACGCCAACTGCGTCAGCATCCCCATGGACGACGGATCCCGCGCCGCGTCCTGCCACTCCGTGACCACCAGTTCTTCCGGCGGCACCACCCGTCCGCCGAGCCGGTATCCCATCAGGATCACGACCAGGCCCAGGGGGTAGCCCCCGACGAGGAGCAGAGCGGACGCGTACTCCCTGACCTCCGCCGGGAGAGGGGCGTCGCCGGGAAGATCCCCGGAGAGCGGGATGTCCTCGGCTTCTGCGGCCAGGAGGTAGCCGAACCAGTCCGAGAGCGGCGGTCGCACGGAGTCGTCCGGCGTCGGTTCGTCCAGTTCCTGGAGCCAGTCGCCCGCCCACCGTCGCCAGAGCCGAAGTCGGAGTCGCCACCGGTCGGGCTGCGGCAGTTCGGCGAACCCGGACCGGTGCAGACAGGCGAGCACCCTGACGCGCAGGGAGGCTCCCTCGACGAGTTCGTCCGGGTGCGCCTCCTCCGCGGCGAACGCGAGATCCAGCGCGTTGTGGAAGGCCGCCGGCCCGTGGGCGGAGAGCAACTCCAGAAAGCTCCGGTTGGTCAGTGTCAGGGCGATCCGGTGCCGATCCGGCTGCTCGTCCTCGTCGAGCAGCCGGAGCGTGCGCTCGAACGCGTCGCGCGCCTCGTCGACGTGCTCCTGGAGGATCGGCTTCGGCCCGGTCCCCATCAGCTGCAGACGGCCCTCGGCGACCGCCTGCTGGAGTTCGCCGTGCGCCGACAGGCCGCGCAGGATCAACCGATGCCGGTCCAGGAAGGCCTGCGCCGCACGGAGCCGAGCCAGGTCGACGCCCTCCAGCCGTACGGTGTCGGCGAGAAGGTTCACATCCCGTTCGAAATCCTCGACGGACCCTTGCAGGACGTAGCCGACATCCGTCTGGCAGGCCAGGAGCGCGTGGTCGACGGCCTGCACCGCGTGTCCCGGGATGCCCAGTCGCACCAGCCGCCAATGCCCGACGCTCACATCGTGGTGCACCAGCGCACGCAGTTCCGTCGCGGGGATCATGCCGAGCACCGTCGTCAGGAGGGCGACGGCCTTGGTGAGGGTGGGCTCGGTTCGCCGATCGAGCAGCCGACGGCCTTCGGTCCACAGTTCGTACGCGCGACGGTGATCGTCAGCCGTGGGCTCGGGCTCGGGCCCGGCCACGGGCTCATCCCTGGTCAGGCCGGTCCCCACGAACGCGCCTGAGGTAGGCGGCGATCTCCTCGTCGGTGGTGTCCGCGTCGATCACCAGCGCCGTGTCGTCGTCCGACGTGCGCAGCGTCGGCGGGTCGTCCGCCTCCCGCTGCTTCAGCCAGCCCCGAATCGCGGCGGTCAGCGAGGCGACGGCGCTGTCGGTGAGCTTCGTCGCCACGACGGTCGACACCGCGGTCGTCACGGCGAGCACCACGGCAGGCACCAGCGCGGGATCGATCCGGTCCTCACGCACATACGGCCAGACGACATCCTGCTCCATCAGTTCGTAGGCGAACTCGGACGGGAACTCCAGCAGAACTTCCGGTGCGGAGTTGGTCTCAGGCATCGCTCTCCCTAGCCTCGGGCGCCCGTGCGCGGCGTCCGTCAGATGATCAAATGACAGGATAGGGGCGGATCTTCTCCCCCACAGGGGGAATACGGCATTCCGGATCGAACTCGCCCGGTCGGTGAGCATTCTGCCGTTCAGCGGTGCGCACGCCGGGTGCGGGTGAGGTTCCGCAGGGCGGTGCCGATGAGGGCGATGCCCTCCTCGATCTCGTGGGCGGGGCCGGCCGCGTAACCGAGGACCAGGCCCGGGGGGCCGGGGCTGATCCGGTGCCAGGACAGCGGGTGCGCCTTGACGCCCTGGGCGAGGGCGGCCGCGGCGAGGTCGGTGTCGCGGAAGCCGCCGCGGGGGTCGTCGAAGGTGACCATCAGGTGCAGGCCGGCGGCCGCCCCGTGGACGCGGGCGCCGGGCAGGTGCGTCTCGATGGCCCGCAGCATCACGTCCCGGCGCCGACGATGGCGCAGCCGGACATGGCGCAAGTGCCGTTCCAGTTCCCCGGAGTCCATCAGCCGGGCGAGGATCAGCTGGGTGAGGATGCCGTTTCCGAGGTCGGCGTAGCGTTTGGCGGTCACGGCGGCCTCCAGCCGGGCCGGCGGTACGAGGAGCCAGCCGACCCGCAGCGCGGGCGCGAGGAGTTTGGACACGCTGCCCGCGTAGCAGACGCCCTCGGGCATCAGCGAGCGCAGCGCCGGCACGGGCGACCGGTCGTAGCGGTGCTCGGCGTCGTAGTCGTCCTCGATGACGACCCCACCCCCGGCCGCCCAGCTCAGCAGGCGGCGACGGCGTTCCCCGTCGAGGACGACGCCGGTGGGGAACTGGTGGGCCGGAGTCAGCAGCACCGCACGGGCGCCGTCGGCGCGCAACGCCGCGACGTCCAGGCCGCCGGCGTCCACGGGGACGGGGACGGTCGTCAGGCCGCCGTACTCCAACTGCTGGCGCGCTCCCAGGGATCCGGGGTCCTCGACGGCGATACGGCGGATCCCGTCCGCCCGCAGGAGTTGCCCGAGCAGGCCGAGGGCCTGTGCCACACCCGCGACGACCACCACCTCGTCCGGGTCGGCGCGGATGCCGCGGTTGCGCGCCAGCCAGCCGACCACGGCCCGTCTGAGCGCGAGGGCGCCCTGGGCGTCGCCGTAGCCGAAGTCGGCCGGGGTGACCCCGGCGAGGACGGCGCGCTCGGCGCGCAGCCACTCGGTGCGGGGGAAGGCGGCGAGGTCGGGGACGCCCGGCGAGAGATCGATCCGGCAGGGCAGGGCGCGCAGCGCGTCGACCACGCCGTCGCGGTCGTCCGAGCCGAAGAACGCGGGCCCGGTCTCCGTCGCGCCGGGGGCGCGTTCGCGGGGCGCGGCGGGCGCCGCCACGACGACGGTTCCGAGCCGGCCGCGGCCGGCGATCTGACCGGACTCGGCCAGTCGCCGGTAGGCCTCGGTGACCACGCCCCGGGTGACCCGCAGTTCTTCGGCGAGCACCCGACTGGCGGGCAGCCGGGTGCCGACGGGCAGCCGGCCGTCGGCGATGGCCGACCGCAGCCGGTCGGCGAGCCAGGCGGTACGCCCGCCGGAGGGCGCCTGGCCGATGTCCAGCTGGAGGAAGTCCGAGCCGATCCCCGCGACGGAGGCGGAATCCGACACCGGTTCGGGCGCCGATTCGGACACCGGTTCGGGCGCCCGGGGTGTCGTCGCGCGTGGCTTTTTGGACCCCTTGGCCGGTGGCTCTGTGGACCTGCCCATGGCGTCCATTGTGACGGCAGGGTGGACGGCATGGACACACCTTCCCCGCGATTCGCCCAGCTCGTCCCAGGAATGGTCGGGATGGTGCTGGTCGGCAGCAGCGTCACGGTCTCGCACTCGCTCGTCGACGCCCCGCTGTTCACCGCGCAGGCCGTCCGGTACGCGGCGGCGACCGTGATCCTCCTGGTGGTGGCGCGGTTCGCCGGTGCTCGCCTGGTGTGGCCGCGTGGCCGCGAGTGGCTGTGGCTGACGGGGCTCGCGGTGACCGGTCTGGTGCTGTTCAACGTGGCCGTGGTCCGGGGCGTCGCGCATGCGGAGCCCGCGGTGGTCGCCGTCGCGGTGGCGTGTGTGCCCCTGGTTCTCGGGGTGGTGGGCCCGCTGCTGGAGGGCCGTCGGCCGAGTCGGCACGTCCTGCTGGCGGCGCCGGTCGTGATGACGGGCGCGGTGCTGGTGGAGGGCACCGGGCGTACCGATGCCGTCGGGGTGGCCTGGGCGGCGGTCACTCTGGGCTGCGAGGCCGCGTTCACGCTGCTCGCGGTGCCGGTGCTGCCCCGGCACACCCCGTGGGGGGTGTCCGTACACGCGACATGGCTGGGCGGTGTGCTGCTGGCCGTCCTCGGCGCGACGCGGGAAGGGCCTTCGGCCGCAAGGGAGTTGACCGGCGCGCAGTGGGCGGCCGTCGGCTACCTGGCGCTGATGGTGACGGCGGTCGCCTTCGTCCTGTGGTACTCGACGGTGCGCTCCGTCGGGGCGGGGCGGGCCGGGCTGCTGACCGGCATCGCGCCGCTGGCGGCGGCGGCCGTCGGCACCGTCTCGGGCGTGGGGGTGCCGGGGCCGTGGGTATGGCTGGGCATCGCCGTGGTGATCGCGGGTCTGGTCGGCGGCCTGCGCCCACGAGACGTTCCCGCCGGAACGATCACGGAAGTCGACGTCGACGAGGACGACCGCACGGCCCGGGTGGATCCGCCGCCCGCCGCGGTGCGCTCGAAGTAGGGGTGGCCGTCGACAGTCACCCCTGGCTACGGCGTGCTGGGCAGCCGGACGGTGACCCGGAGGCCGCCGCCGGGGCGGGGGGCGAGGTCGAGGGTGCCGTCGTGGGCGCGGACGACGCTGTGCACGATGGCCAGGCCGAGGCCGACGCCGGCGTGCTCGTCGGTGCGTACGCGTTCCGTTCCGCGCCGAAAGGGCTCGGTGAGGTTCGGCACCAGGTCGGGTGGGAGCGGGCGGCCCGTGTTCTCGACCCGCAGCACGCTCGTGTCGCCGAGCGCCTCGGTGTGGACGGTCACGGCGCCGCCGCCGTCGGCGGCGGGGAGGTTGTGGACGATGGCGTTCTGGACGAGGTTCGTCACCACCCGCAGCAACAGTTCCGCGGAGCCGCTGGTCCGGGCCGCTCCGCCGGTGACGTCGAGCGTGATCCGGCGCTGTTCGGCGAGCGGAAGCAGCGTTTCGGCGGCTTCCTCGGCGACGAGGGAGAGGTCGACGCTCTCGCGGGTGAGGTCTGCGCGGTCGCCGCGACTGAGCAGCAGGAGGGCCTCGGTGAGGTCGATCGCCCGCGTATTGACAGCGTGCAGGCGTTCGATGAGTTCGCCCCGGTCCCGTGTGGGGTCCTTGCGGGCGACGTCGAGCAGCGTCCGCGAGATCGCCAGCGGGGTGCGCAGCTCGTGGGAGGCGTTCGCGGCGAACCGCTGCTGCTCGGCGACGTGGGACTCGAGTTGTCGGAGCATCGAGTCGAACGCGTCGGAGAGCTCACGGAATTCGTCCTGGCGGCCCTCCATCCGGATCCGGTGGGACAGCGACCCGTTCCCGACCATCCGCGCCGCAGCCGTGATCTGCGTGAGCGGTGCGAGCATCCGGCCGGCGAGGATCCAGCCGCCCAGGAGGCCGAACGCGAGGAGGAAGGCCAGCGCGGTGGCCGCGGCGGGGGCGAAGCCGCGCAGGAGGTCGGAGCGGTCGGGCCCGACGATGATCACGGCGCCGAACGACTTCTGGAGGGCCTCGGGATCGTTGGTCGGCAGCCAGCGCAGCACGAACACCCACATGACGGCCAGCAGGAGAGTCCCGGCGACGCACAGGAATCCGGCATAGCTGAGGGTGAGCTTCAGCCGGGCGCTGCGCCCTTGGCGTCTGTTCAAGGGGCGCCTGTCGTTCATCGGGCGTCCGTCCATGAGTCCGTTTCGGTGTCGATCCGGTAGCCGACGCCGGGCACCGTGGCGATGATCCATGGTTCGCCGAGTCGTTTGCGCAGCGCGGAGACGGTGATGCGCACGGCGTTGGTGAAGGGGTCGGCGTTCTCGTCCCAGGCCCGTTCCAGCAGCTCTTCGGCGCTGACGACCCCGCCCTCTGCGGCGACGAGGACTTCGAGGACGGCGAACTGCTTACGGGTCAGGGCGACATAGCGTCCGTCCCGGAAGACCTCCCGGCGGAAGGGGTCGAGCCGCAGGCCCGCGATCTCACGGACCGGGGGCCGGGCGTACGCGCGTCTGCGGTCGAGCGCCCTGAGCCGCAGGACGAGTTCCCGCAGCTCGAAGGGTTTGGTGAGGTAGTCGTCGGCCCCGAGCTCGAACCCGGAAGCCTTGTCGTCGATCCGGTCGGCGGCGGTGAGCATGAGGATCGGGATGCCGCTGCCGGAGGCGACGATGCGCCGGGCGACCTCGTCGCCGGACGGCCCGGGGATGTCACGGTCGAGGACGGCGAAGTCGTAGGAGTTGACGCTGAGCAGTTCCAGGGCGGTGTCGCCGTCGCCGGCGATGTCGGCGGCGATCGCCTCCAGCCGCAGACCGTCACGGACGGCTTCGGCCAGGTAGGGCTCGTCCTCCACGATCAGTACGCGCATGCCCGAAGCCTAGGCAGCGCGCCATATCGCCGGCGTATGCGCGGTGCGCCACCAGCGGCGCGAGGCCAGCCCGGCCAGTACGGCGCCGGTGGCGTTGACCAGGACGTCGTCCACGGAGGACACCCGGTCGAGTTGCAGGACGAACTGCGCGGTCTCGACCAGGACCGAGCAGCCCGCCCCGAGCGCCAGGATCCGCGGCACGGACGCGAGCGCCG
This sequence comes from Streptomyces sp. NPDC001858, assembly GCF_053594615.1. Lineage (NCBI taxonomy): Bacteria > Bacillati > Actinomycetota > Actinomycetes > Kitasatosporales > Streptomycetaceae > Streptomyces > Streptomyces sp. NPDC001858. Next base: position 83,889 of record NZ_JBSFEV010000014.1, read on the forward strand.
CGAACCGCATCGGGGCGAAGAACGCCAGCGACGCGAAGACCAGCAGGTTGCCGACGATCCCGAGCGGTCCCATCGTGACCAGGTCCCGCAGCGGTACGAGGCTCACCCGGGCGGGGGCGATGCCGGGCGCGGCGCCGGGCATCAGGGTCAGCCACAGGAACGGCACCGTCCCGTGGACCATGCCCACCTCGGCCAGCGAGATCCGCCATGCCGATGTCCCGTCGTCGGCGGCACGCCGAAGACGCGCCAGGCCCCACGCCAGCAGCACGGCCAACGGCAGCGCGACCAGCGTCATGAGCACCACACCGTTGAAGGTGTCGTAGCAGCCGTGCCAGCGCCCGGCCATACACCGGGGAGCGGACATCATCAGCGGCCCCCGCACGGCGAACAAGGCGCTCGCCAAGGCGAGGATCGCCACGCTGAGAAGCACGATCTTGCGCGTGCGGCGGGGCGGTGCCGTTGCGGATGCCGATTCGGCTGCGGTGGGGTTCATGTCCCCATGGGAGGCGGCGGGGCGTTGCGGCGACGTATCCGATTTTCGATACGCCCCCGAGACGCTCAGGCATAGCGTTCACCCTCAGCTCATCGCAACGGCCAGGCCGGGGATCATTGCGTTATCTACAGCTTATTGCAACGATTTCACGCCTTCTACCTGCCACGATCGTGATGGCGTGCAATAACTTCGTTGCCAGTTATATGAATGCAACGTAGCGTTTCCATCACAGGAAACATCGGTGGGCGGTCAAGGGGGTCGGATCATGGAGACGGTGCAGAGTCGGCAGCAGGCGGCGCCCGGCGCCCTCGCCGCCTTCGCCCGCTTCGTGGTCTGCGGCGGCGGGGTGGGGCTCGCCTCCAGCTTCGCCGTGGCGGCCCTCGCCGCCTGGATTCCCTGGGGCCTGGCCAACGCCCTGATCACCGTGGTCTCCACGCTCCTCGCCACCGAGCTGCACGCCCGCTTCACCTTCGGCGCGGGCGGACACGCGACCTGGCGCCAGCACACGCAGTCGGCGGGATCCGCCGTGGCCGCGTACGCGGTGACCTGCGCGGCGATGGTCGCCCTGCACCAGCTCGTGGCGGCGCCGGGTGCGGTGCTCGAACAGATCGTCTATCTGTCGGCCTCCGCACTCGCCGGCGTCGCGCGATTCGCGGTGCTGCGCCTCGTCGTCTTCGCGCGAAACCGCTCACAGGCCGCCACGGCCACGGCCACCGCCACGGCCACCGCCCGCATCCCCCGTCCCGTACCGGCGACCGTAGGCCTCAGCTCGGCCCCGGCCGAGCAGCGCTGCTACCGTCTCGGTCCCGCGACGGCGTAGGCCGCGGTGCCGACGACGGTCAGGACCAGGGCCGTCCAGGCGCCCGCCGGTGTGCCGGCCGGCAGCAGCATCCAGTTCGCCACCCGCGTGGGCACGCTCGTCGGGGGCGGCGCGAAGAACGAGAACGAGAGCCAGGCGAACGGCAGCGTCCAGGCGTACTGGCCGCCCGAGAGCGCCGCGCCCAGGGCGGCCAGTCCCATCAGGCCCGCGCTGTCCCGGACGACGAACGCGACGGCGGCCATGTCCCCGCCACCCCTGCCCCCGACCCCGACCCCAACCCCGACCCCGCCTCCGCCCATGCTCTGCACCGTCAGCAGTGCCGCGGCGACGACCGCGCCGGCCAGCAGCACATGCGCCGCTCTGCGCGGCGCCCAGCGGATCGCGGCCGTCCGGTCCAGCGTGAGGTCCTGCCCGCTGAGCCCGATCGAGGCCGCCATCGCCCCCGCGGCGAGGACGAGGACGAACGGTCGGGGATCATCGGGCCCCTGTCCCCCGTCCCGGGCGAGCGCCCACACCGCCACCGCGCCGATCACCACCGCGGCGAGCGACGCGGGTACCTGACGCGAGCGTGCGTACAGCGCAAGCCATCTCACCGGGACGCACCCCCGGACAGCACCTCGAACGGGTCGCCCTCGCAGGAGAGCGCGGCGGCGCGCATCGCGTCGATCCGCGCGACCTGTGCGGCCCGTGGCAGCGCCTTGAGTTCCTTCCACACCGGGCGGGTCTCGGCGTCGACCTCGTCGCGCAGACCTGCCGGCAGCGTGCCGGGAAGCGGTTCGAGGTCCCCGAGGACCCAGCCCGCGGCGACGGTCTGCGCGTACAGATCCGGCCCGAAGCTGGTCCAGCCGGTGGGGGTGCATCCCGGCACCATGCCCTTGGCGACCAGGGCCAGGGTGACTTCCTCGCCCTTCGCGGCGGCGATGACGTCGTCGTCGAAGTCGAAGAGCACGGTCGTGCGGGACCACTGCGGTGTGGTGCCTTCCGGCAGCACGGTGGCGTTCTCCCGCACCGAGACCGGCGCTTGAGCACCCAGCACGCCGTGCAGCAGGCGCAGCGCCTTCTCGCCGGGACCGGCGAGGTCGGCAAGCCGTCCCCGCTGGGTCTTCGTCACGCACACCGGGCCGTCGCACACCAGCTCCGCGGCGGCCTCGTCGACGACGTAGATCCGGTGCGGGTCGGACGGGAGGACGAGCAGGGCGATCACCGCGCCCGCGAGGACGGGCGTCAGGGCGGCCAGCCGGGCGCGCGGGGTCGCGGCGACCAGCAGCGCGAAGCCGGTCGCGGCCATGCCGAGCAGCCAGATCGTCTGCCCGACGTGCACGGAGGCGGAGAGCGTGACGAGCACGTCGCGCACGTCCTGCACCGCCGGCGACAGCAGCGAGACCGGGTTCGGCTCCGTGATCGTGATCCCCGTCTCGGTGACCGTCTCCGCCCGGCCGAACGACATCTGCATGAGGGCCGTGAACACGAAGGCGCCCATGGTCAGCGCGGGCGGGGTCAGCACGGACGGCAGCGCCCGCCCGGCCCCCATGCCGAGCACGGCCCCCGCGACGAGAGAGAGCGCCCCGACCAGCGAGATCGGCAGCCACCGGAGGTGCGTGTACCCGGTGTGGGCCACCACCTGGACCGCGCCGACGACGACGAGGAGCGCGAAGGCCGAGGCCAGGGTGAAGGCCGTCGTGCCCGCCAGCACGGCCGCACGGTGGCGGGCGGGCCGCGGCGTGCTCGTCAGCAGCTCGGACATCTTCGAGCGGTGGTCGCGCAGCCCCTGCAGCGCGCCGAGGCCCACGGCGAGCGGCCACAGGTAGAACAGCAGGGCGCGGGTCCACAGGGCCAGCGACGTCCACTGGGCCGTCCACGCCGTGGTGCCCGTCCGCCACACGCCGTTCAGCAGGTACAGGAAGGCCAGCGGCGCCATCAGGGCGACGGCGCCGGCCCACGGGGCGACGGAGCGCTTCAGCTCGATGCGCAGGACGCGATGGTTCACCAAGTCTCCCTGGTCTGCTCGGGGTCGAGAAGCAGCGCCGAGTAGCCGCGCTCCAGGGGGCTGTCGCCCGGGTGCTCGGGGCCGCCCGCCGCCGCCAGGTCGTCCGGGGTGCCCTGGAAGACGAGTCGTCCCTCGGCGAACAGCACCACGTCGGTGCAGGCGGCGGCGACGTCCTCCACCAGGTGGGTCGAGACGAGCACGCAGGCGTCCGTGCCCAACTCCTGCAACAGCTGGCGGAAGCGCAGCCGCTGCGCCGGATCCAGACCGACCGTCGGCTCGTCCAGCAGCAAAATCGTCGGGTCGTTGACGATGGCCTGGGCGATGCCGACCCGGCGCACCATGCCGCCGGAGAGGGCCTTCATCCTGTCGTCGGCGCGGTCGGCGAGACCCACCCGCTCCACGGCGCGCTGCACGGCCGCGGGGATCTCCGCCTTCGGCACCTCCTTCAGCCAGGCCATGTACTCGACGAACTCGCGCACGGTGAAGCGCTTGTAGTAGCCGAACTCCTGCGGCAGATAGCCGATCCGGCGGCGCAGCGCACGGTGCTCGCCCAGGCCGCCCCGGCCGGCCGCGCCGCCGACGGACTCGCCGAACAGCTCCAGGGCGCCCTCGGTGGGACGCAGCACGGTGGCCAGGGTCCGGATGAGGGTGGTCTTCCCCGCCCCGTTGGGGCCGAGCAGTCCGTGCACTCCGGTGCCGAGCGAGAGGTCGAGGCCGTCGACGGCCATCCGTTTCCTGCCGACCCTGACCTTCAGCCCGGTGGCCCGGATCTCCCAGGCGTAGGCCCTCGGTGCGAGGTCGGCCGCGCTCACGGCGGACGTCATGTCGTGTCCTGCCCTTCTCTTGGTCATCGGTGGGCTCCCAGCACGGAGTACGCGCCTCTGCGGGCGATCACGACGCCGACGCCGAGTGCGAGGATCAGCCCCCACGCGGGCAGTCCGCTCGTCTGCAGGGCGAAGGTCGTACGGCCGGCGGCCAGAGTCGGCGCCACGACGACGACGGCCCATACGGCGGCCAGCGCGACGGCGGCGCGGGTCACCCCGACGACTCCGCCGAGCGCCAGCGTCGTCGCCGTGAAGGCCAGACAGGGCAGCAGCCACTGAGCCACCATCACCCCCGTCAGCCATCCGCCCACCAGCAGGGCGGGGACGACCACGCCGAGCACGGCCGCGGTGCGTCGCAGCACCAGGTGGAGCCCGGCCCTGGGCGCCGAGGCGGTCAGTTCGTACGCCGGGTCCAGCCCGCGCGACCAGGACGCGGCGACGCCGAGCACGGGCAGGACCGGCGCGAACAGCAGCACCAGCGACACCCCGCCGGAACCGGATCCGGAGCCGGTGGTGCCGACCAGGTCGAGCAGCAGGGCCAGCAGCGTCACGGCGACGACCATGGCGAGCCAGGGCACCATCGTGGGCGTCAGCCATCTCGACAGCCGTGCCGACCGGCGTCGTCCGCGCGGCATCGTGGCGGTGACCGCGAGCCGGGGTTCGAGGCCGGACCACACGGTGTCGACCAGCGACGCCACGGCGGGCGCCTCGACGGCGACGGCGGCGGACAGCCGGTCACGGCACACCCGGCACGTCTCCAGGTGGGCCTCCACGGCCCACACCTCGTCGGCGGCGAGGTCCGTGCCGCCGCGCGCGTAGCCTTCGATGATCCGCGTCGACGCATGTTCCACGCTCATGCCAGCGCCCTCCGCATCGCGATCCGGGCCCGGCGGGCACGGGTCTTGACCGTGCCCTCGGGCAGCCCGAGCAGGACCGCGGTCTCCCGGACGGACAGCCCGTCGAGCACCATGGCCTGCAGTACCTGTCTCAACTCCGGTGCGAGGCAGCGCAGCGCATCCCCGACATCGCCGCCGACGGTCGCCGCGAGCGCCAACTCCTCGGCGGCGGGGGCTGCTTCGGGCACGGCGGCGGCCGGCGGCGGCTCCGCGTGGTGCGCCCTGCGCCGGAACGCGTCGACGAGGCGGCGCGCGGCGATCGTCCACAGCCACCCGACGGCCGTCCCGCCGACCGCGGCTCCGGCGAACGCGCCCGCCGCGCGCCACACCACCAGGTAGGTCTCCTGCATGACCTCCGCGACGATCTGCTCGTCCGCGCAGCGGCGGCGCAGCCGCACCGCCAGCCACGGCGCCGTGCGCCGGTACAACTCCTCGAAGGCGGCACGGTCGCCTTTCGCCACCAGCCGCACGAGACGTTCCTCGTCCCACTGGTGCAGCAGCGCTGCTCTGACTGATCTCACACCGGCTAGACGCCCGAGCCGGGCCGCAGGTTTTCCCCCCACCGTGATCCCCGCCACATCCGAGAGGCCTGCGGCCGCGGTTCGGCAGCGCCCTGAAGGGGCGCGGGGAACTGCGCGACCAGCCACGACGGGGCCGCAGCAGAACGACGGCACATCGCGGCATCTCCAGCGGAACGCTCAGCTTCGCGGGACGTCCCTGACGAACACGATGCCGTCGTATGCGGCGAGGTGGGCCGCGTCGAGCGGGGCGTAGCCGTAGTACGGGGACTCGCGGGGCGCGGGGCACGTGTCCCCGAGGACGGTGGCCAGCCCGGCGGGGTCGACGACGCAGCGGTCCTGCGGGAGCGCGTGGAGGAGTCCTTCGAGGGTGTCCGGCGGCGGGATGTCCACTCCCTGGTGCCGGAGTGTGCCGAGGGCCGTGGCCAGGAAGGCGTAGTCCTCGCCCAGGCGGGCGTTCACGAGCGCGCCGGCGCTCCACCACCGCAGCGGCAGGCCGCCCATCCGCATCGTGCTCTTGTCCCGCTGGAGATGGCCGTTGTGGGCGTGGACGAGTGCCGGGGCCCGTTCGGCGAGGGCGAGGAGGTTGTCGGCCATCATCTGGTCCCGCAGGCCCACCAGTCGGGTCATACGGGCCGGTGAGGCGTCGGCCATCCAGTGGTGGTAGCGCAGCAGGCCGGTGGCGGTGCGCCCGTACAGGCGCGTCCGGCGCCAGTCGTCCCGCGAGGTCGCCGCGATCAGGTGCGGTGTCTGCGCGTCGAGCAGCGCCACGAGATCGTCGGCGAGCAGCCGCAGTCGGCCGGCCTCGGGCGACTGTCCCACGGACCGGGCCGGGTCCGTCATCGCGGCGGGATCGGTCCACCGGTCGTCGGCGCCGAGCAGGCGGTCGAGCGTGTCCGCGGTGCAGGGCAGCAGGTCCGGGTCCACGTGGGCCGCGAGGCAGCCGTGGAGCGCGGTGAGGGCCTGCCGGGGACTCGCGGCGCCGGTGATCTCCAGCGGGCCGTCGAAGCCGGCGAAGCGCAGCCGCTCGGACGCGGGCCGGCCGTCGTTGTGGGCGCGCATCCAGCGCACGAGTTCGCGGTTGGCCGCTGACGCGCCCCAGCCGTGGCTGAACCCGCGCTCCATGACCTCGTCGAGGGTGCCCGTGCCGGTGGTGACGTAGTCGTCCACGACCAGGCCCATCATGCAGTCGCTCTCGATCGTGATCGTCCGGTAGCCCTCCTCCTCGACGAGTTGCCGGAAGAGCTCGTTGCGCAGGTCGAGCAGCGTGTCCTCACCGTGGGTGGGCTCGCCCAGCGCCAGCAGCCGCGGGCGGGCCGGGAGCAGCCTCATGACGGCGGCGGCCTCGATCGCCTGGGCGGTTTCCTTGATGTCGATAGCCATGACCTCAACGGTATCGTTGAACTTTCGGTTGAGGCTTTTTCGCAGTATCGGCGGGGATCGGCGGGGTCATGGGAGCAAACCTTCAAAGCGACGAGCGGCTCAGGCCGATCGACCTGGCGCGCGGGCACGGTCTGTCCACGCAGGCGATCAGGAACTACGAGGAGGCAGGCATCCTTCCGGCCGCCGATCGCACGGCGAGCGGCTACCGCACCTACACCCCGCTGCACGCGCAGGCCCTGCGCGCGTTCCTGGCCCTGCTGCCCGGCCACGGCCATCGGACGGCGACGTCGATCATGCGGGCCGTGAACGAAGGCGCGGCCGAGGACGCGTTCCGCCTCATCGACGAGAGCCACGCCCAACTCCTCGACGACCGGCGGACCCTCCAGGCAGTGGAACGCGCCCTGGCCGGCCTGGAGCCGACCGGTCCAAAGGCAGGTCCAGCCGTGTCGTCCGGGCCCGGCGGCACCTTCATCGGGCCGCTGGCGGAGCAGCTCGGCGTCCGGCCCGCGACCCTGCGCAAGTGGGAGCACGCCGGGCTGGTCCGCCCGCACCGCGACCCGCTGACCGGGTATCGCGTCTACGCCGACGCCGACGTACGGGACGCCCGGCTGACGCATCAACTCAGGCGCGGCGGCCACCTGTTGGAGCAGATCGCCCCGCTGATCGCCCAGGTGCGGGAGGCCGGCGGACTGGAGCCGCTGGAGGCCACCCTGCGCGACTGGCACGACCGGCTGTCCGCCCGCGGACGGGCGATGCTGACCGGGGCCGCCGAGTTGGAGGCATACCTGCGCCGGCTCGGATGAGAGTCCACGCCGACGGCGGCTGCGCGACCGGGCCGAAACACCGAGACTGGACGCAGGGAAGGAAAGAAAGAGAGAAAGAAAGGGAATCGCCAGCTATGTCACTCGTCCGCGTCCACAACTTCTCCATCTCGCTCGACGGCTTCGGCACCGGCGAGGGCCTGACCCGTGACGCGCCGTTCGGCCACGCCGGCGAAAGGCTGCACCAGTGGATGTTCGCCACCCGGTTCTGGCACACGATGACCGGCCGCCCCGGCGGGACCGGCGGTCTCGACGATGCCTTCGCGCAGCAGTTCGCGCCCGGGATCGGTGCGGAGATCATGGGCGCCGGAAAGTTCGGCCCGCCGGGATGGCACGAGGACCCGGAATGGCAGGGGTGGTGGGGGCCCAACCCGCCGTTCCACACCCCGACCTTCGTCCTCACCCATCACCCGCGCCCGTCGATCGAGATGGAGGGCGGCACGACCTTCCACTTCCTCGACGCGTCGCCGGCCAAGGCGCTCGCGGCGGCCCGCGAGGCCGCGGGCGACCAGGACGTACGCATCGGCGGCGGCCCCACCGTGATCCGCGACTTCCTTGCCGAGGGGCTCATCGACCGCATGCACGTGGTGCTGGTCCCGATCCTCCTCGGCCGGGGAGTACGCCTCTGGGACGGCCTGGAGGCGCTGGAGAACAACTACGACCTCGAGGCCGCCGGCTCCCCCAGCGGCGTCACGCATGTGACGCTCACCCGCGCAGGCATCTGAGAACCTCCTCGGCCGAGCGCCCGGACCGCGGGCGTTCCGCACCTGGCCCCGAGGACGGGTCAGAGCCAGCCGTTGCGCTTGAACCCCCGGTGAATGACGAAGCAGGCGGTCACGATGACGGCGAGGACGAGGGGGTAGCCGAAGCGCCAGCGCAGTTCGGGCATGTGCTCGAAGTTCATGCCGTAGACGCCGCACACCATGGTGGGGACGGCGATGATCGCGGCCCAGGCGGTGATCTTGCGCATGTCCTCGTTCTGGGCGACGGTGACCTGCGCGAGGTGGGCCTGGAGGATGGAGTCGAGCAGGGCGTCGAAGGCGGTGATCTGCTCGGTGACACGGGCGAGGTGGTCGGCGACGTCCCGGAAGTACGCCTGAATGTCCTTGTCGACACAGGCGCGGGGTTCGGTGGCGAGCCGGTCGAGGGGGCGGGCGAGCGGGACCACGGCCCGCTTGAGTTCGAGGAGTTCGCGTTTGAGCTGGTAGGTGCGCCCGGCGTCGGCGTTTCGGGGACTGTGCGGGGAGAAGACGTCCGTCTCGACCTGGTCGATGTCGTTCTGGACGGCGTCGGCGACGGTCACATAGTCGTCGACGACATGGTCGGCGATGGCGTGCAGCACGGAGGACGGGCCCTTGGCCAGCAGTTCCGGGTGGGCTTCGAGGTCTTCGCGCAGGGGGCCGAGGGAGCCGTGGCTGCCGTGCCGGACGGTGACGGCGAAGTCGGGGCCGGTGAAGATCATGATCTCGCCGGTGTCGACGACCTCGCTGGTCGCGGTCAGTTCGGCGTGCTCGACGTAGGTGACGGTCTTGAAGACGGAGAACAGGACCTCGCCGTACTGCTCGGCTTTGGGGCGCTGGTGGGCGTGGACGGCGTCCTCGACGGCGAGCGGGTGCAGGCCGAACAACTCGGCCACCTGCGCGAACTCCGACTCGGTGGGCTCGTGCAGGCCGAGCCAGACGAAGCCGTGCCCGCGCTTGCGCACCCGGGCGACGGATTCCTCGACGGTGGGGGCGGCCTCCTGGCGGACGCCGTCCTGGTAGATGACGCAGTTGACGACCGTCGAGCCGAGCGGGGACCGGGCCGGGTGGCTGAGGTCCACGCGCCGTCCCCGCAGCGCGAGACGGGCGACTTTGCGCAGGTTGCCGACCATCGACATGCGGTGTACTCCTTCGCCGGGATCCGGCCAGTGTGCCAGGTGACGTCGAACCCCCGACATGTCAGAGAAGCGTTGTGAACCGTCCTCCCGGCGTCAGGTGTGCACCAACAGCAGGCAGCGACCGGCCCCTCGCGCGCTTCGATGGAAGGCGCACAGCTGCTCTGCGAGACTCCCCAGGCCTCCTGGAGCAGCTGCTTCTGCGTGATGAGCCGGCCGGGGTTGGTGACCAGGATCTCCAGCAGATGCCATTCGGTCGGGGTGAGCCGGACGTCGTGGCCCGCGCGGGTGGCCTTCTTGGCGCGCAGGTCGAGTGAAGTCGTCGGTGGTCACCAGGACGGTCTCGGGGGCGAGCGGCGCGTCCTCGGTGCGGCGGACGGCGGCGCGCAGCCGGGCCAGGAGCTCGTCCATGCTGAACGGTTTGGTGATGTGGTCGTCGGCGCCGGCGTCGAGCGCGGCGACCTTCTCCTCGGAGGCGCGGCGCGCCGACAGCACCAGGATCGGCACCCGGCTCCAGCCGCGCAGCGCCTTGATGACCTCGGTGCCGTCCATGTCGGGCAGGCCCAGGTCGAGCGGGACCACGTCGGGCTGACGGGCGGCGGCGAGCCGGAGCGCGGTGGTGCCGTCGGGCGCCGGGTCGACCCCATGGCGGCGGGAGTCGGCGCGGCGGGGTGCCCCGGTGCGCCGACTCCCGCGTGGTGCACGTAAGCCCATCAGCTCTTGGCCACTAGTTCCTTGAGCGCGATGTTGAGCTCCAGGACGTTGACCCGGGGTTCGCCGATGAAGCCGAGCGTGCGGCCGTCGGTGTGCTCGTCGACCAGCCTCTGCACCTGGTCGACGGACAGGCCGTTCTTCTCCGCGACCCGGTGGACCTGGATGTCCGCGTAGTCCGGGGAGATGTCCGGGTCCAGGCCCGAGCCGGACGACGTCACCGCGTCGGCGGGCACGTCGGCGGGCTTGACCGTGTAGCCGCCGACCGAGTTGTCCTTGACGACGGCGGCCTTGGCGGCCGTCACCCAGTCGATGAGGTCCTTGTTGTCGCCGGAGCGGTTCGTCGCGCCGGACAGGATCAGCGAGTACTGGGTGTTGACGCTGTTGGTGCCCAGCCCGTTCTGCGGGCGGCCCTGGAACCACTTCAGGTCGGGCTCCGGGGTCTCCCGGCCGTCCTTCAGCGGCAGGTTGTAGGACTGCCCGATCAGGGACGAGCCGACGACCTTGCCGTCCGCCTTCATCTCCGAGCCGTTCGCCTGGTCGTTGAACAGGGCCTGCGCCACACCGGTGACGGTCAGCGGGTAGATCACACCCGTCACCACCGTCAGCACCAGCAGGGCGCGCAGCCCCGCCCACAGCAACCGGGCCGTGTTCGATACCGAGTTGTTCATGGCCGATCAACACGCTTTCAAATAGTTACAGCCCGGGGATGAGGGAGATGAGCAGGTCGATGATCTTGATGCCGACGAAGGGGGCGATCAGGCCGCCGACGCCGTAGATCGTCAGGTTGCGCCGCAGCATCTTGTCCGCGCTGACCGGCCGGTACCGCACGCCCTTGAGGGAGAGCGGCACCAGCGCGATGATGATCAGCGCGTTGAAGATGACCGCGGACAGGATCGCGGAGTCCGGCGAGGACAGCTTCATGACGTTGAGCCTGTCCAGGCCCGGGTAGACGGCCGCGAACAGCGCCGGGATGATCGCGAAGTACTTGGCGACATCGTTGGCGATGGAGAACGTCGTCAACGCGCCCCGGGTGATGAGGAGTTGCTTGCCGATCTCGACGATCTCGATGAGCTTGGTCGGGTTGGAGTCGAGGTCGACCATGTTGCCGGCCTCTTTCGCGGCCGACGTGCCGGTGTTCATGGCGACGCCGACGTCCGCCTGCGCGAGGGCCGGTGCGTCGTTGGTGCCGTCGCCCGTCATCGCGACGAGCTTGCCGCCCGCCTGCTCCCGCTTGATGAGCGCCATCTTGTCCTCGGGAGTGGCCTCCGCGAGGAAGTCGTCGACGCCGGCCTCGTCCGCGATCGCCCTGGCCGTCAGCGGGTTGTCGCCCGTGATCATGACGGTCTTGATGCCCATGCGGCGCAGTTCGTCGAACCGCTCCCGCATGCCCTCCTTGACGACGTCCTTGAGGTGGATGACGCCCAACACCCGTGCGCCGTCGGTGTCTTGCACGGCCACGAGCAGCGGGGTGCCGCCCGCCTCGGAGATCCGGTCGGTGAGCGTGCCGGCGTCCTCGGAGACCGTGCCGCCCTGCTCCCGGACCCAGGCGACGACCGAACCGGCCGCGCCCTTGCGGATCTTGCGCCCGTCGACGTCCACGCCCGACATCCGGGTCTGGGCGGTGAAGGCGATCCACTCGGCGCCTTCGAGTTCGCCCTGCCGGCGCTCGCGCAGCCGGTACTTCTCCTTCGCCAGGACGACGATGGAGCGGCCTTCGGGGGTCTCGTCGGCCAGCGACGACAGCTGGGCCGCGTCGGCCAGTTCGGCTTCGGTGGTGCCGGTCACCGGCACGAACTCGGACGCCTGCCGGTTGCCGAGGGTGATGGTGCCGGTCTTGTCCAGCAGCAGCGTGGAGACGTCGCCCGCGGCCTCGACGGCCCGCCCCGACATGGCCAGCACGTTGCGCTGCACCAGCCGGTCCATGCCCGCGATGCCGATCGCGGAGAGCAGTGCGCCGATCGTGGTCGGGATGAGGCAGACCAGCAGCGCCACCAGCACGACCATCGTGAGATGCGTGCCCGCGTAGTCCGCGAACGGCGGCAGCGTGGCGACGGCCAGCAAAAACACGATCGTCAGCGAGGCGAGCAGGATGTTCAGCGCGATCTCGTTCGGCGTCTTCTGCCGGGCCGCGCCCTCGACCAGGGCGATCATGCGGTCGATGAAGGTCTCGCCGGGCTTCGTCGTGATCTTGATGACGATCCGGTCGGAGAGGACCTTCGTGCCGCCGGTGACGGCCGAGCGGTCGCCGCCGGACTCGCGGATGACGGGCGCCGACTCACCGGTGATGGCGGACTCGTCGACGCTCGCGACTCCCTCGACGACGTCGCCGTCGCCGGGGATGACATCGCCGGCCTCGCAGACGACCAGGTCGCCGATGCGCAGTTCGGTGCCGGGCACCTGCTCTTCCACAGCACCGTTGAGCCGACGGGCGACCGTGTCGGTCTTGGCCTTGCGCAGGGTGTCGGCCTGCGCCTTGCCGCGGCCCTCGGCCACCGCCTCCGCCAGGTTGGCGAACACGACCGTCAGCCACAGCCAGACGCTGATGGTCCAGCCGAACCAGTCGCCCGGGTCCTTGAACGAGAAGACCGTGGTCAGCACCGAGCCGATCCACACCACGAACATCACGGGCGACTTGACCATCACCCGGGGATCGAGCTTGCGGAACGCGTCCGGCAGCGACTTCAGCAGCTGCTTCGGGTCGAACAGACCCGCGCCGACGCGTCCTTCGGCGGGCTTGTGACCGGTCGGCACATCACTGTGCGGCGCCCGGGTCGGGGTGGCAGTGGACATCGAGTCCTCTTGCTTCTCTGTACGGGTGGTCATGACGCCAGCCCCTCGGCCAGCGGACCCAGCGCCAGGGCCGGGAAGTAGGTCAGACCGGTGATGATCAGGATCGCGCCCACCAGCAGACCCGTGAACAGCGGCTTCTCGGTGCGCAGGGTGCCCGCGGTCGCCGGCACCGGCTTCTGCTCGGCGAGCGAGCCGGCCAGCGCCAGCACGAACACCATCGGCAGGAACCGGCCGAGGACCATCGCCAGGCCCAGGGTGCTGTTGAACCACTGCGTGTCCGCGTTCAGACCGGCGAACGCCGAACCGTTGTTGTTCGCGGCCGACGAATACGCGTACAGGATCTCGGAGAAGCCGTGCGCGCCGGAGTTCGTCATCGAGTTGCCCGGCGTCGGCAGGGCCATCGCCGCGGCAGTGAGGATGAGCACCAGCGCCGGGGTGATCAGGATGTACAGGGCCGCGAACTTGATCTCGCGCGTGCCGATCTTCTTGCCCAGGTACTCGGGCGTGCGCCCGACCATCAGACCGGCGATGAACACCGCGATGATGGCCATGATCAGCATGCCGTAGAGGCCGGAGCCGGTACCACCGGGTGCGATCTCGCCGAGCTGCATGCCCAGCATGGTGATGCCGCCGCCGAGACCGGTGAACGAGGAGTGGAAGGAGTCCACCGCACCCGTCGAGGTCAGGGTGGTCGACACCGCGAAGATCGACGAGGCGCCGACGCCGATGCGCTGTTCCTTGCCCTCCATCGCACTGCCGGCGATGTCGAACGCCGGGCCGTGGTGCGCGAACTCGGTCCACATCATCAGGGCGATGAAGCCGAGCCAGATCGTGGCCATCGTCGCCAGGATCGCGTAGCCCTGCTTGAGGCTGCCGACCATGCGCCCGAAGGTGCGGGTCAGGGCGAACGGGATGACCAGGAGGAGGAAGATCTCGAAGAGGTTCGTGAACGGGGTGGGGTTCTCGAACGGGTGGGCGGAGTTGGCGTTGAAGTAGCCGCCGCCGTTGGTGCCCAGCTCCTTGATGGCCTCCTGGGAGGCGACCGCGCCGCCGTTCCACTCCTGCTGGCCACCCATGAACTGCCCGACCTCGTGGATGCCGGAGAAGTTCTGGATGGCGCCGCACGCCACCAGGACGATCGCGGCGACCACCGAGAACGGCACGAGGATGCGGACGACACCGCGCACCAGGTCCGACCAGAAGTTGCCCAGCTCACCGGTGCGCGACCGGGCGAAGCCCCGGACCAGCGCCACGGCGACGGCGATGCCGACGGCCGCGGAGACGAAGTTCTGCACGGCCAGACCACCGGTCTGCACGACGTGGCCCATGGCCTGCTCGCCGTAGTACGACTGCCAGTTGGTGTTCGTGACGAAGGACGCGGCGGTGTTGAACGCCTGGTCCGGGTCGATGGCGGCGAAGCCGAGCGAGCCGGGCAGATGGCCCTGGAGCCGCTGCAGCAGGTAGAGGAAGAGCACGCCGACCGCCGAGAAGGCGAGCACGCCGCGCAGATAGGCGGGCCAGCGCATCTCGGTGTCGGGGTTGGCGCCGATGCCCTTGTAGATCCACTTCTCGACACGCCAGTGCCTGTCGGAGGAGTAGACCTTGGCCATGTAGTCGCCGAGCGGGATGTAGGCGAGCGCCAGTGCCCCTGTCAGGGCGAGCAGCTGGAGCACACCGGCAAGTACGGGACCCATATCTGTTCTCAGAACCTCTCCGGGAAGACAAGGGCGAGGACGAGATAGCCCAGCAGGGCGACGGCCACGACCAGGCCGATGATGTTCTCGGCGGTCACAGCTTCGTCACCCCCTTGGCGACGAGAGCCACCAACGTGAACACCGCGATCGTGGTGACGACGAAGGCCAGGTCGGCCATCGCGAGCTCCTTGAGAAGGGGTTCGGATCGAACGGACGATTAGAGGAAACCGCCTCCGTGGCCGGATTCGATCGCCGTTGACACCTCCCTTACGGCAATGGGTCCGGCTTTGACGGAACCCATACGGCAACCCCCTCCATCTGCGGGAACGAATCCATTCGTCCGCTGGAAAACGCCGACGGCCCGCCCCTGACAGGGGCGGGCCGCGGTGCGAGGCGGGTGGGACGTGAGAGGCGGCGAGACGCGCAGCCGGACTGGTCAGGAGACGCGGAAGCGCAGGCGGCAGATCACCGCGTCCGTGTCCCTGCGCACCGCGTGCGCGACGACCGCGCCGCGCTGGTTCTGCAGGAGCCTCTGCCAGAGCCGTTCCGGTTCGACCTCGGCGATCAGGACGGTCACCCGGGCATCGGGCTCGGCGGCGGCCGTCTCGCCGACGTAGGCGGCGACCGGGCGGCCCAGGGTGCGGCGCTCGGAGGGGAGCTGGATCAGCGGCACTCCGGGGTCCCACGCGGCCCAGGCGCGCGCCAGCGCATGCGCATGGGCGCGGTCCTCGGGGTCGGGATGGCAGACGGTGACCGCGCGCACCTCGTCGCCGAGGGAGGCGGCGGCGTTCAGCGCCTCACAGGTGAGCCGGGACAGGTTGGACATCGGGACGATCACCACGGAGCGGTCGCGGTGCGGCGGCTCCGGGATGCAGCCGAGGCCGAGGCGCTCGCCGATGCGGGTGTAGGCGCGGTGCACGGCCGTGAAGGCGGCGACCAGCAGCGGCAGGGCGATCACGATCAGCCAGGCGCCGTCGTCGAACTTGGACACGGTGACGACGATCGTCGCCACGCCCGTCAGGACCGCGCCGAAGCCGTTGAGCAGCGCCTTGCCCCGCCATCCCGGCCCGCGTTCGAGCCGCCAGTGCCGGACCATGCCCACCTGGGCGATGGTGAAGCCGATGAAGACGCCGATGGCGAAGAGCGGCACGAGGGTGTTCGTGTCGCCGCCGGAGAACACCAGCAGGCCCGCCGACACGACGGCCAGAGCGAGCACGCCGTGCCGGTGCACCTGCCGGTCGGCCATGCATCCGAGCCGACCGCTGAGTCCGGCCGGCGACCGCCATCGGCGCGGTGGCGCCCGGCTCGCGGTGGGTTGGGCGCTCTCCCTCGGCGCTCTGGCGGTCCTGGTCGACTGGGACGCCGGCACGCTGACCCCGCCTCGCGCCCTGCTGTGGCTCGCCCTGTCCGTGGCGATCTTCGCCGTGCTGTTCCCGCAGCGCGTCACGGCCGGGGACGGCTGGCTGGTGGTACGCGGCCCACTGCGCCGACGCGCCGTGCGGACGGACGCTCTCGTCTCCACCTGTGGCACGAACTCGAGACCGGCGTCCACCGCTCCCTGGACAAGGGCACCCTCGCCCAGGGGGAGGACGTGGTCCGGCGACTGGCCGAACGCATCGACGGCGAGACGGCCCGGGCGGTGCTGCGGGCCTCCGGCCTGTCCTAGGGCCGGTCCGGCGCAGCTGATCCACATGCTGTCGCCGTCGTGCGGGCTTAGCGTTCTGACCATGGGCGTCAGGTGTTGCGCTACATGACCGGGGCCAGGACCGGAGAGCGGCCGGGTGAGGGCGATCCGCTCGGCGAGGCCCTGGCAGCGGCCGTGCACCGTACCGGCGCCCGGTACGGAGGCGTCTATCTGCTGGACCCGGCGGAACCCGTGCTGGGTCTGGTCGCGCTGTGCGGTATGCCGGTCGAGATCTTCATGCCGTGGTGGCGGGCCTCGGTCACCGCCCGCGGCCCCAGCCAGGACGCGATCCGCGACGAGCGGCTCGTCTGGGTGAGTTCCCTGGAGGAGCTGGCCCGCGTCTACCCGCGCGTGGCGGCGGCCGTTCCGTATCCGCTCGCGTTCGCCGTGGCTCCGCTCACCGAGATCCGGCACTGCCGGGGCACGCTGTTGCTGTTGTGGGCTCCGGAGCGTTCCCCCGTGCTCAGCCGCAGTGAGCGCCGGCACATCGCGTCGAGCGCCCGCCGCATCGCCCGCGTGCTGGACGCGGCCGCCTTCCCTCCGGCCATTCCGGACCGGCCGCGGTTCGTCCGCCCCCGGCGCCCGGAGCCGCCCCCGCGGTCCGGGCTCGCGGCCGCCGACCTGGTGGAACGCCTGCCCCTCGGCACGCTCGCCCTCGACCTCGGCGGGCACATCACCTAGCGGATGGCGTCGAGCGAGAGACCTGCCTCCTTGGCCCGCAGGATGACGGCGACGCGGGTGAGGTCGGCGGTGCCGTAACGACGGTGCCCCGCGGCGTCACGCGCCGGGGTGAGCAGCCCCATCGACTCCCAGTGCCGCAGGACGTGCGTGGCCAGACCGAAGCGCTCCGCGAGCGCGCCGATGGTCATCGGTCCACGCTCGCCGCCGAGAGGCACCCGGTGCTCGTTGACTTCATGCCGACATTAAGTCCGAGCATGGCGCCCATGACCAGCGAGACGGAACAGCCGAGCCACCCGGCGAACGCCCTCCTGGCGCGCCTCGACGCCGCCGAACGGCTGCCGGGCGCCGAGCAGTTGAGGGCTCGCTCCTATGACTTGCTCGGCGCCGAACGCGGCGCGACGGTCGTGGACGTCGGCTGCGGCGCCGGACGGGCCGTGGCGGAGCTGACGGGAAGGGGCGTGCGGGCCGTCGGTGTGGACCCGAGCGAGCGGATGATCGCCGTCGCCCGTGGCCGATGGCCCGAGGCGGACTTCCGGATCGCGGGAGCCTACGAACTGCCCCTGCGGGACGCCTCGGTGGACGGCTACCGAGCGGACAAGGTGTTCCACGAACTGGCCGACCCTGAGCGGGCGTTGGCGGAGGCCCGCAGGGTTCTCACGCCCGGAGGGCGGATCCTGCTGGTCGGCCAGGACTGGGACGCCTTCGTCATCGACTCCGACGATCCGGCCCTCACCCGCGCCCTCGTGCACGCCCGCGCCGGCCTGACCGCCGATCCGCGTGCCGCGCGCCGCTACCGCAGCCTGCTGCTGGACGCCGGCTTCGACGACGTCACGGTCGAGGTGCACACGGCCGTGTTCACCGGGCCGGCGATGTCGCCCTGGCTCACCGGTCTGGCCGAAGCGGCCTGTTCCACCGGCGCTGTCACCCGCGAGCAGACGGACAACTGGATCGCGGAGCAGCGCGAGCGGGCCGAGGCCGACCGCCTCTTCCTGGCGCTGCCGATGTTCATGGCGGCGGCGACCGCCGGCGGTCGCCTTCAAGGATTCAGCTCTCCGCTTTGATCTTCTTCATGGTGAGGTGGGATTCGAGGCGCAGGACGGCGGGCAGCCCGCTGAGCTTCTGCGTCTGGAAGACCTCGTAGGCGGCGTGGTCGGCGACGGCCACCCGGACGAAACAGTCGGGGCGGCCGTACATGCGGCGGAACTCGATGACCTCCTCGTAGGAGGCCACGGTCTCCTCGAACTCGGCGACGGTCTTGCGGTCCTGCGCGGAGATCTCGACGTCGACGAGGACTTCGAGGCCGCGACCGAGGGCCTCAGGGCTGATGACGACCCGGTATCCGGCGATGATCCCGGCCGCTTCGAGCCGTTTGACCCGGCGCAGACACGGTGGCGGGGTCAGGCCGACCCACGGAGATACGTTCTGCCGTCGTCGGTGACGCCCGACTTTCCCCCGGTTCGCCACGGCGGGCCGGGGCCTCGCGGATTCCGCCTCCGTGGGGCTGGGCTTCCTGCCGCTCGGGCTCCCCTTCGGGGCGCTGGTCGTCCAGTCCGGGTCTGGACTGGTGGTGGGCGGGCCTGTCCGCCGCGCTCGTCTACGGCGGATCCTCGGTCTGCACCTGTGGCGTCGCAACGCCCTGCTCAGCATCCTCGGCGGCACCGCCGTCCATGTGACCCTGGCCAGCACCGTCTTCGTCGGCTGAGGGCCACCCCCGTCACCACGCCCACGCCCGCGTTCCGAGGCCGCAGGCACCCAAGCGGTCAGGCGGTCAGGCGGGCTGCCACAGCTCGATCCGGTTGCCCTCAGGGTCGGTGACCCAGCCGAATCGGCCGACGCCCGCCATCTCCTGGACGTCCTGG
Organism: Streptomyces sp. NPDC001858; assembly: GCF_053594615.1. Classification (NCBI taxonomy): domain Bacteria; kingdom Bacillati; phylum Actinomycetota; class Actinomycetes; order Kitasatosporales; family Streptomycetaceae; genus Streptomyces; species Streptomyces sp. NPDC001858. The sequence goes on from NZ_JBSFEV010000014.1 coordinate 102,929, forward strand.
GCCACGTCCGCTCCCGCGGCGCGCAGTTGCGCGAGCATCGCGTCGAGGTCGCGGACCCGGAAGTTGAGCATGGTCTGCTGGGCGCGGGACCCGAAGTAGTCGGTCTCGGACTCGAATGTCGCGAACACCGTCAGCCCGGCTTCCTGACGCCACAGGCCGTGCTCATCGGCGTCCAGGCCCAGGCAGTCGCGATACCACGCGCTCAGGGCCGTCGGGTCGGCCGCCCGCAGGAAATATCCACCGATTCCCACCACACGTTCCATGCATCCATCCTGCCAGGACCGCGATCGGTTCCGACGTGACGCCTCTGTCCGAAACGCGATCGTCGTCCGCTCCGGGCCGACGGGCGTCAGCCACCCTCTCAGCTGCCCTCTCCGACCCGGCTGCCGCCGGTGACCGACGAGGCCGTCGGCTGCGAGGACCGGCCGAGTTCCTGTGGCGCGTGCGGGAACCGCAGGCGTGGAGCCGGCGGCAGCGGTGCACGCGCTCCCGGCTCCTCCCCCGCGCGGAACGCCTCGATCACGTAGGCGGCGAAGCGGCGGGAGGCCGCGAGCCGGTCGGCGTGCGGCGCGTCCCGGACGCCTCGGTGGGCCATGAGCATCAGGACCAGGTCGTCGACGACGAAGCCGGGGCGCAACCAGCCCGTCTCCTTGGCGCGGCGGGCCAGTTCGGCGACCGCGCCCAGCATCCGCTCCCGGTCGGCGGCGGAGTCCATGGCCTCGGGGAAGGCCGTCATGAAGGCGTCGGCGAATTCCCGGCCGGCGGCGTGGAGTTCGCAGATCTGCTCGACCAGGCTCCGGAATCCGTGCCATGGGTCCGCGTCCGCGAGGGCGTCGCGGACGATGCCGCGGCAGGCCCGGCGCTGCGCTGCGAACGTCTCCGCGATCAGGGCCTGTTTGGTCGGGAAATGCCGGTACAGCGTGGCGGGGCCGACGCCCGCGTGCCGGGCGACCTCGCGCATCGGCGCGTTCAGGCCCTCCTCGCCGAACACCGCGCGGGCGGCGTCCAGGATGCGGGCCCGGTTGTCGCGGGCGTCGGAGCGCACGATGTGAGGCAAACGGCCGGTCATGGTTTCTCACTGTAGCCAGCCGGACGGATGCGTTCGTTACGGTCCGATGGCAGTGGGGCCGGGCCTGCTCGCCGTCCAACGCCGTTGCGGCCGTGCCCCGTTCAGCCACCGACCCGAGGAGCCGAGTTGAAAGCCGTCGTGATCAGGACGTTCGGAAATCCCGATGGACTGGAGGTCGTCGACGTGCCGGCGCCCGACCCCGCGCCGGGGCAGCTGCGGATCGCCGTGGAGGCGATCGGGGTGGGCGGCGTGGACGCCGTGATCCGCCGGGGAACGCTCGCCGCGTACGGCTTCCGGGAGGGTCATCTCCTCGGCAGCGAGGTCGCGGGAACCGTCACCGCCGTGGGAGAGGGCGTGGACGCCTCGTGGACCGGGCGGCGGGTGTGGGCGTTCACCGGCCTGTCGGGTGGGTACGCCGAACAGGCCGTCGCCGCGGTCGAGGACGTCCTTCCGCTGCCCGACGGCCTGACCTGCGCAGACGCGGTGACGCTGGGCGGTTCCGGCACGGTCGCCCACTTCGCCCTGGACCATGCCCGCTTCGCGCCCGGCGAGACGGTGCTCGTGCGCGGGGCGGCGGGCAGCATCGGGATCACGGCGGTCCAGCTCGCGGCCGGGCGCGGCGCGGGCGCGGTGGTGGTCACCACGTCGTCCGCGGAGCGCGGCGCCCGGCTGCGGGAGCTGGGCGCGACCCATGTCCTCGACCGCTCCGGCGAGGGCGGCCCGGACGCGCCGTCGGGCTTCGACGTGGTGATCGATGTCGTGGGAGGTCCCCAACTCCCCTTTTTCCTCGACAGATTGAACTCCAACGGACGGTTCGTGGCAGTCGGCGTGGTCGCCGGGCAGCCGCCGGCGGACTTCGGCATGCGGCTGATGGACGCCTTCCTCAAGTCGCTGTCGTTCTCCACCTTCAGCTCCGACACCGTGCCCGGCCCCGAGACGCGGTCCGTGCGCTCTTCCCAGTTCGCCGCCGCCGCACGCGGGGACCTGCGCACGGTCGTGCACGAGGTGCTGCCGCTGGACCGAGCGGCTCTGGCCCACCGGAAGATGGACGCGGGCGAGGTCTTCGGCAGGGTCGTCCTGACCCCATGACGCCATGCCCCCCTGCCCCCTGACCCCTGACCGTCCTCGCGGAGGAAAAAGTGCCGTATATATTCTTTTTACCCCGCGAGGATTCCGGCCACCGCGCCACCGCTGTAGCGTGCGGTGTGACCAGGGGGCCAACCGTGATGAGAGCGGGCAACCGTGGCGAATCCGGAGTACGGCTCGGGACACGGGGACAAGGCCCGTCTGCTCGGACGGCAGCCCGAGTGCGCCCTCCTGGACGAGGTACTCGACGCCGTCCGCACCGGAGAGAGCCGAGCGCTCGTGATCCACGGACCGCCCGGCGTCGGAAAGTCGGCGCTGCTCGGCCATCTGACGGATGCGGCTGCCGACCTGCTCGTGGTGCGTGCGATCGGCATCGAGTCCGAGATGGAACTCGCGTTCGCCACCCTGCACCAGTTGTGCGGCCCGCTGCTCGACCGGCTGTGGAACCTTCCCGCGCCGCAGTGCACCGCACTCGAAACTGTGTTCGGAATCAGAGCGGGGCCCCCACCCGACCGTTTCCTGGTCGGCATGGCGGTGCTCGGTCTGTTGTCGGACGCTTCGGAGAAGCGCCCGCTGCTCTGCCTGGTGGATGACGCGCAGTGGATGGACCAGGCCTCGGCGCAAGTGCTGGGTTTCGTGGCGCGGCGGCTGCTGGCCGAGTCGATCGGCCTCGTCTTCGGCGCCCGCGAACGGGCTCCGGACCTGCTCGGGCTGGCGGAGCTGGAGGTCACCGGGCTGGCGGACGCCGCCGCACGCACCCTGCTCGACTCGGTCACGCCCGCCCGGCTCGACCAGGACATCCGCGGCCGGCTCGTCGCGGAGACCAGAGGCAATCCCCTCGCCCTGCTGGAACTGCCTCGCGGGTTGACCGTCACCCAGCTGGCGGGCGGCTTCGGCCTGCTGAACGCCGACACGCTGCCCAACCTGATCGAGCAGAGCTTCCTGCGCAGGATCGAGGAGCTGTCCGATCGGACCCGGCTGCTCCTGCTGATCGCCGCCGCCGAGCCGGTCGGCGATCCGGTCCTGGTGTGGCGTGCGGCCGAACGGCTCGGGATGACGCCGGAGACGGCCCTGGCCGAGGGCACGGACGGGCTGCTGTCGTTCGATGTGCGCGTGACGTTCCGGCACCCGCTCGTGCGGTCGGCCGTGTACCGGTCGGCGACCGAGGCCGATCGCCGGGCGGCACACCTGGCCCTGGCGGAGGCGACCGACCCGTACGTCGACCCGGACCGGCGTGCCTGGCATCTCGCGTCCGCCACCGCCGGCCCCGACGAGTCCGTGGCCGCCGAGCTCGAACGCTCCGCCGACCGTGCGCAGGCGCGCGGCGGGCTGGCCGCCGCGGCCGCGTTCCTCCAGCGATCCGTGACCCTGACCGTGGACGCCTCGCGGCGCGCCGAGCGGGCGGTGGGGGCCGCGGACGCCAGCCTCCAAGCCGGCGACCTCGACGCGGCCCGCCGCTTCGTCGCCGTCGCGGACCACAACGCCCGCAGCGAGTTCCAACGCGTTCGAGCGCAGCTGGTGCGGAGCGAGATCACATTCGCGGCCGGCCTCGGCCGTGAGGCGCCGCCGCTGCTGCTGACGGCCGCGCGGCGCCTGGAGTCCTTCGACATGGGTCTGGCGCGCGAGACCTACCTGATCGCGTGGGGCACCTCGGCGCTGGTCGCCGCGGACGCCGACGGCCTCCTGGCGATCTCCCGGGCGATGGGTGCGCTTCCGGCGGCGACGGAGCCTCCCGGCGCGCTCGATCTCGTGATCGCGGGCTGCGCCCGGCTCGTCACGGACGGGCGGGCCGCCGCCGTCCCCGTGCTGCGGCGGGCAGCGACCGCGCTCGCGGATCTTCCGGCGCACGACCTCCTCAAGTGGGGCTGGGTGGCCAACGGCGTGAGTGCGGCGGTCTGGGACGACGCCGCCATGCGCGTGCTGTACGGCCGGGGGGTGGAGGTGACACGCGCGGCGGGCGCGCTGACCGAACTCCCGGTCCATCTCGCGTCGTTGGGCATGGCGACCGCCTGGACCGGCGACTTCGTCGCCGCGGCGGCGATCGTCGACGAGGCGGACGTCGTCGCCGCGGCGACCGGCGTCACCCTGGCCCCGCACGTCAGGCTCCGTCTCAGCGCGCTGCGGGGCCGCACGGCCGACGCCGAGGCGCTCATCGCCGCCACGATCGAGGACGCCGGGGCGAGCGGTCAGCTGATGGGCGTCACGATCGCCCACTGGGCGGCCGCGGTCCTCTACAACGGTCTTGCCCGCTACGAGCAGGCGATGCCGGCCGCCGAGGTCAGTGCCGGGATCGCCGAGCTGTGGGTCTCGGTCTGGGTGCTGCCCGAACTGGTCGAGGCGGCGGCGCGCACCGGTGAGGCGGAGGTCGCCGCCGCCGCACTCGCGCGGCTCGCGGACGCGGCGGAGCCGTGCGACACCGACTGGGCGCAGGGAATCCTGGCCCGCTGCCGGGCCCTGCTGAGCGAGGGAGCGTCCGCGGACCGCCTCTACCGGCGGGCGATCGAGCGGCTGGGCCGGACCCGGCTGCGTCCCGAACTCGCGCGTGCGCATCTGCTGTACGGCGAATGGCTGCGCCGGGAGCGGCGGCGCGTCGAGGCGCGGGGTCAGCTGCGCACCGCCTTCGAGATGTTCGCGTCGATCGGGATGGAGGCGTTCGCCGAGCGGGCCCGTCGTGAGCTGCTCGCCACCGGGGAGTCCCTGCGCAGAAACAGGCCGGGGGACTCGCCGGGCGACGAGCTGACACCGCAGGAGCAGCAGATCGCGCTGCTCGTGCGGGACGGCTTCTCCAACCCGGAGGTCGGGTCCCGGCTGTTCCTGAGCCCGCGGACCGTCGAATGGCACCTGCGCAAGATCTTCTCCAAGCTGTCGATCACCTCCCGCAGACAGCTCCGCGACGCCCTGCCCCGCGGCGCGTACGAACCCGCGCCGGAGCAGGGACTCGGCGGATGACCTGCCGGCCGCGTTCACCGCGGCCGGCACCCGAGCAGGATCGGACGGCGGGGCGGCTGCTCGCGCCCGCACATGGGTGGGCCTGGGCCTCAGACGCCCCCAGCGTCTCAATTCGGGGCGCTTCCCCTACCGGCCGGATCATCAAGAACGCGTAAGGACTCGGCGGGCCCGCCCCTGGGCAAGGGGTTCCCCCGGGGGTGACCCCCGGGGATGGCCACGTAGGTGACCCAGGGGTGGGCCAGGGACTTCCACAGGTGCGAGAGCCGCCGGCCCAGGTGCAGGCTGGTTTCGCAAGTCCGGGTGTGCAAGCGCAGGCCCTGCCGACCCGATTCCGTGGTGATGGCGATGAGACGTCCTGGCGATCAGGCTCCTGTGGTGTTCAGAACACTTGCCCGATTCCTTCTCTCCGACGATGCGGCCCAACCGGTGGCCGTCGACATGATCTATGCCAGCTCGGACCCCTATGCCGTGTCCATGACCTTTCATGTGTGCGCCGAGCTGTCCGTCGAGTGGGTGTTCGCCCGGGACCTCCTCCTCGCCGGTCGACACCGGCTCGCGGGCGATGGCGACGTCCAGGTGTGGCCCGCGCGGCGCACCGCCGTCAGCGAGGTCTGCATCGGTCTGCGTCCCGGTGCCGAGGCGGAGCCGGTCGTCCTGGCCACGTCGGCGCGGGCGCTCGACGTGTTCCTGCGCCGGACTCTCGACCAGGTGCCGACCGGAGCCGAGACGGAGCACATGCATCTCGACGATCTGGCCGACCACCTGCTCGACAGGCCCGATGAACCGCACCGTTAGTCCGACGCTGCGGCCCACGACAGGAGTGATCCCATGGCTGGTGCCGGTTGGTTCATCGAAGACGCCGCGATCGACGAAGTCGCGCTGACGCTGCTGGGCGCCGCAGCCCTGACCGGCGAGAGCCCGGAGGATCTCGTGGCCAGGCTGTCGGACGCGGACCTGGCCTCCCTGTACCGGAACTGCTCCCACGAGATGTGCGCGACGTGTCATACGAGCCGGGCTCGGCCGCCCTTCGCCGTCGGCGTCGGCGTCGGCGTCGGCGTCAGGAAGGCGCGGATCAGCTCGACGGCCTTCGTCGAGGCGCGGGCGCGTACGTCGGCTACTGCTCGCCCAGGCCGGTGGCGTGTTGATCCACCTCGATGGCCGAGCGTCCTGCGCCCGCGAATCGGGTGGGCCGGAAGGCCCGGAGGAGGTCCTGTTCCCGATCGGTGGTGATCTCGGTCGCGACCAGGCGTCCCAGGATCGGCGCCAGGGTGACCCCGCTGTGCGAGACGAGGCAGTAGACGCGGGAGTGCGCGGAGGCATAGCCGGCGATGGTGTGGCCGTCCGCGGGCAGTGACCGCAGGCCGACGCGCAGGTCGATCCTCGGTGCCCGGCTCGGGTCGGGCAGCAGCGCGGCGAACCGCCGAGCGAGGGTGCCGGCGATGGCCCCGTCCGCGGACGGGGGGTCTTCGGGATCGACGTCGGCGTTCAGGTCGAGCGCCTGTAAGACGACGTGGCCGTCGGCCGCCGGGCGCAGATTGAGGCCGGGGCTGTGGATCACGCAGCGCAGGTCGAGTTCCGGTGCGCTCGCGTACCCGAGCAGACCGACGGTCTGCGCTCCGCGCCCGGCATCCGTCACCATCGGAACATCGATCCCGGCCCGTGCAGCGAGCCGTTCGGTCCAGCGGCCTGCCGCCAGGACGACTCGATCGCCGCGGTGGACCTCGCCTCCGGCCAGGGTGACGGTCACTCCGTCAGGTCTGTCGTCGACGGCCACGACCTCGCCGATCGCGCACACGGCTCCGTGCCGCTCGGCGTCCGCCAGCACATCGCCCACAAAGCGGGCCGGCAGCACGTATCCCTCGCTCGGGAAGTGCGCGATGGAGGTGATGGTCGCCGGGATCCGTAGGTCGCCCGCGATCCCTGTCGCCTCGTCGGGCGTGATCCAGCGTGCGGGGTAGTCCAGGGCCTGAAGTCGTCGCACGTTGTCGGCGAGCCACTGCTCGCGTGCGGCGTCCGCCCATTGCAGCGCCCCGCTGGGGAAGTACGACGGCGCGCCGCGCAGTCGCTCGGCGAGTCCGGCGTGCTCCGCCATCCCCGCGAGGTTCAGCCGGTGGTAGTCCGGGTCGGGCTTCCGGCTGGAGTTGATCCAGGCGAAGGTGGTCGCGGACGTGCCGGCGCCGGCTCCCGACCGGTCGAGCAGGAGAACGTCCTCGCCGACGAGGGCGAGTTGCCTCGCGACGCTCACGCCCAGTACGCCGGCGCCGATGATGATGACCTTCATGGTGTGCGCACTTCCTTTCCGGCAGCGACACGCTGCTCAGACGACCGGGACGGGCAGCTCCAGGAAGAACTCGGCGGTTCCGGGACGGACGACGGTCGTGACCACCTCGACGGTGCTTCCGTCGTCGGCACGCAACTCCCTGCGCCGCATCAGCGCGGGCGTCCCGATCTCGCTGTGCAGCAGGGCGGCGTCGTGCTCGTCGAGGCACACCGGGTCGAGGTAGACCCGGATCGCGTCGACGGCCACGCCTGCGCGCTGGAGATAGGGGAGGGTGACGAGGTCTTCGAGGTTCTCGTTCAGCAGTTCGGGGGCGACCGCGAAGAGGACGACGTGCCGCTCGACGGACTGCGGCTCCTCGCGTACATCGAGCTTGCGGCGGACCAGTTCCACCACGGCCGTGTCGGCCGGGGCGCCGGGGAGCGTCAGGACCGCGTCGGCGGCCCGGACGATCCGCGCGGACACGACTTCGTGTCGGCCCGGTACGCCCTTCGCGGCTGTCGCGGGCGTGACGAAGTTCAGCAGATTGATCTGCCGTGTCACGTCCGCGACAAAGGTGCCGTGCCGCCGCCGACGGATCGCCAGTCCCGACTCCGCCAGGTCGTTGAGGACCCGTTGGGCCGTGGCACGGCTGACGCCGTACCGGGTCGAGAGCTCCTTCTCGGTCGGCAGCCGCGCGCCACGGGGCAGTTCCCCGGCCCGGATCCTCGCCTCTAGCTCTCGCCTGATCTGTACGTAGAGCGGCACGGTCATCATTAGACCGTACAATCACTCAATTGACCGGTCAATAGGGTCCGGTGCCATACGGTTCGATGAATCGCCCGCGTTCCACGGGAAGTTGATGAGGCGTCAGGCGACGATCAACGGCCGCAGCGTCCGGTGGGCTATCTCCAGGCCGGTCTTGATCCGCGCCTCGTCGCCGCTCCACACCGGGTCCTCGTGCTCGACGGAGAGGGTTCCGGTGAAGCCGTTCTCGTAGAGGGCGTCGACGACCGCGTTCCAGTCGACCTGGCCGCGGCCCGGGACGCGGTAGCGCCACCAGCCGGTGTCCCACGGGTCCTCGCGGCCCGCCGCCTTGCCGAAGAAGCCGTAGCGGTCGACCCTGCCGGGCAGGATCTGCAGATCCTTGGCCTGGGCGTGCACGATGCGGTCGGCGTACGGCGCGATGGTCGCGACCGGGTCGATGCCGATCCAGGTCAGATGCGACGGGTCCCAGTTGAGGTACAGCCCGAGCGAGAACATCCACTCCCACAGCTCGGGCGAGTAGGCGAGGTTGCCCGGGTAGCCGTCGGGGTGCCAGCCCTCCATCACGCAGTTCTCGATGATGAGACGTACGTCCCGCTCCCCCGCGTACTCGACGAGTTCGGGGAAGACCTTCTCGGCCTCCTCCAGGTTGGCCGCCACCGGCCGGGTCCAGTCCCGGCCGACGAAGGTGCCCACGTACGGGACTCGCAGCAGCGCCGCCGCGTCGACGACCGCCTTGAGGTGGGCGTGGATCTCCGCGCGCCGGACGGGGTCGGGGTGCAGGTTGTTCTCGTAGTAGGCGAGGGCCGAGGCGTCGAGGCCGTGGCGTGCCAGCAGGGCGCGCGTCCCGTCCGCCGCACGGCTGTCGAAGCCGGCCACGGGGAGGTGGGCGGCTTCGAAGTCGCGACCGCCGGTCTCCGGCCAGGCGGCGATCTCCAGTGCCTGGTATCCGGCGTCGCCCGCCCAGGCGGCGATGTCGGCGAGCGGGAGTCCGGGCAGACACGCGGTGAGCATGCCGAGTTTCATGGGGTGGTCTCCAGGGCTGCGGGTTTCGTGCGGTGGTCTCAGAGCGCTACGGGGACGGCTTCGGCGGCGACGTCGGTCCAGGCGAGCGACGCGGAGGAGCTGAGCACGGCCTCGACGATCCGGGCCGAGCGGACACCGTCGGCACCGGTCGGCAGTCCTTCGGGCACCGCGCCGCGGACGGCCGCGTAGGTGTCGGCGACGAAGGACGTGAAGCAGTCGGCGTACCCCTGGGCGTGGCCGGCGGGCAGCCGGGAGAGACGGCGCTGTTCGGCCGAGCCGTGGTTGGGATCGCGGACCAGCACGCGCGCCCCGTCCGGTGCGCCGAGCCAGGCGGTCTCCGGGTTCTCCTGGTCGAAGACGGCGCTGGCGGCCGCGCCGTCGAGCTCGAACCACAGCCGGTTCTTGCGGCCGGCCGACATCTGGGACACCGTCAGGCTGGCGAGGACGCCGTCGCCGGTGCGCAGCAGCACGGTCGCCACGTCCTCGGTGCGCACCTCGGCCCGCGGGCCGCCGGTGGTGGCCGTGAAGCTGGGGCCGGTGCCGGTGGGGCGGGTGGGGACGGTGGTGCCCAGCCGTGCGGTCACTTCGGTGAAGCGGACGCCGGCGACCCACTCGACGAGGTCGCACCAGTGCGAGCCGATGTCCGCGAACGCCCGCGAGGGTCCGCCGTGGGCCGGGTCGACCCGCCAGGACATGGCGTCCTCGGCAAGCATCCAGTCCTGGAGGTAACTGCCGTGCAGCAGTTGCCAGGCGCCGAACTCGCCGCGCAGTCGGCGGTCCCGGATCTCGCGGACCAGCGGGTGGTAGCGGTAGACGAAGGGAACGGCGAGCACGAGTCCGGACTCCTCGGCCAGCCGCGTGAGTCGTTCGGCCTCGGCGGCCGACGTGGCCAGCGGCTTCTCGCAGACGACGTGCTTGCCCGCGGCCAGAGCGGCCTCCGCCTGCCGCACATGCAGGGCGTTGGGGGTGCACACGTGCACGACGGAGACGGAGTCGTCGTCGAGCACGGCGTCCAGGTCCGGGTAGCGGCCGGGGACCCGCCACTCCTCGGCGGTCCGCGCGCCACGCTCCGGGGTGGAGGCGACCACCCCGGCGAGCTCGCCGCCCGCGGCGCGGATCGCGGCGGCGTGCACGGCGCCGATCATGCCCGCCCCGACGACCACCGACCGCATCACGTCACTCACCGTCGCACCTCCGTTGTCCGGCACCGCATGTTCCGGCATCCCAGGTTCGGCATCCCATGTCCGGGATCCGGCCGTGGCCTGAATGCCGCGTCGCGCATCACCATCGTTTAGTTCGCACGACAAGCACAAGAGGAGCCATTTAATTTTCTTCGAGGTCTAAAATCGGCCCAATTCACGGCGTCATATCCGCTTAGGTCCCGATCCCTGCACCCGACGGCCCGCGCCCTCCGCGCCGAAGAAACGTCGGCATTACGTTTGCGGAAATACATAAAGGCCCCGACACAGGGACCGCCGATCCATGGACAAACCTTCCTCTCCCGCCCCCGCGCAGGCGCTCCTACGGTCGGGACTGCGGGCGCTCACCGGCCCGCCGTAGCGCGGGAACGAAGGAGACAGACCCCATGAAGATGACCGGCAACACGATCCTGATCACCGGCGGCACCTCGGGCATCGGCCGCGGACTCGCCGTGCGCCTGCACGAGGCCGGCAACAAGGTGATCGTCGCCGGCCGGCGCAAAGAGCTCCTCGACGAGATCACGGCCGAGCACCCGGGCATCGACGCGCTCGTCCTCGACGTCACCGACCCCGGCTCGATCGCCCGCGGCCGTGCGACCGTGGCGGCGAGCTACCCCGAGCTGAACGTGCTGGTCAACAACGCCGGCATCATGCTGCGGGAGAACCTGCTCGACCCGGCCGAGCTGCCGATCGCCGAGGACCACGTCACGGTCAACCTGCTCGGCACGATCCGCGTGACGTACGCAGTCCTCCCCCTGCTCATCGGCAAGGACGGCGCGGCCGTCATGAACATCACCTCCGCGCTGGCGTTCGTCCCGCTGCCGAGCACCCCCACCTACAACGCGACCAAGGCCGCCCTGCACTCCTTCTCCGAGAGCCTGCGCGTCCAGCTCGCGCGGGCCGACGCCGGCGTCCAGGTCATCGAGGTGGCTCCGCCCGGCGTGCGCACGACCCTGCTCGGCCAGCAGGACGACCCGAATTCCATGCCGCTGGACGAATTCCTCGACGAAACCCTCGGAATGCTGCGCGACCGGCCCGACGCCAGGGAACTCGTCGTCGAGCGCGCCAGGTTCGTCCGCGAGGCGGAGGCGAACGGCGCCTACGACCAGGTCCTCGCGATGCTCAGCGGCGTCTGAACCCGCTCATCCAGGGATCGGCGGTCTCTGGATAGCCGGGTGGGACGCGGCGAGAATGGGGGCATGGACAAGAAGGAACTGGCGGCATTCCTGCGCCATCGGCGCGAGACGTTGCGCCCCCGCGACGTCGGGCTGGTCGAGGGCCCGCGCAGGCGCACCCAGGGGCTGCGCCGCGAGGAGGTCGCACAGCTCGCCGGCATGTCCACCGACTACTACGCCCGCCTCGAACAGCAGCGTGCCCCGCAGCCCTCCCTCCAGATCACGACGGCCCTCGCCCGGGCGCTGCGGCTGACCGAGGACGAACGCGACCACCTCTTCGTCCTCATCGGCCACAGCGCCCCGACCCGCCTCCAGCGCTCCGAGCACGTCAGCCCGACCCTGATGCGGGTCCTGGACCGCCTGGACGACTCGCCGGCCCTCGTGCTGACCGACATGGCCGACACCCTCGCGATGAACCCGCTGGCCGTCGCCCTGCTGGGTGACCAGACCCGGCACACCGGCCTGGCCCGCAGCGCCTACTACCGCTGGTTCATGGACCCGGCCGAACGCCTGGTCTACCCCGAGGAAGACCACGATCATCACAGTCGCACCCAGGCAGCCCGTCTGCGCGTCGCGCTGTCGGCCGGCAGCGACACCCGCAGAGCCGCCCTCATCCTCGCCGAACTCCGGGAGCACAGCCCCGAGTTCGTCCGTGCGTGGGCGCTCCAGGAGGTCGCCCAGCGCTATGACGAGAGGAAGACCATCGTCCACCCCGAGCTCGGCCGTATCGACGTCGACGGCCAGGTCCTCTTCACCGACAACCGGGCCCAGACCCTCGTGGTGCTGACCACCCGCCCCGGCACGGAGAGCCACAGCAAGCTGGAGCTCCTCTCGGTCATAGGGCACCAGCAGCTCACTCCGTGACGCCGACCGCCACGCCGAGCCATGAAACGGCAGGAACACTCTGATGGATCCGTCGGACGGCACGGTCGACGAACGGGCCGACGCCGCCCGCAACCGTGCCCGGCTGCTGGAGGCAGCCTCCGCGCTGGTCGCCGAGCGTGGCGCCGCGCACGTGACGATGCACGAGGTCGCCGAGGCGGCCGGCGTGGGGAAGGGCACGCTGTTCCGCCGGTTCGGCGACCGCGACGGGCTGCTGCTCGCCCTCCTCGGTGCGGCGGAGGCCGAGTTCCGGGCGGCCTGCACCGAGGGTCCCCCGCCGTTGGGCCCGGGAGCACCCGCGCGGGACCGGCTGGAGGCGTTCGGCTGTGCGCTGATCGGGCGCATCGCCGCAGACGCGGACCTGGGCGCCGCGCTGGGCCGCCAGGTGCCGCACAACCGCCGCCACGCCTCCGACCCCGGCCGCGCGTTCCACCGGCATGTCTCCACTCTCCTGCGGGAGACCGGAGTCGACGGGGACCACGACATGCTCGCCCACGCCCTGCTCGCCTTCGCGAACTTCGAGACGACGGACTACCTGCACTCCGGATGCGGGGTCCCCGTCGAACGCCTCCAGGCCACCTGGGTGGACCTGGTGCGGCGGTTGCTCAGCCGGCCGTCGTAGCCGCGCAGCGGTCCGCCGCCGGGAGGTGCTTCTCCGCCCAGGCGGCCAGTTGTTTGAGAGCCGGTTCCAGCGCCCTGCCGGCTTCCGTCAGGCGGTACGAGACGCGCAGCGGCGGCCCCTCGTCCACCTCGCGCACGACCAGCCCTGCCGCGCCCAGCTCGGTCAGCCGGTCCGAGAGCATGCGCTCGCTGATGCCCGGGATGGCGCGGTGCAGGTCGGCGAAGTAGAGCGGGCGCTCCATCAGGACGGCCACGACCAGGCCGGTCCAACGCTTTCCGAGCAGCGCGAAGACGCGCGTGATCGTGCCGTCGACCGTCTTGCAGGGGTGTGTGACCGGTTCCGTCATACCTGAAGTCTACTGCGAGACAGGTCGCAGGTGAGAAAAAGTAAGCCCCTGTGTTATCAATAGGAGCAGATGAAATGACAGCTCGCCGTTCCTGGCGTCCCTGTCGCCTACGCTTCTTTGGAGACCCCTCATGGCAACGCTGCTGCACCTGGACACCGCCCTGTGGCCGGAGCAGAACTCCGCCTCCCGCGCGGTCACCGCCGCCTTCCGTCAGGCATGGGAGGCGCAGCACCCCGAAGGCACGGTGATCTACCGGGACCTCAATGCCGATCCGGTGCCCCACCTGAACGCGCTCACCGCCTCCGCGGGCTTCAGCGCCCCCGCCGACCACACGCCGGAGCAGGCGGCCGCCTTCGCCGAGCAGCTCAAGCTGATCGAGGAGCTGGAGAGCGCGGACACCGTGCTCATCGGCGCCCCGATGTACAACTTCACGATTCCGTCCACGCTGAAGGCCTGGATCGACCACGTGATACTCGGGGGCCGCACCACGCGCGTCGAGGACTCCGCGGTCAAGGGCACCCCGGTGTACATCGTGGCGAGCCGCGGCGGTTCCTACGCCCCCGGCACTCCCCGCGAGTCCTTCGAGTACGCGCAGAACTACCTGGAGGCGGTACTCACCGAGATGCTGGGCCTGAAGGTCGACTTCATCGTCCCCGAGCTCACGCTGGCGCGCTCCAACCCGGCGATGGCCGAGCTGATCCCGCTGGCCGACGCGTCCAAGGCCAAGGCGCTCGTGGAAGCGGCCGACAAGGGCAAGGAAGCCGCTCTCAAGGCTTCCTGACCCTTGCGACCGTGACACCCCGGGGCCGTCGGTGGGTCAGCCGATGCGGTACGCCCGGGTGATCGTCTCGCTGAAGGTGTTGCCCGAGTGGTCCGTACCGGCGGCGCGCAGGGACGCCCAGCCGCTCGTGGCGGAGGCCGCGGGGTGGGTCAGCACGGCCCGCCCTGCGGTGCCCTTGACCCGCGTGGGGACGGTCGTCCAGGTCGCGCCGTCGTCGTACGACACCTCGACCTTCACCGTGTCGAGGCCCCGGTGGCGGCGCGGCCCCTGCTGCTGCACCACGAAGGGGATCGTGAACTCCGTGTCCGCCGGGGCGATGCCGTTCTGGTCGGTCGGCGGCTGGAAGCGCAGCACGGTCAGTGCCAGCGGGGCGGTCGCGTCGGCGCCCGCCGACCGGAACGTCCAGCTGGCCTCGATGCGCTGGGAGCGCTGGCCGTGCCAGCTGGTGCTGCGGGTCCCGGTGACGTCGAGCCGGTAGTCGGCCGCTTCGGCGGGCACGGTCCAGAAGTTGTCGAAGTTGTCGAAGTTCTCCTCGTCCTCCCAGGGGCTGTCCAGCTTGCCGACCTCGGTCCCGTCCCGGTAGAGGGTTGCCTCGGCCCGGCTGAACGCGCGGTTGTTGTAGTTGTAGTGGCTCGGGTCGGAGTCCCCCCACAGCGCGAGCGCCGGGGCGATCCGGTTCCCCGTACGGCTCAGGAACTGCCCGTTCGCGGCCAGCGCCGGACCGACCACCGGGTAGTTCCATGTCTCCTTCGTGACGCTGCCCGGCCGGTAGGTCCGCGGGTTGGACTGCTGTCGTCCGAGCGCGTGGTAGGAGGAGCCGTCCGGGGTCATGTACTCCCCCATGAACCCGGTCCAGGTGACATCCGGGTCCGCGCTGTAGTACTCCACCCGCTCGGCGGGGATCGGCACGTTGCGCGTCACCGAGAAGAGATGGGTCTGGCCGCCCGTGTAGCCGAGGATGACCCGGGCCGCTCCGGCGAGCTGACCGGCACGTTTGCCGTACGAGGCGTTCACCTTGGCCAGCCGGTGGAGCGGGATGTCGTAGGCGAGGCGGCTGGGGACGCCGCGCTTCGTCTCCTCCACCAGTGCGTAGACCGGACCCGCGATCAGCGCGTCGACCTCCGCCGGGGCCGCCATGATGGAGCGGTAGACGAAGCGGTAGGAACTGTCCCGGTCCGCGGCCGGGGTCGGTACGGCGGACAGGCGGGTCGTCGAGTAGTACGGGGCCATGACGCCGAGGCTCGACAGTTCCCGGTGGCCGGTGGAGTCGACGGAGGTGTGCTGGGCGTCGTACTCCCGGAACCAGGGCGCGGCCGTGTCGTCCGGCACGCCGATGTCCACCGGCTTGCTCTTGCGGGCGTCGAACTCGATCGTGGTGTTCCGGTCGAGCGTGATCGCCGGCCGGCTCTCCAGGGTGAGGTCGGTGGACCGCCTCGTCACCGGGTCCACGGTGTTGGTGAGGGCGGTGAGACCGTACCTGCCCTTGGGCAGCCTGAGGTGGGCCCCGGGCGTGACCGTGTTGATCCGCCCGAAGGACGAGGCGCTGGTCCGGTCGAGGGGGTCGACGGCGATCACGGACGTGTAGGGCGTCAGCGGTGTGCTGCCGTTGAGGTCGAGGGCGGTGAGGTCGAGGTCGTAGGTCTCCTCCTCGAACTTGGCCGTGACCGTGGTCTGGACGCGGGTGGAGCCGTCGGCGCTCGCCGCCACCAGCCGCCAGGCGTACGAGGCTCCGGTCGCCGGGATGCCGGTGGCCGGGTCGATCGTCACGTCGACGGTGGACTCGCCGCCCGCCGGGACGGTGACCTCGCCGGCGGACAGGCGCAGGGTGTCCGTGGGGGGAGTCGTTCCGGCCGCCGCCGACGGGGTGATCGTCAGGGTGACCGGGGTGTCGGCGTCGTTGCGGTAGGTGACCGTCTTCGTCGTGGCCGGGGCCGCGGTGTGCGGCCAGGTGAACAGCCCCGCGTTCAGGCCGGACGGAGACGCGGTCACCGTCCTGCTGGTCGCCCTGGCCACGTCGATGAGACCGCTGCCCTGGACGTGGACGCTCTGGTCCGGCTGCGGACTCGCCGCGGACTTGATCCCGTCCTTGAGGCGCTCGGCGCTCCAGTCCGGGTGCGCCTGGGCGAGCAGGGCCACGGCGCCCGCCGCCGCCGGTGTCGCCATCGAAGTGCCCGACAGCGCCGTGTAGTTGTCGTCGACGGGGCCCTGCGGGCCCGCGGGGTCGATGTCGCCGATCGAGGTGCCCTTGGCACGGGCCGAGATCACGGCCACGCCGGGGGCGGTGACGTCCGGCTTGACGGCACCGTCCCCGAGGCGCGGACCGCGGCTGGAGAACGACGCGAGCGCGCCCGTGGAGTCCACCGCGCCGACGGTGAGAGCGGCGTCGGCGGCGGCCGGCGCCCCGATGGTGGTGGTACCGGGGCCGGAGTTGCCCGCGGCGACCACGAACAGCGAATCCCCTTGCGCCGACAGGGTGTTCACCGCCTGGGACAACGGGTCCGTGCCGTTGCTCGGCAGCCGGGAACCAAGGCTCATGTTGACGACGTCGGCGCCCTGCGCCACCGCCCACTCCATGCCCTCGATGATGTCGGAGCTGAAGCCCGAGCCGCCGGCGTCCATGACCTTGCCGATCAGGAGGTCGGCGCCGGGCGCCACCCCTTCGTACCGGCCTCCCGAAGCGGCTCCGCTCCCGGCGACGATGCCGGCCACATGGGTGCCGTGGCCGTTGTCGTCCTCGGCGTTGTCGGTGCCGTTGATCAGGTTCCGTTCCGCTGTCACCCGGCCCTGAAGATCGGGGTGGGCGTGGGCCCAGCCGGTGTCCAGGACGGCGACCTTGACGCCCTCGCCGGTATATCCGGCCGCGCGGGCCGCCGGGACGCCGATCTGGGCGTTGCCGACGTCGTCGCGGGTCTCGACTGGCGCGTCGAGCCAGACCTTGGACAGCCCGGACTCCAGCTTCGCCGCTTGGGCGGTTCCCGACTCGCGGACGATGTCCGCCCAGAACTCGCCCGCCTCGTCGTGCCGTTCCGCGACCGCGGTCGCTCCGATGCTCCGCAGCGTCTTTCCGACGTCCGCGCCGTCGGCCTGCGCGAGCGCCGAGGGAGTACGGTCCCCGGTGTGCTCGACGATCAGCGGCAGCGCGTCGAGTCCGGCATTGTCGTACCCGACCCGGGTGAGGGCGGTGATGTCGAACAGCCGGGCGTCCAGGGTGCCACCGGCCACCAGGCCCACCGCGTCCGACGGGATGACGCTGAACTCGCCCGCGTCCTCCCGCTGGTAGAAGACGATGTCCGAACGGCCCTCGCCGGCCTCCACCTCCACCGAGCGCCGGCCGCCGCCGAGTTCGGTGACCTCGACGACGTCGCCGGTGATCAAGGTGACCGACTTCTGTCCGTCGGTCGTCTCCGGCACGGTGTCCGAGGCGCCGGCGGGGGGTGCGGCGGCGAGGACCGCGGCGGTCAGGGTGGCGGCCAGGACGGAGGCGGTGAGGGCGAAGGCCGGGCGGCGGGATCTGGGGCGCCGGCCGGGGCGGGGATGGGGGGTGGGGGGTATCAAGATGTTCCTTTCCGAGTGCCGAAGGTGGGGGACGGAGGCTCAGAGGGGTTCGAACCGACCGTCGTCGCAGCTCTCAGGGAGGGGTTCCTCCTCGTCGGAGGGCTCCTGGGCGCAAGGCGGCCCGGGGTCGCCCAGTGCGTGCCCTGCGTGCTGCTCGCTCTGTTCCTCGGCGTGCGGTGGCTCCTGCGGGTCGACTCGCATGGCACACCAGCCTCGTACGCGACCGGCCGCGCGGCGATCAGTCAGGTGACCGAAAAATTAGCCGTGGGGCGCCGACTCCTCGGATTCCAGGGGCAGTACGCCGGTCTCGACGGCGGCCCGGACCACGGCCGCCCGCGACGACACCCCCAACTTGCGCATGGCGGCGCTGAGTTGGGTGGCCACGGTCTTCGGGGAGACGAACAACGCCTGCGCCGCCTCCCTGTTGGTCATCCCCTGCGCGACCAGCGCCACGACCTGCCGCTCCCGTGGCGAGAGCCGTGGACCGTAACCGCGCGGCCCCCTGCGCCAGGCGCGGGACACCTCCACCCCTTGCTCGCGCAGGAGTTGGGCGACGCGGTCCGCGTCCGTGCGCGCGCCCAGCGTCCACAGCCGCTCCTGCACGGCGGTGAGCTGCGCGAGCGCCGGCCCGGCCGCACCGTGCCGGAGCAGACAGCGGCCCCGCCGTTCGAGGGCCAGCAACTCGTCGTAGGGGCGCGGCAGGGCGGCCCACGCCGACGCTGCCGTCGCGAACGCCTCGGCGGCCGGGGCCGATTCGCCGCGGGCCTCGGCCAGGATCGCGCGGCCGAACGCCAGCGCGGCTGCGGCCGCGGGCGCGTTCCGGCCGTCAGTCCCGGCGGCGTACCGTCGCAGCAGTTCGTCGGCGCGGTCGGTCCGGCCGGCTCCGGCCAGGGCGTCGAGGTGGGCCGGGAGGATGTCGGTGGCCCAGAGCCAGACGTCCTTGCGTTCGATCAACTCCAGGACGCGGCCGGTGACTTCGAGGGCGGCGGCCCAGTCGCCGTCGGCCAGGTGCGATCGGGCGAGTGCCGCCGCCGAGAGTCCGGCCTCCGGCTCGCATAGGCCGCTCTCAGCGAGTTCGTCGACGACCTTCCGCAGCCCTCGCCGGGCCGCCGCGCCGCCGCCCCCGACGAGTGCCAGCACCGCCTGGAGCTGCCGGGCCAGCCGCGAACCGTAGGTGTTGACGTCCCGGTCGGCGGCCAGGGCGGCGACGGTCTCGTCCAGGCCCGTCCACGCTCCGGTGCACCAGTCCAGATGCGCGAACGGGACCCGGACGACGCTCAGCATCCGCCGGTACCCGATGGACTCCACGAGTTCCGCCGCCGCGGTCAGCCGGGACCGGGCGCCGGCATAGTCGCCCCAGACGACCGCCATCTCGCCGGCGTTGAACAGGAACCGGGCGAGCAGTCTGCGCTCGGCCGGGGGCGCGTCGGCCGCGGCTCGCTGGATCTCGTCGGCCGCCCGCCAGCCCTCCTCCTCGCCGAGGAGGAGAAGGGCGGAGGCACGGTTCGTGGTCACCCGGAGCCGGTCGGACGGCGACTCGATCCTCGGCAGCAGTTCCGTCGCCCGCGCGAGCCACCTGCGGTGCCGTGCCGCCGGCCATTCCGGCACCAGCGGCATGGCCAGGACGGACATCGCTGTCGCGGCCAGGTCGGGCCGGTCCCCCAGGTGGGCGACGCCGTCCTCGATCTCTTCGAAGGCCGCGGACTCCTGACCGGCGTCCCGTAGCAGCCGGCCGAGCAGCAGCTTGATCTCACCGCGCTCCTGCCGCGGCAGGTCCGCGCACTCCAGGACCTTTCGTACGGCGTCCAGGACGGCCCGGGCGAGATCGCTGACGTCCCGTGCGCCGAAGACGGCCGCGCCGCCCATCTTGCGGGCGAGGCGCGACCGGTCGGCCGTCGCGAGGTCCGCCGCGCCGAGCAGCCCCAGCAGGGTGACGACGGCGGCTCGGTCGTCGCCGGACTCCAGTGCCACGTCGGCGCCGGCCTCTCCGTACCGGCACCATCCCGCGACGTCGCCCGCCTCGCGGCAGTGCCAGGAGAGCCGGGCGACGGGCTCGGGCCGCCGCCCGCGCAGGCTCGCCACCGCCCGGCCGTGCAGCCGGCGCCGGTCCGGTGCGGGGATCGCCCCGCGCACGGCCAGACAGTCCAGGGCGTGCCGGTAGGCGTACGCGCCGGGTGTCTGCTCGCGCAGCAGCCCCGCCCCGAGCGCTGCCGCGAGCCCGCCCCGGCCGGTCTCGGGCTCCAGGTCGGCGACCGCGCTCAGCAGCGCCTCCTCGGACGGCGCGTCCAGCACGGCGGCGGCCTCGAGCACTCTGCGCGCCGGGGCGTCGAGCCGTTGCACCCGTTCCAGCACCGAGTCCCGCAGGGTCGCGGGGACCTGTAACTCGGTCAGCACCCGGCGGATCCAGGCGCCGTCGCGGTGGACGATGTCCCTGCGGTCGCGCAGCAGCAGGACGCACTCCTCGACGGCGAGCGGGACGCCGTCGGTGTGCCGGTGCAGGAAGGACACGAACTCGGCGGACACCGTCGAGGTGTCGAACATGGACGCGACCAGCTCGTGGGTGTCCGCCAGGTCCAGCGGCCCCAGGGTCAGCCGTACGAGCGTGACGTCGGAGGGCACCCGGGAGGTCAGCCGGGTCAGGAGCGAGCCGTTCGGCACCTCGTCGGGGCGGAAGGAGACCACGATCGACAGGCCGGTGCGTCCGGCGGCGGTGAGGGTGAGCAGCCACTCCAGGGTTGCGGTGTCGGCCCAGTGGGCGTCCTCCACGACCAGCACGCCGATGTCGAGGCGGCCCAGCAGTTCGGTGAGCGCGCTGAGGATCCGGTGTCTGGTCTCGTGGGGATCGTCGAGCGCGTCCAGCGGCGGCGGCAGCCGGTCGGCCCAGTCGGGGAACAGCGGCCGTAACGCCCCGGCGAGCGGGCTCAGTTGGAGGCCGTCGGGCGGAGCGGGGAGGCGGCGGCGGATGCCGTCGACGACCGCGCCCAGGGTGAACGGTTCGGGCAGCGGCGGGCAGGTGGCGATGACCGCCTCGCGCCCGACCGCCCGGGCGACGGCCTCGCGCACGAGCCGTGTCTTGCCGATGCCGGCCTCGCCCTCCAGCACGACGAGCGCCGGCCCGTTTCCCAACGCCTCGCACACGGCGTGGAGTTCGGCCTCCCGCCCTACGAAGTCGGGGGCGGGACGGGGGGCGTACGACGGCGTCCGCCGGGGCTGCGACTCGCCGTGGGGTGCGTCCCGGCCGGCCTGACGCGGATCGTCCCGACTGGGGCGACGTGCCAAACTGCCACCTCCGGGTGCCTGTTCGGGCTCGATCCCCGCACCAGTGCTCACACGGTGCCCGGGCGCACCATTTTGGCATGATCACGCCCAACCTGACAGTACGGATACGGGTGCGGGCCGGGAACCCCGCCGCAGGCCGACCCCCTCGGGGTCGCTTCCCGGCCGGTTCGGCTCAGCGGGTCGTCCGGGCGGCCTCCGCGTAGGCGGTGCGCAGGGCGGAGAGGAAGGTGTCGGCGGGCTGCGCGCCGGAGAGACCGTAGGCCCGGTCGATGACGAAGAACGGCACGCCCGTCACGCCGAATGCGCGCGCCTCGCGGATGTCGGCCTGCACGGCGTCCGCGTACGCGTCGCCGGCCAGCATCCGCCGGGTCTCGTCCTCGGGGACGCCGACCTCGGCGCCGAGCCGCACGAGCGTGTCGGGGTCTTCGACGATCGCGCCCTCGCACAGATGGGCGCGCAGGAGCCGCTCGTGCATCTGGTCGCCCAGTCCGTGGGCAGCGGCCAGGTGGCCGAGGCGGTGGGCGTCGATCGTGTTGGCCGAGACGGCCCGATCCAGGTCGAACGTCAGCCCCTCGGCGACGGCGACTTCGGTGATCTGCCGGGCCATCGCCGCTACCTGGGCGGGCGGGGCTCCGAGCTTCTGCGCCAGCGTCTCGGACACGGGCCGGCGGTCGCCCTTGGGGTGGGCGGGGTCGAGCTGGAAGCTGTGCCAGCGCAGCTCGACGTCCGCGCCGTGCTCGAAGCGGGTGAGCGCCGTCTCCAGGCGCCGCTTGCCGATGTAGCACCACGGGCAGACGACGTCGGACCAGATGTCGATGCGCAGCGTGTGGGGCGAGGTGTCGGGCGAGGTGTCGGCCGATGTGTTGGGCGATGTGTTGGGCGGTGTGCTCACAGGGCGCACACCCCGTCCGTGCAGACGGCCGCGTCGGCCGAACCGAGGTTCACGAGGGGAGAGTCGACCGCTTCCGCGGCCGGACGGCCTTCGGCCGCGTCGGCCGGTCCGCCGGGCAGGGTCTCGACGGGCCGGTTCGCCGTGCCGTCACGGAGAGGCTGGAGAAGGGGGTCTGGCATCAGGCGGTCCAATCGTCGGGAGAGGCGAGGCGAGCGGCGCCCGTCCGGGCCTCGACGGGCTCGGCAGCCGCACTGCGGGCGACCGGCACCGGAAACATCTTGACCCCCGGGCCAAGTTCGCGCCCGAAGATAACATGGAACTTGACCCCAAGGTCAAGTTTCCCTCTCGCAGGGATGCGACCATGGACCCCGCACCCACGCGACGAGGAGGAACGCCGAATGCGGGCCGACGCGCAACGCAACGCGGAGAAGCTGCGCACAGCGGCCGCCGAACTCTTCCGCGAGCGCGGCCTCCAGGCGCCCCTCAAGGAGATCGCCCGCCGGGCCGGCGTGAGCCACGGGACGCTCTACAACCTCTTCGGCACCCGCGAGGCGCTCATCGACGAGGTCGTCACCGACCTGGCGGCGGCCCGTCTCGACGAGGCCGCCGCACAGGCCCTGGCGCACGACGACGCCTGGGCCGGATTCGCGTACTACATCGAGACGCTCTGCGCGTTGCAGGCCACCGACTGCGCGATCGGTGACGTGGTCGCCGGCCGCTACCCGGGCGCCGAACGCCTGATGACCGTCTGCGAACGCTCCTACGCCTCGACCTCGTGCATCATCAAGCGCGCTCAGCGAGCCGGGGCGCTGCGCCCCGACTTCACCCGCGAGGACCTGCTGTTCATCTTCGGCACCAACGCGCTGCTGGCCCGCGCGGCCAAGGACACCGCCCCCGACGCCTGGCGCCGCAGTGTCGCCTTCATGCTCGACGGCCTGCGCACCGAAGCCGCCCGCCCGCTCCCCACCGGCCCGCTGACCTCCCGGCAGATGTACGAGGTGCTGGGCAACCTCACCGGCACCCCCTGACGGGCCCGGCCGTGCACGACGGCCGGACCGCCGACTCCGCCGACGCGGGGTGATCCCCGGCCGCCCCCGCATTACTTCCACGTCGAACATTCAACACCCGCAAAGATTCTGTGTCGTTCCAGGATGTCCTGCGTGGCTACGATCGTCTTCATGACGAAAAGCGCGCGAAAGGCGGCAGCCGATTCCCCGCCCGGCAGCCGGGCGAAGGGGACTTCGGCCGGTCGGCCCTCGGCCCGGCGCGAGCTCGTCGAGAACGAGATGTTCGAGCAGGCGTCCCGGCTGTTCGCCGAGCGCGGCTTCGCCGGCACCCACCTGGGGGACATCGCCGAGGCGATGGGCATCACCCGCCCGGCCCTCTACTACTACGTGAAGAGCAAGGACGAGCTGCTCGCCAGGCTCGTCGAGGAGACGGCCGAAGGGCCGGCGGCGGAGATCGAGGCCCTCGCGGTGGACACCGCCGCCGACCCTGCGGACCGGCTGCGCCGCATCGCCCACCTGATCACCCTGCAACGGGCGACCCAGCCGAGCCGCTTCCAGCTGCTGCTGCGCTCGGAGGCGGACCTTCCGCCGACGGTGGCCGAGGCCCAACGGGCCGCCCAGCGCAGCACCTTGCGCCATCTGGTCCGGGTGATCGACGAAGGCGTCCTCAAGGGACAGTTCCGTCCGGTCGAGGCGCGGCGGGCCGCACTCGCGGTGGCCGGGATGTGCAACTGGGTGGCCTGGTGGCACCATCCGGGCGGCGAACACGGCCAGAACCCGCAGGACACCGCGGACCAGATCGCCGAACTGGCGGTGGCCATGGTGCGGCAGACCAGTCTGAGGACCCCCGGCACACCCGGCCCCCGGGCCGCCCTCACGCTGCTGCGCCAGGACCTCGACTACCTGGAGCGGACCCTGGACGAACAGCCCCGCGCCGACCCCTGACTCCCCCTCGGACGTCTCGGGGCACCCGTCTCCCGGGTGTCGATCGGACCGTCCCTCCGGCCGAAACGACACTCTCTTTGGCATTGGCCGTTTCCGGGCGCTCCCGATGAGGGAAAAGCACGAAAATGACACACCACGGCCACTCAAGTCCCACGCCCCATAACGTGCAAGGCTTTTCGGTACCAAAAAACAGCACAAAAGAAGAAACAGTTGAAATGGGGCACATCTGCCAGAGCGTCCGGGAACCACGGAGATGAGGCGTATGACGAGTCTTTTACCGGCTCAGCACTGGACCGCATTCCGGATACCGGCCTCTGAGGCCATGTCCCGGGGCCGCCTGACCGAGCAGTTCGCCCACTGCTCGGCTGGCTTGGTGGTCGCGCCGCCCGGCTTCGGCAAGACCGCGCTGCTGGCACAGGCGGCCAGGGCGCATGCGGGCCCGGTGACGTGGTACCAGGCCCGGCCCGACGCCGACCAGCGGGAGTTGCTGGCCACGCTCGGATACCCGGCAGACGTACTGGCGGGCGCTGCGGGGCCGCCCGGCGTGGCCCCGCAGACAGCGCGGCGCCGCGATGTCAGGGACGGCGGCGCCATGGGGCGGCTCGTCGTCATCGATGACATGCACCTGCTCTCGGCAGCCGTGCGGACGCTCGTGGTCCGGCTCGGCCAGCTGGCCCCGCCACACCCGCGGGTGCTGATCGGGACCCGCCCCGCCGCCGGCATGTCGACGGCCGCGCTGGAGGCGTCCGGCGCGACGGTGGTGAACGCCGACGCGTTGCGATTCCGTTCCTGGGAGGTCGAGCACCTGTTCCCGCATCTGTACGACACGGCGCTGCGCCCCGGAATCGCGCTGCCCCTGGTCCGGGCCACCGGCGGCCGGGCCGCGACGCTGAGGCTGTTCGCCAGGGCCGTGGCGGCCCGCCCCGACACGGGACAGGAGCAGATTCTGGCCGACGGGATGTTCGGCCGCGAATACCTGGAACGGGAGGTGCTCGCCCCGCTCCCCGAGCGGCTGGGCCGGTTCCTGACGGAGACCTCCCTGCTGAGCCGGCTCACCGCCGACGCCTGCCAGGCGCTGACCGGCCGGGCCGACAGCGCCGAGCTGCTGTGGTCCCTGGCCCATGAGCACGGGGTCCTGCGCGCCGACCCGGACGGACGGACCTATCTCGCCGAACCCCTGCTCCGCGAGTGTCTGCGCGCACGGCTCACCGGCATGCTGACCGACGTCGAACTGGCGCGGCTGCGCGGCCGGGCCGCGGCCCGCACCGCCGCGGACGAGCATCAGGACCCGCCGCCTTCGGCGGTGCGCCGCCGTCCCCGGTCCGTGGACTGGCCCGACCCGCTGCGCATCGTCGTCGCGGGCGCCCCGGACACCTACCTCGACCGCTCCTTCGGGCAGGTCACCGAGGGCGGTTCCGGCAATTCCGCGGCCCTTCTCGTCCAGGGCATCGCCGCGGCCCTGACCGGCGACCGGACGGCCGGGACCACCGTGCGCCGGGCCTTGGCGGAGGCGACGGACGACGCCTTGATCGCGCTGTCCGGGCAGCTGGTCCGGGTGGCGCTGACCGTGCTGTCCGGGGGCCCGGCCAGTCCGGTCCCGTACCCCGAGCTCCAGCGGATCGCCTACGACGCCGAACGGCTGGACCTGCCGTGGCTGAGCCGGGCCGCCCGGTGCCTGCTGGGCCTGGGACCGCACCCCGAGGACGCCGGGCAGCCGGTCGTCGTGCTGGACGAGTGCACCCGGCTCGGCGACGCCGAGGGCGCGGCGCTCGCCGCCCTGGCCGGGTGTCTGCGCTCGGTGCGGACGGGGCGCCCCGGCATCGGCGAGCTGGAGGAGGTCGTGCGACGGTTCCGGGCGCTGGGCTGGGGCACGTTGGAGGCCTGGGGCCGGGCCGCTCTCGCCGTCGTGGAGGTCGCGAACGACCTGCCGGACGCGGGGCAGCGCGCGGCCCAGGCAGAGGCGTTCGCCCGGTCGGCGGGGGTACCGGGGGCACGTGCGCTGGCCATGGGCGCGATGGCGCTGGCGGCGCCCGACGCGGCGAGCCGGTCCGAGTTGCAGGACGCCGCCTGGTCGACGGCCCGGTCCGCGGGGCTGCCGGTGTCCGGGCTGCGCTCCTGGCTCACCGCGCTGGCGGCCCCCGTCGGCCCGGTCGGGGACGGCGGGGCGGCGACGGGCCGTCCCAAGGCCGGCGGACTCCAGGCCGCCTCCGCGTCCGGACGGGGCGTCGGAGCCCGGTCGGCACCGGACCTGACGGTGCGTTGCCTCGGCGGTTTCGAGTTCACCCTGGCCGGGCGCGAGCACGACTGGGCGAAGCTGCGCCCCAGGGCACAGGCGGTGCTGCGGCTCCTCGCGGTGCGCGCCGGGCAGGCGGTCCACCGTGACCATCTGCTGGTCGCGTTCTGGGACGGGGTGACGACGCCGTCCACGCTGCACAACCTCCAGGTGACGGTGTCGAGTCTGCGTTCCTTCCTGGAACCGGAGCGTCCCCGGGGCGGTTCGCGGCTCATCGCGCGGCAGGGCGATTCCTATCGGCTGGTGCTGGCGCCCGGTGATGTGAGCGATGTCGCGTCGTTCGAGCGGGCGGTGCGCGACGGCCGGCGCGCCCGGGCGCAGAAGCGGCCGGAGGAGGCGGCGGACGCGTTCCGCATCGCGCTGGACCACTACGCGGGTGAGCTGCTGCCCGAGGACGGGCAGGCCGAGTGGGTGGCCGCCGACCGGGAACGGCTGCGCCGGGAGGCGGCGAACGCGGCCGTGGCGCTGGCCGAGATCCGGCTCTCCCAGGGTCGGCCCGTGGAGGCGGTGGAGGCGGCCGAACGCTGCCTGGAGGTCGACGGGCACCGCGACGCGGCCTGGCGGGTGCTGATCCGGGCCTGCGACGCCGCGGGGCTCGCGGCCGACAGCGCGCGGGCCCGCAGCGGCTACTCGGCGATGCTGGCCTCCCTGGGGATCCCGCCGTCCGGCGGGCTCTCCCATCCGGTGTAGCGGCGGGCGCCGGAGCGCGCGGCCGCCGGGCCGCCTGCTCCGGAGCCCGTCGTCGGCCGGCCGCCGCCGGCGGGCAGGGCCGCCGCGGCGCCGGGCGTCGCGGGCCGTCGTCATCGCCGGCCGAAGAACTCGACCTCCAGGATGGCCGAGTGCCGCGTCCCCCCCTCGACTCCGAAACTGGACCGGATGATGAACCGCACCGTGCTGACGTTCGTCCCCCTCAGGTCCAGCGTCTGCGGCCCCGGCTTGTCCTCCAGCTTGAGCTGCTTCTTCTCGACGGTGCCGTCCGCTTCGACCAGTTCGACGTCGAGGACGGACGGCCTGGCCTGCTTGAGGAACTCGTCCTTGTTGATCGAGACGCCGATGTGGATGATGACTTTCTGGAGTGTGACGGGCTGTTCGAACCGTGCCTCCAGATCCTCACCCGCGCCCGCGCCGGCCGGCGCCGGCGCCCAGTAGGTGTTGTTCGCCCCGTCGAAGGCCAGGTTCGGCCCATGGTCCTTGCGGTTGCTGGAGGCGTCGGCGAACTTCGGGTTGACGGGGGTGGGTTTGGCGGTCTGGTTGCGGAGGTCGTCGATGAGGCTGCCCAGGTGGGGCCGGACGAAATAGCCGCCGACGAGCAGCAGGACCAGCGTGAGCGGGATCGCGAGGCTCGGCCGGCGCCATGCCCGCACCGGTGGGCGCTGCCCGGCCGCGAGCCGACGCGTCTTTCGGCGGCGGAGCCGGCGCAGCAGTCGCGCCCACCACGAGAGCCGCTCCTCCGTCACCACGGGCGCGGAGAGAACGGCCCCGCAGCGCAGACACAGGGTGCGGGTACGGGGGTTGGCGTGGGCGCACGCCTGACAGATCAGGTCATGGACCGGCGTCCGGGAGCGGGGCACGGTCGCGGTGGCGCCCTCGGCGGGCGGCGCGGGCAGGTCGTCCGGGTCGGGCGCCCGCTCGCCGGGCCGCCGCACGGTGCCGGAGCTCCCGGGTTCCGCCGGAGTCCGGGGCCGGACCGGGCCGGTCGGCGCGGCGGCGACGGCGGGGACGGCCGGCGTCGGCGCGGCCGGCGTCGGCGGGGCACCGGCCGGCGGTGTCCGGGGCTGCGGCGGAACGGACGGCGAAGTCTGCGGCCGGGGCGGGAGGGGAGCGGTCCGGGTGGCCGTCGGCTCCGGCGCGGGACCGGCGGCCGGGGCCCCCTGGACGGACGGCCCGGGTGCGGACGGGTCCGGTGTCACGGGTCCGGGCGCGACCGGAGCCGGCGCAGCGGGAGCGGGTGCCGCCGGCGCCGGTGCCGCCGGCGCCGCCGGCGGGCCGGCGACGGCGGGCTCCGCGACGGCCGCGTGGGGCGCCGTTCCCGTGCTCTGGCCGCCGTTCGCGGCGCCTGCGCCGGCGCCTGCGGCGCTCTGCTCCCAGTCCAGGAAGGCGTTGCAGGACGCGCAGAACGCCGTGCCCGGCGCGTTGTGGTGGCCGCAGTCCGGGCAGACCAGCCCGTCGCCGCCGCTCATGACGCGTCCGCGAGGGGCAGCAGTTCCGTGTCGAACCCGACGTGCGCGGGCACCTCACCGGCGACCAGCCGGCGCAGCCGCTCCGCGCCCGCCGCGTCCGGGTCGGCCACCCGCACCCGTACGGTGACCCGGGGCGGGGCGCCGGGCGGCCCGGGCAGCGCACTGCCCGCCGTCTCGGACCACGACGTGCCGCCCGTCTCCTCGATCTCCGCCTCCGCGCCGAACTCCACCCGTACGGCTTCGGCGAGTCCGCCTCCCGTACCCCGTCGGCGGTGCCGTTCCACCGCCCCGAGGACCGCGGCCCGGCGCTGTCCGTCCGGCCGGCCGTCGGCGGGGCCCGTGGCCACCCATCCGCCCATCCACGCCAGGAAGTCGTCCGGGGCGGTGCGCGGGTCGAGGTGGGCGGGGAGGTTGTCGATGGTCAGCAGCACCGGCGCCAGGACGTCGTCCAGCGCGGCCAGGAACCGCTGGATGAAGTCCTCGCCCAGGTACACGGCGGGGAGCTGGTAGATGAGTGGGTGCGGCGTGGGCAGTCCCTCGACTGTTCCGCGCATTCAGGCCTCCCGCATTCGGAGTTGGTGCTCGTAGGAAAAGACGAGGGCGTGCGGGTCGAGCACGATCTTGGTGACCGGGTCGGCGCGCTGCCCGGTCAGCGGGTCGGCCGGGAAGAGCCTGACGTCCTCGACGAGGTCGACGCCCGGCACCCGTTGGAGGACGGCGTACACCTCTCCGGCGTGGATCGGCCGTCCGAACGGCCAGCCCTGTCCGCTCGGTCCTCCGGTGATCGGGTTGAAGTACCCGTACAGGGCGGTCAGCGCGGCGGTGCGGACCAGGTCGGCGGCGGCGCCGCGGGCCGCCAGGACGGACGCCACGACGGTGACGCCCTGGTAGTAGGGCGGCTCGACCACCAGCCGGGTGCCGATGGTCCGGCGCTCGTCCAGGTAGTCGGCGAGGCCCCGCAGGGTCTCCCGGGGCGGCACCAGGTCGTCGAAGCGCAGCCGCCCCTGTTCGTCGCTGCGCACGGCCGGCACCAGCAGCAGCCGTACGCCGCCCTCCTCGCCCTCCCCCGCGGGTACGCAGGCGACCCGCGCCGCGTCCGGGGCGACCTCCCGCGCCAGCACCTCGTAGTCGCGCGGGACGACAGCCCGGTACAGGGTGCTCAGCGTCATGGGGCCGCGGACCTTGGCGCTCTCCACGCTCTCCCCGTCGACCCCGCCGACGGCGGCCCGCCGGTTCTCGGCCCGCGCCACGAACGGCAGCGAGGTGCGCAGCACCCGCAGCGTCCCGGTGGCGACGTTGCCCGCGCTGCCGCCTCCGGTCCGGTAGGCGCGGATCCGCACCGGGGCGCCCTTTGCCGGGACGGCGCCGTAGTAGCGGATCGTCCCGTCCGGCTCGCGCACGGCCGGACCGAAGTCGACCCGGCCGGAGTTCGGGTCCAGCGTCAGGTGCCGGTCGCCGGGTCCCGAGTGGGCGAAGTCGTCGACGCGGTGCCACTGCGACCAGTCCGAGCCGTCCGCGACCTCCACGACGAACGGCTCGTCGCCCGGGACGACGGGGGGCCGCGAGACGTGGAAGGACTGGCCGGGCACGCCCTCGGACAGCCCCAGGACCTCGTCCGTCACCGTCTCGGCGTGCACGGCCTCCACGGTCGCGCCGATGGTGAAGGCCTCGGCCTCGCGGATGGTCGGCGACTGCAGATAGGTGGGCTGGTCCGGCTCGGCGGAGATCAGCCGGCAGCGCACCCACCCCGCGGTCTGGCGGGCGATCGTGGACTCCGCGTGGCTGCCCGGCAGGTGCAGCACCACCTGGCCGGGGCGGTTGAAGCCGCCGGTGGTGTCCTCCTCGACGTCGCAGCGCGCCCAGGCCGTGCCGTCCCACGCCTCCCAGCGCAGCGGCGGGCGCCGCGGGTCGACGCCGACGCCGTCGACCCGGCAGTCCAGCCGCAGCACGACGACCCCGGCCGGGACGGGGTTGCTCAGGCCGACGTAGAGGGCGTCGCCGGGGACGGGTTCGTCGTCGTCGAAGCAGGGCACGGCGCGGCCGAGGGCGAGTTCCTGGGTGCGGTCGGCGGCCCCGCCGCCGGCCGGGACGGTCGCCAGCCTGGCCAGCCCGCACGGCACGATCGGCAGCTCGCGGACGGTGGTGAAGACCACCGCCTCCTCGGTCTCGGTGCGCACGGTCGCGACCTCGGTGCCGGCCCTGACCCGGACGGTCTCGGGCTGCGGCGCGGAGAGCCAGAACGCGACGTCCGTGCGGGCGGCGGTGGGCGGATGCAGCCGCACGCCGATCAGATCGAGGAAGGCCAGGTAGTTCTTCTCCGGCACCCGGTTGAGGCGGTAGAGGAGCTGGTCGACCATCGTCGCGAACGCCTCGATCAGGGTCACGCCCGGATCGGAGACGTTGTGGTCGCTCCACTCGGGGCAACGCTGCTGGACGAATCGCTTGGCCTCGTCGACCAGGCTCTGGAACTTCCGGTCGTCGAGATGGGGGCTGGGCAGCGTCACGGGCCCGTTCCTTCCTCGTGCGCGGGGATCACATAGAACGGGAACACGAGGTTGCGGGGGTCGTTCGTGCCGCGCACGGTGTAGCTGATGTCGATGTACAGCACGCCGTCCTCCACCGCGTCGAACCGGACGTCGATGCCCACGACCTCGATCCGCGGCTCCCAGCGGTCCAGGGCGAGCCGGATCTCGTAGGCGACCTGGCCCGCGGTGCCGGCGTCGGCCGGGGCGAACACGTAGTCGTGGATGGCGCAGCCGAACTCCGGCCGCATGGGGCGCTCCCCCGGGGAGGTGGCGAGCACGAGCCGAATCGATTCCTCGATCTCCCGTTCCCCGCGCACCAGGGCGATGCTCCCGGTGGCGTCGGTGCGCGGCGGGAACGCCCAGCCCGCGCCGACGAACTGCTGTCCCATCAGCCGCTCACCCGCCGATCAGGACGGTCGGGCAGCCCGCGATGATCGGCGCCCCGCAGGCGGCGGTGTCACCGATCCGGGCGGCGGGCTTGCCGTTGATGAGGACCGTGGGGCACCCCGGCGGAATGATCACGGACGGCGGGTGCACGGCGGGCGGCGGGAAGGCGCAGGCGTGGCTGGTGCCGACGGTGGCGGCGGGCATGCCCCCGATGAGGACGGTGGGCGCGCCGGGCGGGCCGACCGTCCCCGGGTGGCCGGTGGGGTCGCCGACGCGGGCGGCGGGTGGCATGGCGGTGGCTCCTTCTTTCGGCGGCTTGCAGTTCTTCTTCGTCGTCGTCAGTTGATCCGGACCAGACCCGCGTTGATCGTGCAGGTCGCCCCGCCCTTGATCTCGGTGCGCGAGGTGCCGTTGACGGCGACCTGGCTGCCCTTCACCTCCACTCCCCCGCTGGTCTTGAGCCCGACCTGGCCGCTGCCGCCGTCCACCTGGACGCCGGTCTGCGCGGTCACCTTCACCGACTTGCCGGTCAGTTCGAGGGTGCCGTTGCCCGCGTCCATCAGGGCGCCGTTGCCCGCCTTGACGGTGACCTTGTCCTTGGCGTCGATCTCCACCGTGCCGTCGCTGTGCACGATGATCTTGGTGCCCTTGCGGTCGAGGTCGATGGTGAGCTTGCCGTCGCCGGTGACCATCCGTACGCCCTGCGGGCCGGAGGCGTTGTCGAGCAGTTCGACCTGGTTGCCGCTGCGGGAGGAGAACGTCCGCCGGTTGACGGCGCCGCTGGTGCCGTCGATCAGCTCGCCGCTCGCCGTGGACGGTTTGTCCTGCCCGTTGAAGAGGCAGCCGAGCACGTAGGGGCGGTCTAGCCGACCCTGTTCGAATCCGACGAGGACCTCGTCGCCCACCTCCGGGACGAATGCGGAGGTTCCCTTGCCGTCCTTGCCGCCGCCGCCGGAGGTCTGGGCGCACCGGGCCCAGTCGCTGACGTACTCATCGGACAGCCACGGGAACTTGACCTTGACGCGGCTGAGTTTGTCCGGGTCCTTGGTGTCGCAGACCAGACCGATGACGACGCCCTCCATCTCCGGGATCCGGCCGCCCCGCCCCGCCCCGCCGCCGGCCAGCGCCGACAGGGAGCGTTCCTGCTGGCCCGAGACGGTCACCCAGGTCTCGTAGCCGCGCTGGGCGTCGAAGAAATGCCGGGAGGCGGTGACGGTGTACCGGCCCTCGAACGGGGCGCCGACCCCGGACAGCGCGACCGCGCCGCCGGCCCGGACATCGGGATTGCCCTGGATGACCGCCTCCATCTCGGCGAACGACCCGGCGATCCGCTGCGCCAGCGCCTTGGCGACCTGCTCGACGCGGGCCTGCGCGCCATAGGTGTTGTCGGTGACGAGGTAGTCGGCCTTCCCGAAGGGGCGCGCCGCGTCCGCCGGGCTGATGCCCAGCTGGACAGTGTCCGCCTTGCCGGCCTCCGCGGTGGCGACCAGGGCGCGCTTGGTCTTGGTGTCCCAGCCGCGCACCTGGACCTGGGAGACCTGGTCGGCGGCGGTCACCCCGGCGCGGCAGCGCACCAGGTTCTTGCCGAGTTCCAGCACCAGCGGGTCGCGGTCGGCGCGGGCCGAGGAGCCGGGCGCGCCGGACGCCTCGGTGGCCTTGGTGACATGCAGGGCGCCGTCGATCACATAGACCTGCGCCCCGGCGTCCTCGGCCAGGTCGCGGACGAACTCCCAGTCGGAGACGTTCGCCTGGGCGACATGTTCGAGGACCGGTCCGGAGACGTCGATCGTCCCCGTCCCGAGCCCGGCGCGCTGGGCGACGCGGCGGCAGATGTCCCCGACCGTCATGTTCTGGAAGGCGGCGACCCGACGGCCCCGGAACAGCCGGTGCGCCTTGTCCATGCCGCGGACCACGGTGTACGTCCCGGTCTCGTCGAAGTCCAGCTCCAGGGCGGTCACCTCGCCCTTGAGCAGCGGTTTCGGCGAGCCGCCCGCGCCGGACGCGACCAGCAGCCGCGCCTCGGAGCCGATCTTGATGCCGGCCTTGTCGAGCAGCACCCGGCTGGGGTCGCGGAACCGCAGCACGAACGTGTCGGGCAGGGTGCGGCTGTCGTCGACGTAGCCGTCCACCAGGGTGTTGATGAGGTCGGCGGGGAGTTTCGTCCCGCCGATCTCCACGACCAGGATCTTGGAGACGGTGTCATGGGCCATCAGAAGTCCTTCCGGCCGCCGGCCGCCGCGGACCCGTGCACGGCGAGCTCCGCCGCCCCGCCCGACGCCGTGTCCAGTTCGTCGGCCCCGGGAAGCAGCAGTTCGCGCCCCTCGGCGAGCCGCATCGGATCGTCGATGCCGTTGGCCTCGGCGATGGCCCGCCAGGCCGCCGCGTCGCCGTACTCGGCCCAGGCGAGGCCCTGCAGCGTGTCGCCGGCGCGGATGCGGTGGACCCGGCGCGCGGTGAGCGCCCCCGAGGTGGGGTTCTGGCCGGCCGTCTCTCCGCTGATCTCCTCCATCGTCACCTGGCACACCGCGCGGATCGGCACCCCGGACGTGGTGAACAGCGTGTACTTGACCTGGACCTGGCTGACATAGCCGGGGAAGCCGGTGATGCCGCCCCAGTGGAAGACCACCCAGGGCGGCGACGACCGCTGCGCCTGCCGGGTCTCGTTCGTCGGCACACAGCAGGCGAACAGGCTCTCGACCGCCTTGACGACGCGGGTGTCCTGGGTGTCGCTCGCGTCGAAGAACATCTCGACGGTGAGCTTGCTGGGCTGCGGCCCCTGGTACTCCGGCGGGCCCGCGCTCTTGGCGCCCTTGGCGGGAGTGCGTTTCCAGGACGCCGACTTGCCCAGGCTGAGCTCTTTGGGATTGAACTGGAAGTCGATCCGGCCGCAGGGTCCGCCGGGCGTGAGGCTGCCGCCCGAGGGCGGGGTGCGCAGTTCGAGGTAGGCGTGCTCCAGCTTGGGCCGCGCGTCGCCGCCCCCGGCCGCCGCGGACTTCGCGCCGCCGGCCGCGCTGAACGCCACGGGCCCGCTCATGCCCCGGGCTCCATCGTGAATCCGTGGTGCGCGATCTCGATGGTCTCCATGGCGACCTTGGGCGACTCCGGATTGAACGACGGCCCGGTCCAGCGCACCGGCACCACCTCCAGCAGCCCCCAGCGGGCGACCATGATGTCGTCGCCGGTACGGGCCTCGATGTGCGCGGTCTTGCGGGCGAACCCGGTGGTCATGCTGGCGAACCACTTGGCCACCTTCTGGGTGTCCTTCGTCAGCGGCCGGGACAGCTTGACGTTGGGGTACTTCAGCCGTGTGGGCAACTGCCAGACGTGGCCGTTGTTGCCGCCCTCCTCGCGGGCTTCGAGCACCACCTCGCAGCCGAGCCCCTCACAGGTGTTGAACGACCCCAGCTCGATCCCGTCGATCGTGACGACGAAGCAGACGGTGACCGCCGGGTCCTGGGTCGTGGACATCCGATGCCCTGCCTTTCTGTTCTGTCGGTACCGCGTGCTTGCCGGTGGCTCTGTCAGTGCCGGGTGTTGAGCAGGCTCCCGGCGCGTTCACGTTCGATGCGCAACTCCGCCCTGAGCAGCCTGCTGAGGGGGGCGAGCAGGGCGCGGACGAGTTCGTCCGTGACCTTGGGGGCGCCGGACGCGCCCGACTTCCCCGGAGCGGCGGCCGAGGCCGAGGAGCTGTCGGCGGCGGCCGACGACGCCGGTGGATCGGCCGGTTCGGGCGGCATCGGCGGGTCGGCCGGCGGCGGCTCGGTGACCGGCACGCCGTCCGCGGCACGTTGCACGGCGGGGGCGATGAACTCCACGGAGCCGTCCGACGCCCACCGGGCGACCCCGGCGGCGACCGCCGCGGCCCCCGCGCTGTCGCCGGACGATGCGGAGACCGACGGCGCGGAGACCGACGGCGCCTGTCCCCTAGCGGGCGGGAGCAAGGGCGTCGTCGGGGCCGAGTGGGGCACGGGCGGCGCGTCGACGCCGCCGCGCTCCGTCGCGAGCCGCTGCAGCGGAACCGCGGGGCCGAGGCCGCCGGGATCGTGAAGCGCCCGGGTGGAGGGCTGACCGATGCCGTCGGGAAAGAATGCACCGGCCGGTGAGCTGCCGGGAAAACCGGGGCGGTCGGGCATGCCGTAGGACCGGGCAGGCGGGGCGCTCTCGGCCAGGGCCGCCACACCGGTGCCGACGGCCGACCGCTGCACGACGCCACCGATGTCGCCGGAGGCCGCGCCGGGGTACGCGCTGCCGCCGCCGCTGGCGGTGGGCCCACCGGGAGGGCCGCCGTAGTCACCGGGGTCGCCCGGGTCGCCGAAGCCGTCGGCTCCGGCGTCGGCGGACCGGGCACGGCCTCCGGAGCCGCCCGTCCTTGAGCCGGAGGTGCCGCCCCCGACCCGCTCCCAGCGCACGGGGACCGCGGCCGGCGGCTCGGCGGCGACCGGCGGCTCGGCGGACCGGGCCGATTCCGGCACCGAGAAGAGCGGCAGCGACCGCTGCGCCACCAGCGGGAACACGGGGCCCGCGCCCCGGGCCGGCGCGTCGGCGCCGAACCCCGCCTCGGGAAGCGTGGCCTCGTCCACGGCGTCCAGCCGTCGCATCGGCATGGGCGACGAGGCCGTCACCATGTCGCCCGGGCCCGGCGCCTCGGGCACCACCGTGTCGCTCACGGTGAGCGGTTCGGCGTCCCCGAGCAGCGGCGCCCGGTCGCCCTCCGCGGGCAGGGGCGTGGCATCGGTCGACGGGGTTGCGTGCGGAGATCCGCCGGATACCTCAAGTCGCTGTACCGCGACCGGTCCCGGAGCCGCGGCGCCACCGGAACCGGCGGCGGGTCCGGAGACGGATACGGAGGCGGAGGCGGAGGCGGTTCCGGAGGACGCGTCCGGGCCCGGGCCTGACCCTGGGCCTGGAGCTGTGTCGAAGCCCGAACTTCCGGGGCCGCTATGCGAACTCGGGCCTGGACCGGTGCCCAGACCGGGTACCGGACCGAGGTGCACCGTCTCCGCGCCGGACCCGGTCGCCGTCTCCGGCGAGAGCCCGGTGCCGAGGTCCACCGGGTCCGTGGTCAACGGCGGCGTGTCGCCGAGCAGCGGCGCGGTGCCCTCGCTTTCGGACGCCGGCACTCCGGGCTCGGCCGGGCCGGTGACGAGGTCCAGCACCGTCGGCGGCTCCGGAGTGTGCGGGACGCCCGGGTCTTCAGCGGCCGCCGGTGTCCCAGGGGCGTCCACGCTTCGGGAGACGTGCACGTCGGAGGGGACGGAAGGGGACGCCATGGATTCGATCGGCGGCTTCGCCGGGCCCGGCAGCGGCAGGGCGGTGGGCGGCAGCGCGGCGAGCGGCTCGCCGAGACCCCGATGACGTGGCCGCGGCGGGGACGTGACATCACGCTGCACAACGGGCTGCACGGCAGGCCCTCCGCCGTCCACGGCGCCGATGAGCGGAGCGGTGGGGGCGGCCTGCGGCGCCTGGTCGGCGGCTATGCCGGTGCGCGGTGCGGCGAGCGGGAGCGAGCCCGTGTCCCGGGACACCGTCGGCGGGGCGGTGAGCGGCACTTCGGTTCGCTGGACGACGTCGGTCTCCGCGCCGTGTCCCGCGTGTGTGTCGGGCGCGGCGAGCAGGTCGGCGACGGGCTCGTCCGGGGCGGCCGGGGCCAGCGGGCCCGGGTCCGGGTCCGTGTCCGGCACGGGCGGCGGGGCGACCGCCGCGAGTTCCCACGCCGGTGTGGCCGGTGACTCGGCGATGTTCAGGGGGCGGGTGGGTGCGGAGCCCGCGGGGGCTGCCGGGAGCGAACGCATGCGCATGACGGTCAGCGGAGCGTGCGGTGCCGAATCCCGTGCCGCTGGGCGGGTCAAGGGAACGGTCGTCCGCTGAAGTGGCGTCTGGGGAAGCGGCGCCGGTTCGGCCAGCCGTACGGCGTCGGACGCCGACGAGCCGCGGTCCGCACCCCAGTCCGGGTCCAGGGTCGTGGGCGCGGTCGGGGTCGGCGTCGGGGTCGGCGCAGGGTTCGGGTGGTGCGTCGTGCCGCCGGTCGGGGACACCGACCGGGAGACGACCGGGCCCACCGGGCCGGCCGTGCCGTGAGGGTCGCCGGGCCGGTCCCCGGCCCCTGCAGCGACGGGTGGTGACGCCACGTCGGCCTCGCCCGCCCAGCCTTGCGCGAAGTCGGGATCCTGCGCGCCTCGCGCCACGCCCGACGACGGCTGCGCCTGCGGCCAGAGGCTCGTCCGCTGCACCGGCACGGTCAGTTCCGCCAGCCCGTGGCCGACGCCGGACGGCGCCTGTGCGCTGACGAGATGGCCGAGCGGTCCGGTGACGGTCGGGTCCTGCCAGGTGCCCAGCCGCTGACCGAACCCGCGGGGGTCGGTGAGCAGCCCCATGGGCGCGCTCAGGGTCCGTTGCACGGGTGGCGCGGACCGCCACCCGTCCAGGACCCGGGCGTCCGTCGCCGCGTCCGCCCCGGGTGGCGTCGTCCCGGCGTCGGCGCCCGCTCGCGTTCCGGGCTCCGTGGCGCCCCGCGAGCGATCGCCGCTCCTCGTCAGCCAGGACAGCAGTCCCATCTCGGTGTCCTCTCACCGCCCGTTGAAACGGGCGATCTGCTCGACGTACCGCTGCCGTTCGGGGTGTTCCAGATCGAGCAGCTCTTCGAGCGGCCAGTGGAAGTGATAGGCCAGGTACGCGATCTCCTCGTAAAGGCGCTCGACCGCGTACGTCACGATTCCCCCAGGCGGCCCCCGGCGAGGTCCACGGCGAAGTGTTCCTGGCAGGAGGGGCAGGTGACGGCGGCGCGGGTGTGGCCTTCCGCGTTGATCCGCCGGTAGAAGTCCTGGAGGAAGGCGAGGTCCGAGGCGAACAGGTCTTCCACGATGCCCGCGTGGACGTCCTCGATGGTGCCGATCCGGGTGATCACCCGGGCGACCAGGACCACCGAGAGGTAGGCGGAGTTCTCCCGCACCCGGTCGTCCCGCAGCGGGATGAGCTCGTCCCGCGCGGTGGCCAGCCGCATGACGCCGTGCCGGTGCACGGTGCCGGATTCGTCCACGTACCCCCGGGGCAGTTCGAAGGCGAACTCGGTGCGGAGCGTGTCACGCCCCGCACCGTTCGCACTCTCGCCCGGTCCCCCGGTGTGATCCTGCCCCGGTACGCCCGGGAGCGGCTGTGTCGCCTGCCGCGCCTGAGAGGGCATCGTCTTACGCATCACTCAACGTCCATGCTCTCGTACGTGATCGAGAGCTTCTCGGTGAGGACCGAGGTGTCGCCGGCCTTGAGGGTGCCGATCTCCAGCGACTTCGGCCAGCAGTTGATCAGCTGGTAGCGCTTGATCGCCATGCCCTCGTAGTCGTAGACGATGATCGCGCCGTTCTTGCGGGCGTCGCCCATCTTCCCGAACCGGGACGACTTGATCCACGCCTCGAAGCTGTTGTCCTCGGTCAGACCGCGGGTGACGGTGACCTCGCCGGCCTTGGGGCGGCCCGGCAGCTTCTTGATGGCGTACTTTCCGTCGGTGGTGTTCTGCTTGAGCTCGATGACGTCCTGTTCCATCTTCAAGCCGCTGACCTCGGTGATCTGTTTGATCACCACGCCGTCGAATTCCAGCCCGAAGGAGTGGCCGACCGAGCTGTCGAGTTCCGGGAGTGCCATCCCAGCCTCCATGGGTCGTCTCGTGTGTGGAGCGGCGGGTCTTCCCCCGCCCCGGGACCGATCCGCGGGCGGCCCACTGCCGTCGGGCCGTCACCCGCCTGCCGTGCTGCTACTCGTCGACCGATCCCGTGCCGCCCGACAGCTGGGCCAGCCGGAACACCACGAATTCCGCGGGCTTGACCGGAGCGACCCCGACCTCGCAGATGACCTGGCCGGCGTCGATGCTCTCGGCGGGGTTGGTCTCCCGGTCGCACTTGACGTAGAAGGCCTCGTCCGGGGTCAGCCCGAACAGTGCGCCCTTGCGCCACTCGTTGACGAGGAACGCCGAGATGGTGCGTCGGATCCGCGCCCACAGGGCGTCGTCGTTCGGTTCGAAGACGACCCATTGCGTGCCCGTCAGGATCGACTCCTCGATGTAGTTGAAGAGTCGACGTACGTTCAGGTAACGCCAGGCCGGGTCGGAGGAGAGGGTGCGGGCGCCCCAGACCCGGATCCCGCGGCCCGGGAAGGAGCGGACGCAGTTGACGCCGATCGGGTTCAACAGGTCGTGCTCGCCCTTGGTGATCTGCGTCTGGAGGCCGACCGCGCCCCGCAGGACCTCGTTCGCCGGCGCCTTGTGCACACCGCGCGACTCGTCGTTGCGCGCCCATACCCCGGCGATGTGCCCGCTCGGCGGGACATAGGAGTTACGGCCGACCGACGGGTCGAAAACCTTGATCCACGGGTAGTAGAGCGTCGCGAACTTCGAATCGAAGCCGGCCGTATCCATCCGCCAGTTCTTGATCTGCTGCGGCGACAGTCCGGGGGGCGCGTCCAGGATGGCGACCCGGTCGCCCATCAACTCGCAGTGCGCGATGAGCGCCTGCTGCACCGCGATGACGGTCTCGTCGTCGACGATGCCGCGCTGGTGGGCGCTCATCAGGTCGGGCACGGACACCATCGTGATCTCGTCGATGGCCTCCAGCCCGCCGAAGCCGGTCCGCTGGTCCGCGTCGCCGATGTAGCTGTCGGCCGACACCTCCACCGCGGAGGACCCGGTCGGAGCGGGCGCCGAGCCGGACTTGGCCGCGAGCACGACCGTACCGGTATCGGGCTTCGTCGACGCGGCGGCCCGGCTGACCTCCTCCAGCGCGATGATCTGCGACTTCTCTTTGACCTTGGTGACGACGTTGTCCTTGCCGCGGCGGGTGGAGACCGAGGGGTAGCTCTCCTTCTCCTCGCCGTCCACCTTGATCACCAGCTTGAACGCCTCGCTCGGGGGCGCCTCGCCCTCCGCGCCGGCGACCTCGACGGTGATCTCGCCGGTGACGCCCGGCAGGGCCCGGACCCGGAAGCCGCCGAGCACCGCCTCGGCTGCGGACGCGCCGCCCGCGGTCCCGCCGGCGGACCCGCTCGACAGTTCGCCCGCGACGCCGTTCCCGCTGTCTCCGATGCGGACGACGTAGCAGTTCCCGCCCCCGTTGGCGAAGTACCCGTACACGGCCGACGCCAGATAAGACCCCTCGACGAAGTCGCCGAAGGCACCCACGTACTGGCTCCAGTTGGTGACGAGCGTCGGCTCGTTCAGGGGCCCTTGCGGGGCGAAGCCGAGAAACGCGGCGACCGAGGTCCCCACTCCCTCGATCGGTCGTGCCCCGGCCTCCACTTCTTCGACATAGACGCCCGGGGACAGATACGACGGCATATCCACTCCTCCTTGACCTGCGGTCGAAGCTGAGTCTGACTCCGGCCCGCGATCACCTGGAACGTGTCGTCGTCCGCCGCACGGTGCACAGCCCGCTGCCCGATCAGGCAGGCCGCCCTTCCCCCGCCCGTACCCACCCTTCTCGTGTACGAGTTGCCACGAACCCGAACACTTGCGGCCATGAACGCGGCGCCGGACAAAAAGACCAGCGCGAGGACCAGCGCGGCCCCGGCACGTCCGGCGGCGCCTGCCCCTGCCCAGGCCCGGGCCACGGTCGAGGAACCGGCCTCCCCCGCCATGGCCTCGGGACCGGAGAGCGCCCCGCCGGCGGGCCTCACCCCGCAGCAGTTGCGTCTGTTGCAGGCGGGGGCGGGGAACGCGGCGGTGGCCCGGCTGGTCGTGCAGCGCCAGAGCGCGGGTGCGCCGGTCGCGGACGCCCCGGCGCCGCCGGTGAAGCCGCCGCCGTCCGCGTCGCCCGCCTTCCAGAACCTGAAGTCCGAGGTGCAGGTCAAGAAGACCGCTGCCGCCCGGCACGCTCCCGCGGCGGCGGAGTCGAAGGCCGCGCAGAACGCCGCCGTCGCCCCGCCGGACGACAAGCAGGCGCAGGGCAAGGCCGCGCAGGCCGAGAAGATGAACGCGGCCAAGCCCGGCGTGTTCGACAAGGCCGGGTTCATCGCCGCCGTCAACCAGGCGATCGCCGCGCAGGCGCCGAAGAACCTCGACGAGGCCGACAACTTCTCCGGGTCCGGCAAGGCGGAGGCGGTCAAGGGCCAGGTCAGCGGACAGGTCAGCGAAGGCAAGGCGGCTTCCGCCAAGGAGATCGACACCGCCACGAAGGCGGGCCCGGACCTGTCCAAGGCCCAGGACAAGCCGGTCACCCCGCTCACCCCCGACGCTCCCCCGCCCACGCCCGGTGCCCCGAACCCGGCGGGCGCGGTCCCGGCCACCCAGCCGGACGCGGTGACCGACTTCTCCGGCGGCCCGGCGCAGGTCGACCAGCAGATGGCCGACGCCGAGGTGACGGAGGACCAGCTCGCCAAGGGCAACGAGCCCCAGTTCACCGATGCGCTGGCCGCGAAGAAGGAGGGCGAGCAGCACTCGGCGGCCGCCCCCGGCGCGGCGCGCGGCGCGGAGGCCAAGCAGCTCGCCGCCGCCAAGCAGGGCGCGGCGGCCACCGGCGCGCAGGCCATGACCGGTCTGGCCGCCACCCGGAGCGCCACCGGCAAGCAGGTCGACGGCGGCAAGGGCGCGACCAAGTCCGCCGACGAACGCAAGCGCGCGGAGGTCACCGCCCGGCTGCAGAAGGTCTTCGACACCACCAAGACCGATGTGGAAAACACGCTGTCGGGCCTGGACAAGCTGGTCGACGACAAGTTCACCGCGGGCGAGAAGGCCGCGCGGGACGCGTTCACGGCGGATCACAAACGCCGGATGGACGCGTACAAGGACAAGCGGTACTCCGGCTGGACCGGCAAGCTGAAGTGGGTCAAGGACAAGTTCGCGGGCATGCCGGAGGAGGCCAACCAGCTCTTCCAGGAGTCACGCAAGCTGTACGTCGCGCAGATGCAGCAGGTCGTCTCCTCCATCGCCGACGTCATCGGCACGGAGCTCGGCAAGGCGAAGGACCGTATCGCGAAGGGCCGTGCCGAACTCAAGGCCGAAGTCGACCGATTGCCCGCCGATCTGAAGAAGTTCGGCCAGGACGCCGCCAAGGACTTCACGGAGAAGTTCGACGGGCTGGAAGCCGACGTCAACGCGAAATCGGATCAGCTCGTCCAGGATCTCGCGCAGAAGTACACCCAGGCCCTGAACGCGGTCGACGACGAGATCAAAAAGCTCCAGGACGAGAACAAGGGCCTCATCGCCAAGGCCAAGGACGCGGTCGTCGGGGTCATCCAGACCATCATCGAACTGAAGAACATGCTGCTGGGCATTCTGGCGAAGGCCGCCACGGCAGTCATGAACATCATCAAGGACCCGATCGGGTTCCTGCGCAACCTGGTCACCGCCGTCGCGGCCGGTCTGCACCAGTTCATCAGCAACATCACCGAGCACCTCAAGAAGGGCCTGATCTCCTGGCTGCTGGGCACCGCGGTCAGCGCGGGGCTGGCGCTGCCCGCCAAGTTCGACCTCAAGGGCATCATCCAGCTGATCGGCGGCATGCTGGGGCTGACCTGGGCCAACATCCGTGCCCGCATCACCCGCAAGGGCGTCCCGGACCAGGCGGTCACCGCGGCCGAACAGTCCGTCCCGGTCGCGCAGGCCCTCCAGAAGGAGGGTCCGGCGGGGGCGGTGGACCACATCAAGGAGTCGGTAGGCGACCTGAAGTCGACGATCATCGGGAAGCTGACGGCCTATCTGATCCCCACGGTCATAGTCGCCGGCATCACCTGGATCGTCTCCCTCCTCAACCCGGCGTCGGCCTTCATCCGCGCGGTCAAGGGCATCATCGACATCGTCACGTTCGTGGTGACCCAGGGCGCGCAGATCATGCAGTTCGTCAACTCGGTGCTGGACGCGGTCATCGCCATCGCCGGCGGCGGCCAGGCCGGCGTCCCCGCCCTCATCGAAGGCGCCCTGGTCGCCTCCATCCCCGTCCTCATCGGCTTCCTGGCCGCCCTGTTGGGCGTCGGCAACCTGGCCAACAAGGTCAAAGAGGTCTTCCACGCAGTCGCGAAGCCGGTCAGCAAGGCGATCGACAAGATCGTGGACTTCATAGCGAAGGCGGCGAAAAAGCTCTGGTCGAAGTTCAAGAGCAAGGATCCGAAAAAGAGCGACACCAGCAGGACGAAGGGCCCGGGTGAGCCGAAAAAGGATCCACGGATTCGAGAATTGGTGGCCTCCGACGTCAATGCCAAGATCCCTGACGGCATTTCGGTGGACCGAGTGCGACCCATTCTCCAGTCGATCATGGCCAAGCGTGGCGAGCAGGGCCTCGACATGCTGCAACTCAAGCCATCAGCGTCCCACCCCGGCCAGTTCGAAATATCGATGGCGGCGAGTCCCGTCACGCTCGTCCGCACGGTGCGCGTGGACCCGTCGGATCCATTGGTCAGAGACATAGTCAACGGCACCAGGTACCCAGAGGCGACATTCAGCGTTCCTCAAGATGTGTGGATCAGCGGAAAGATCACCCTTCCCATATCCAACCAAAAAGCGGGGTACGGGGCGACTCACGCGATCGGCACTCTCCACACGCCGACTCGCGTCACCGCGTTCGACAAGTCGGCCAGTGGAGACTCCTTGCACGCCGAAGAGGTGATCTGCAACGACCTCCGAGCGAACTGGGACGGCTATGTAGGCGCGCACGCAAGCGAGTTGGAGGCGGGACAGACCCAACCCACGGCCGTCTTGGTCCTGAAGACGACGCGAAGCCCCTGCGGGCGCTGCGCCAACCAGATCGGTGAGCTTCGCAGCTTTGCCAAGAACCAGAAGCAGTGGGATCTTCAGATAGAGGTTCAGTCGATCGGGCTGT
The DNA here is from genome assembly GCF_053594615.1 of Streptomyces sp. NPDC001858. Taxonomy (NCBI): domain Bacteria; kingdom Bacillati; phylum Actinomycetota; class Actinomycetes; order Kitasatosporales; family Streptomycetaceae; genus Streptomyces; species Streptomyces sp. NPDC001858. The sequence goes on from NZ_JBSFEV010000014.1 coordinate 146,943, forward strand.
ATCACGGCGAGACGGTCGACCCCACCACCGGCAACGCGATCGAGGGGACCGGCGCGAAAGGCCAGACGGTGACGACCGGGCCGGGCGTGGGCATGGAGGGCATGAGGCGATTGAAGGAGTGGGGAATCGCAGTTCGCCCCTTGGACGTCCAGGACCCCACGATTCAGACAGAGTTGGCCAAACTCCCGCTGGCCGATCAACTCAAGGTGGTCAACAAGATCAACGACTGGAACACCAAGCTTCGGGACGCGATCACCAAATTGAGCTCGGTCCAGGTGACGTTGCACAAAATTTAGGGCAACGACTCATTCTCCGGACAGTCGCGCCATGATCTCCAGCGCCATCCTGATTCCGCCGGCAATCTGTCGGACGTCAGCACTCTCGTCGCTTTCATGCAAGGTGACGACATCCGGAAGAAATTGAGTCCAATTCGTTCGCTGCGGCACAATGAGTGCCGACTCCCTAATGTCCGACCGCGGTGAACGCATCCCGGCCGATGAAACCTCGAACACGTCGCCGTCGAAGTCACCAACGGCCACGGCGGCAAGCAGGCGAAAGGCTCTGCGCACTTCCTCTTCTCCGCGGCCCAGGTCGACGGCCGCAACCGCTTCAGCGCGAGAACAACAAGCGAACCCCCGCCTGATGTCATCAGCGACCGCCGTGGCCAGGCCGTTCTCCAGTTCCACGTACTGACATCCCAGGATCAGGTCGTCGACATGGCACACATCACCCTCTCCCGTGCGCCACAGATTCCGTAGAAAATCCTCGTCGAAGTCGGAATCCGATTCCTCTTCGGGGTCCCGCAACTCCCAGCCATGTTCGGCGGCATACCGCGCGAAGGCTTCACTCGGAACCTCACCGACAAATACAAGACGCTGAACTGACATGCATTCCACTTCCCTCAGGAGTAACGCCACCGGATGAGATCAAAGTCGACACTTGTCACGGAAGACCCGCGGAACCCAGCAAATGCTAGGGCACCCGACGCTCCTCTGCCGCTCCATCGAGGACATCGGCCTCGACGCAGCTTCGTTCGGTCACAGGACCAGCAGGTCGACGTACTGGCCGAATTCGCTGGCCAGGGTCAGGCGGCCGAGTTTTTGGTATTCGCGTTGGACCGCGTGGATCAGCTGGCGCATGGTCAGGGGGGAGCCGGCCTCGGCGGTGAGGTAGGCGGCAGTGACGGCTATGGAGCGGATGTTGCCGCCGGCCAGTTCGAAGGAGTCGGCGCAGAAGGGGAGGTCGAGATCGTCGGTGTCGGGCAGGAGGGGGGCCAGGCAGCGGTGCCAGAGGGCGAGGCGTTGGGTGGGGTCGGGGACGGGGAAGTCGACGACCAGGTCGAGGCGGCGGGTGAAGGCGTCGTCGAGGTTGGCGCGGAGGTTGGTGGCGAGGACGGCGAGGCCGTCGAAGGACTCCATGCGCTGGAGGAGGTAGGCGCTCTCGACGTTGGCGTACCGGTCGTGGGCGTCCTTGACCTCGGAGCGTTTGCCGAAGATCGCGTCGGCCTCGTCGAAGAGGAGGACGCCGTTCACCCCGGCCGCTTCGGAGAAGATGCGCTCGAGGTTCTTCTCCGTCTCGCCGACGTATTTGTCGATGACCGTGGAGAGGTCGACTGTGTAGAGGTCCAGGCCCAGGTCCGCGGCGATGACCTCCGCCGACATGGTCTTGCCCGTGCCGGAGTCGCCGGCGAACAAGGCGACGACCCCCCGGCCGCGGGCGCCGCCCGGCCGCATCCCCCATTCGCCGAGCACGCGGTCGCGGTGGCGGGCGCGGGCGGTGAGTTCGCGGAGTTGGGAGAGGGTGTCGGGAGGCAAAACCAGGTCGTCCCAGGCTACGGCGGGTTCGATGCGGCGGGCTAGGACGTCGAGCCCGGCGGAGTTCTGCGCCCGCGCCCCGCGGCGTACGTGGTCGGGGCGCAGTTCGTCGTCGTCCAGAAGCGCGTTCTGGGCCGCGCTTCGGGCCGCCCGGGTGATCTGTTCGGGGGTGAGGAGGAAGGGCGCGAGGAGGTTCGGGATGTCGAGGGCGGCGGGCACCGCGGTGCCGTACGCGGTCTGCCACAGAGCGGCTCGTGCCGTCGGCTCGACGCGCGGGGCGCGCAGCAGCAACGGGGGACGGGTGGACCAGGCGGCGTCCCACGGTATGCGGCCCACGAGGACGACGGGAACCGGGGTGTCCGTCAACTGCCGTAACAGTACGGCCCGTTCACGTTCGCGTTCGCGGTCCAGCGCGTCGACCGGGGCGCAGACCAGACCGGCGCCGGTCAGCCGGGCCTCGCGTACGGCGACGCGCACGGCGTCCACGGGGGCGGGGTCGCGGGCGAGGCGGGCCAGGTCCAGGGCGAGGGCGGGGCGTCCGGCCAGGGCGAGCGCGGTCGCGGCGAGGGCCGGGCCCGCGCCGCCCTGGTCCTCGCGCAGGTAGGCCAGCGGGACCTCGGCCGCGAGGGCGCGGGCCAGCGGGGCGGCGTCGCCCACGCCGGGCACGGGCGGGGCCGGGGTCAGCAGGTCGACGACCCGGGGGTCGGGGGTGTCGTCGCCGAGCAGATGCGCGGTGATCCGGTCCGGTACGCGCAGGGCGCGCCCGAGGAACGGGCGGTCCGGGTCCTCGACGATCAGCAGGCCGCCGGAGAGCAGGGGCGCGGTGGCGCCGAGGCGGGCGCGGGCGGAGGCGTCCGCCGGGGACAGTCCGCACAGCGCCAGAGCCAGGCCGATGGAGGGGCGGCGGCGGGTGACGTCGTCGTTGAGATAGCCGTAGAACGCCTCGAACCGGGCGTCCAGATCGGGCAGCAGGGCGATGAGCAGGATCTCGACGTCGAGGTCGGTCAGGCCCAGGCCGGCGGTGAGGCGGCGCAGGCTGGTGGGCGGGTCGGCGGTGTCGGCCCGGGTCTCGGCCTCGGCGTGCCGGTCGGTGTCCGTGCGGTCGGGGGCGGCGGGCCGGGGCGGGGTGCTCAGGAGGCGGTCGACCGCGTCGTCGGTGAGGTAGAGGCCGCGGAAGGCGTCGTCGGGGTTGGGGTCGGTCTGTCTGCGGGCGGCGACGGCGCGGCGGACGCGTTCCTCGACGAGGACCACCCGGTCCAGCAGGTGGCGAAGGCTGGGGTTCTCGGAGATGGCGTGCTCCTCGCTCCGCTCGGTGTGTGCTGTGTGCTGTGTGCCCGGTGCTCTGTGCCCGGTGCTCTGTGCCGGGTGCTATGTGCCAGGTGCTGTGTGCCGGGTGGGGTACCGCGCCGTGGGTCGGGTCCGGTCCGACCGAATGCGGTCCGGGCCGGTCCAGTCCGGTCGGGCCCGGTCCGGTCGGGCCCGGTCCGGTCGTGTGTGGCGTGGCCGCCGCGTGGTCCCCCGGCTCCCGCCAGGGGGCGCGGTGGCGTGCCGGGCCTGGTACGGCGGCCGCGCGTGCGGCGCTCGGCAGGCGCCGACCGGCCCGGGGTCAGCCGGCCTGGCGTCAGCCGGCCCGAGGCCAGCCCGCCCGAGGCCAGCCGGGCCGGGGTCAGCCGGGACGGGCCGCCGCCGGGGCAGGTCCGGCCGAGCCCGCGCCGGATCCGTGCGGCGGCCGGCGCGGCACTGCCGAGCCCGCGCCGGATCCGTGCGGCGGCCGGCGCGGCACTGCCGAGCCCGTGCCGGGTCGCCCCGGGGGTGCTGGCCCCCGGGGCGGACCGCAGCGCGTGGTCATTCGCGGACGCGCCGGTAGCGGGCCGGCCGGGGGCGACGGGCCGCCGGGTCGTCCGTCGCGTCGGCCTCCCGCGCCGCGGCGGGGCCCTGGCCGGTGCGCCGGGTGTCCTCCAACCCGAGGCGCAGGCCGCCCTCCTCGGTGACCGGCGGCGCCGCCGGAGCGACTCCGGTGCCGACGAGCGGAAGGCTGATCACGAGGTCGAGGGAGGGTTTCAGCTCCCCGCCGAGCGCGCTCCACACGTCCGCGAACGCCCGGTCCTCGGGGGGCGGCAGCGCGATGGTCATCGGCACCGACAGCGGCAGCCCGGCCAGTGAGCCGGTCATGTGCTCGGTGGGCATGGCGTCGCTGCCGAGCAGGCACAGCAACAGGGACGACAGCAGGCGGTGTTCGTCCTCGGGACGCCGCGTCCAGGCGGTGATCAGGTAGGACAGCTTGAAGTAGCGGGGCGGGCGGTGCCGGGCGATGACGGTGCCGCGCTCGTCGTACTCGTTGGACAGGCCGCGGGAGCGGCGGCGCATGTCCTCCCGGATGTCGTAGAGGTACAGATTGACGGTGGGCGCGTTGACCTTGGCCGCCCACTCGCGGGTGGGTGCGTCGAACATGACGCTGACCTGGGTGCCGCGCAGGGCGTCGTTGCGTACGAGGGCGCGCAGGGCGTCGTCCACCTCGTGGATCACGATTCCTCCTCCGGCGAGCTCATCCGCGGCCGATGAAGTCGGGTGGCTGGAGGCTGCGCGGCACGACCAGGACCTGCGGACTGGCGACCGGGTCGTATCCGGGTCCTGTGGCGCTGAGCAGCCGGGGTCCGGTCCGGTCCTTGCGCAGGACGAGGACCTGGGTGCGGAACCCGCCGTCGGCGCCCACCCGTACCGGGACCGTCGCGGCGGTGGTGCCCTGGCTCCACTTCAGTTGTACGACGCTTCCGGCCGGGAAGCCGCGGCCCTCGGCGAGGACGACGTCGCCGAGCCGGGCGACGACGGGTCCGACGGTCAGCACGGGCTTGAGGACGCGCAGCGGGCGCGAGTCGGTGTTGTTGAAGGGGATCGGGTCGGTCGGCGTGCTCGCGACCCGGCCGGTCAGGTTGCCGCTGACGGCCTGGTCGTAGGACAGCCGGGTGGTGACCTGGAGCCGGGCGCCGGCCGCGAGGGTGCAGGGGAGGCGGGCGGTGCAGCGGTCCTGGAGGCTCACCATGGTGACGGGTCCGGGTATGCCGGGGGTCAGGACGACGTTCGCGGCGGGGTCCGGTCCGGCGTTGGTGAGGGTGAAGGTCGCGGTGACGGTGCCGCCGATGAAGGCGGGCTGCGGGTTGACGGCGGCGGTCACGGCGACGTCGGAGGAGGGCGCGGGCGGCACGGGCGGGACCAGGATGACGGTCATGACGCCGGTGTCGCGGCCGGTGTTGCCCGCCTTGTCGGTCGCCGTGCAGATGACGGTCGTCCTGCCGGGCCTGAAGTTCGACCCGGAGGGCGGGGTGCAGGTGGTGGGCAGGGCGCCGTCGACGACGTCCTGAGCGGTGGCGGTGTACGCGACGGTCACGCCGTCCATGCTGAGGGACCGCACGATCCGGTCGTCCACCTGGACGACCGGCGCGGTGGTGTCGACGACGGTGAAGACGGCGGTGTCGGTGCCGGTGTTCTCGTGCGCGTCCGTGGACGTGCAGGTCACGATGGTCTCGCCGAGCGCGAAGGTGGACCCGGTCACGGGCGTGCAGCTGACGGCCAGGGGTCCGTCGACGAGGTCCTGGGCGGTGGCGGTGTACTCGATGACGGCGCCGGCGGGGCCGGTGGCCTCCGCGGTGCGGTCGTCCACGATGACCACGGGCGGGGTCGTGTCGACGACCGTGATGACGGCGGTGTCGGTGCCGGTGTTCTCGTGCGCGTCCGTGGACGTGCAGGTGACGGTGGTCTGCCCGACGGGGAAGGTGGAGCCGGAGGACGGTGTGCAGGTGACCGTCGTCGGGCCGTCCACGATGTCGACCGCGGTGGCGGTGTACTCCACGGCCGCGCCGGCGGGTCCGGTGGCCTCCACCGTCAGGTCGTCGACGGTGACGACGGGCGGGGTGGTGTCGACGACGGTGATGACGGCGGTGTCCTTGCCGACGTTCTCGCGGGAGTCCGACGCCGTGCAGGTCACCGTCGTCGGCCCGATCGGGAACAGCGAACCCGACGGCGGCTCACAGACGACCGGCACCGTCCCGTCGACCGTGTCCTCGGCCGACGCGGGGTACTCCACGACCGCGCCCCCGGGGCCGGTGGCCTCCGCGGTGCGGTCGTCGACGGTGACCAGCGGGCCGGTCGAGTCGGTCACGGTGAACTCGGCCGTGTCACGGCCGGTGTTGCCGGCCTTGTCGGTCGCCGTGCAGGTGACGGTGGTCTTCCCGATGGGGAACGTCGAGCCGGAGGGCGGTTTGCACTTGGTCGGGACGACGCCGTCCACGATGTCCGTGGCCGTGGCGGAATACGTGATCACGGCGCCGCCGGGACCGGTCGCCTCGGCGGTGCGGTCGTCGACGCTCACCACCGGCGCGGTGGTGTCGACGACGGTGAACACGGCCGTGTCGCGGCCGACGTTGCCGGCCTTGTCGGTGGCCGTGCAGGTGACGGTCGTCCGCCCGAGGCGGAAGCGCGTCCCGGAGGCCGGGACGCACGACACCGGGACGACGCCGTCGACGTTGTCGCGCGCGGTGGCCGGGTAGCCGATGACCGCGCCGTCCGGGCCGGTGGCCTCCACCGTGCGGTCGTCGACGGTCACCACCGGGGCGGTCACGTCCTTGACGGTGATGCGGATCTGTTCCCGGTAGGCCGGTTCGGCCGTCGGGCCGACGAGGAACTGGACCGTGCAGGACAGTGTGGAGCCCTGCGGCGCGTTCGGGGCGACCGTGATCCGCTCGCTGAAGGAGGCGGTCTGGCCGCTGGTCACCTGGACGCTCGTCGGCGAGAGGGAGACGCCCAGCGAGGGGTTGCAGTCGACGAGTCGGTGGCCGACCGTGACGGGCAGGTTCGTCAGGCCCTGGACGATGGCGTCCGACACGTCGTCGGCGTTGATGCCCTGGAGGTACTTGCCGCCGGTGGCCTGGGTGACCCTTCGGGCCTGGCCGGACTGGTCGAGCCCGTTTCCGTCGACGCCGACGGCGAGGACCTTGACGCCGCGGCCCTGGAGCGTCGTGATGACGTCGGCGAACCGGTGCCCGTTGCTGGGGTCGTGGCTGGGGGCGTCGCCGACCAGGACGACGATGGGGCTGGCGCCGTCCCGGAACGTGTTCCGGCCGCCGGCCCCGGTCGCCACCTCGTGGAGCGCGTTCCCCCAGTCCTCCGCGGTGTCGCCGCCGCCGGAAGCGGTCAGGGCGTTCACCCCGCGCTGGATGGCGGCGCGGTCGGCGGTGAACGCCTGGTGCAGCAGGAAGAGCCGGCTTCTGGTGCCCACGTCGCCGAAACTGGCCACGGCGAAACGAGTGTCGGACTGCTCCTCGAAGACCTCGTTGACGATCGACGGCAGGTTCCGCTTCACGTTGCCGATGACGTCGTCCATGCTCCCGGTGTTGTCCACCAGCAGCACCACGTCGGGCTTGGGCGGCACCACCGGGGTCCGCACCTGCTTGGCGACGGTGATCGAGGCGCCGGGATTGAGCGACTGCTCCACCAGCGACGGGGTCACCGGGGACGTCGGGACCGGCGCCGTCGGGGCCTTCGCCGTCGGGGCGGACGGAGCCGAGGGCGACGGGGAAGGAGAAGGGGAGGGCGAAGGGGAGGACGACGCCGTCGCCCGGGCCTGCGGCGTCGTGTCTGCGATGTCTGCCCCTACCGCGCCGAGCGCCAGGACCGAGGCCATCAGGCCCGCCCTCAGCCGGAACAACCGCACGACTTCCCCTCCCGATCGGCGTCTGCCCCACCGTCCCCGGCGCCGCTCTTCGACGGAGCGGCTCATGGGACACGCGTTTGGGAAGTGCGGTCTGCCCTTCAGGGCAATCCGCCGCTCCCTCGGCCGCCGGGGCGGCCCGGCCTGTTCAGATCAGCCCCTGCCGCAGCGCATAGGCCACGACATGAGAGCGGTTGCGCAAGTGCAGCCGGGTGACGAGGTCGTGCAGGATGTTCTTGATGGTCCGTTCGGAGTACGCGAGTTTGGTGGCGATGTCCCCGGTGTCGTACCCCTCGGCGACGAGCCGGACGACCTCGATCTCCCGGTCGGTGAGCCCGCTGAAGTTCAGGCCGCGCGGCGCCAGGACCTGGCTCTGCAACTGGCCGACCTGCTCCAGCAGGCGGCCCAGCAGGTCCGCGGGAACGCTGCCCTCTCCCCTGGCCACCGCGTTGATCACCTGCACCAGCCGTTCCGGCGTCGCCTCGGACCGGCGCAGGACGCCCGCCACTCCGCATTCGGCGGCGCCGACCAGCTGCTGGTCGTCGATGCGGGTGGCGACCAGCGCCACCCGGGCGGCGGTCGTCCGCCGGATGTGGCGAAGGGTCCGCAGCGACTCCTCGTCTATGGTGTCGACGACGACCACCACCACTGCGGCGGCCGGTTCCTCCCCCTCCTCCTGCAGCCGGATCTCCGGCCGGGGCCGCAGTTGGGTGGCGACCCCCGCTCTGGAGATCGGGTCATCTGCGCGCAGGCACACAACTATCCGGTCCACACCAGTCTCCCCCCTGGTCGAGCGCATCGCGGCGCGTCGAGCAGTATGCGGGAGGGCACTCCACGCAAAGTCAACAAGGCGTCAATGGGCACCTCAGCTTCCCGAAAGTCTTCCTGTACGGCCCCTCTCGGTCCCGGCCACCGACCTTATTGTGCCGATCATGACAACTGCGGCGAGCCTGGACACGACCGCTGTGACCGCCGAGCCTGGTGGGCTGATCGAAGTCCCGCTTCAGGTACGCAACTCCGGCAGCACGGTGGAGGAGTATCGCTTCGAGGTCGTGGGCCCGGCAGCGGCCTGGGCGACCGTCGAACCAACGAGCCTTTCGCTGTATCCGGACAGCACGGGCACGGCGGTGCTGGCACTGAGCCCGCCCCGAAGCCCGGAGGTGCCGGCCGGGGACGTCCCCTTCGGCGTGCGGGTGGTGCCCACCAGCGCCCCCGACACGACGGTGGTCCCCGAGGGCGTGGTCACGGTCCTGCCGTACGCCGCGATCACCGGGGAGCTGGTGCCCCGCGGGTTCGACGGCGCCTGGCGCGGCCGTACCGACGTGGCCATCGACAACCGCGGCAACATCCCGATGACGGTGCAGCTGGCGGCCCAGGGCGACAGCTCCCGGGTGCGGTTGGGCGTCGCCCGGGAGACCGTCGAGCTGCCGCCGGGCGCGGCCGAGCTGACCCGGCTCACCGCGCGTCCGGCGCGGCGGCTGTGGCGCGGCACTCCCGTCGTGCATCCCTTCCAGGTGGTGGCGAATCCCACGGGCGCCGCGCCGCACGAGTCGGTCGCCCTGGACGGCACCTACCAGCAGGACGCGATCCTGCCGCGCTGGCTGCCGCGCGCCCTGCTGGCGGTGCTGGCCGTGGCGGCGACCCTGGCCATCGTGTGGTTCGCCCTGCTGCGTCCGGTGGTGCGGTCGGCGGCCCGGGAGGAATCCCAGAAGCAGGTGGCCGCCGTGCTGTCGCCCACCCCCGGGGCGACCGGCGCCGCGACCGGCGGAGGCTCCTCCGGTGCGTCGGCCGGAGCGCCCGGAACGAACAGCGGCGGGTCGGGCGGCGGTGCGCCGAGCTCCGGCACCTCGGCCGGCACGAGCGCCGGAAGCACCGGCGGGGGCTCGGGCGGATCGGGCACCGGTGGCAGCACCGGCGGCGGCGGGGGCACCGGGAGCGGCGGAGGCGCCGTGGATCCACGCAGTGCGCAGACCGCGGTCAAGGACTCGGTGGGCGGCGGCTCGACGGCCGACACGGTGTACCGCGTCCCGGCCGGTCAGATCTTCGACCTGACGGACCTCGTGGTGCAGAACCCGCAGGGCGACTCCGGCACCGTCGTCATCGCCGCCGGCAGCCGGACCCTGCTGACGCTGGCCCTGCAGAACTTCCGTGACCAGGACTACCACTTCGTCACACCGATCGCGGTGCCCGCCGGTGGGCGGATCACCATGACGGTGACCTGCAGTGCGGTCGGACAGCCGGTGGGCGGTCCGGTGCCGGCCCAGTGCGACGAGTCGGTGCTGGTCGGCGGAACCCTGCGGCAGGCGCCCAGCCCGAGCCCCTCCCCCTCCCCCTCCGCGGCCTGACCCGGCCGAAGGCCGAAGGGCGGCAGGACCGACCGGCAGCGGACGGCCCCCGGGCACCGGCCCGGGGGCCGTCCGCGTTCAGGCTTCGCCCGCCTCTTCTTCCTCCGCCTCGGCCCGCTGCACGAACAGCCCCTGCACGTCGGCGGGTTGCTCGTCCTCCCCCTCGGCCTCCCGCTGGACCACCCCGGACGACGCGGCAGCGGCCGGGGCCGCGGTCTCGGTCACGGTCGGCGCGGCCGGGGCGGACATGACACGGTCGGCATTCTCGCTGGCCTCCCGCTCATACCGGTCCGAGGGGTCGCTGACCCGGATCCCGCCGGGCGCCGTGGTCCCGTCGACCGGGCCGCTGCGCTGCTGGATCACATGGGTCAGCTCATGGGCGAGCGTGGTGCGCCCGCTATGGGACGACGGGTCGTAGGCATCGCGCTGGAAGACGACGTTGTTGCCGACGGTGTAGGCATGCGCGCCGACCGACTTGGCGGACTCGTGCGCCGCGTCGCCCGTGTGCACCCGCACGTCGGAGAAGTCCGCGCCGAGCCTTCCCTCCATGTCGGAGCGGACGTCGGCGCCGAGGCTCTGCCCGGAGCCGGACCCGACGACGTCGTGCACCGGCGAGCGCTGCGCCGAGGGCGACTCCTCGTCCTGCTCGCGTTGCAGCATCGCGCCCACCGCGCTGTTGCCGACGGCACGCTGCAGCGTGCCCAAGCCGGACGGGCCCAGAACATCGGGGCGGCCTGCGGCTGCCGCTTTGAACAGCCGCGAGTCGTCGGTCTGGGACTGCCGGTGGCCGGCTTGCTGGTGGTCGTCGTCGTGGTCGTGGTCATGTATGTGGTCGGGCATGTTCGCTCCCTGGGGCGTCCATCGGCAGACCTCTCTGACCCTGACACTGCCTCAGCGCGCCCGCCGGGTACAGACATGCGGCTGCCTACGGAAGTGCAGCCGCCACTGCCCGATGAGGCAACCGCCGCCCCTGCCAGGAGCCGATCAGGGAAAGCGGACCGTGACGACGAGGCCGCCCGGGCGACCGGGTTCGGCCGTCGCCTCGGTGCCGTGGGCCTCGGCGATGGAGCGGACGATGGCGAGGCCCAGCCCGTGGCCGGTGGCGCCGACGCGGTCCTGGGCGAGCCGGCGGAACGGCTCGAACAGGTCCGGTACCCGGTCGGCGGGCACGGTGGGCCCGGTGTTGGACACGGTCAGCGTGTTCCCTTCGAGCCGTACCCGGACCCGGCCGCCGGGGTGGTTGTACTGAAGGGCGTTGCGCATCAGGTTGGTGAGCAGGTGGCGCAGCAGCACGGGATCGCCCAGGACCGTCAGCGGCCGGTCCCCCGTCACCGTCACCTCCACTCGCCCTTCCTCGGCCTGCGGGGCGAGCTCGGCCGCGACGAGCCGCGCGGCCGCCGACAGGTCCACGGTCTCGGTCCGCTCCAGGCCCCGGTCGCTGCGGGCGAGCAGCAGCAGTGCGGTGATCAGCTGCTCGGCCTCGCGGTTCGCGGAAAGGAGGTCCTCGCGTACTTCGGCGAGGCCTTCCGGGAGGGGATCGGCGAGGCCCACCTCCAGGCTGGTGCGCTGGACGGCGAGGGGTGTCCTGAGTTCATGGGAGGCGTTGGCGACGAAGCGCCGCTGGCTCTCGAAGGACTTCTCCAGCCGGTCGAGCATGGTGTCGAAGGTGTCGGCGAGGCGGTGGAGTTCGTCGTCGGGGCCGGTGAGCGCCAGCCTCTGGTGCAGGTTCTGCTCGCTGATCCGACGGGTGGCGGCCGTCATCGCGGCGACCGGCCCGAGCGCCCGCCCGGCCAGCCACCGGCCGACCAGTCCGGCGAGCAGTGCCATGACGAGCAGTCCGACGGCCGACCAGAGCACCATCTGCCGCAGGGCGGTGTCCTGCACGGCCTGTACGGTCTGGTCGAACTGCCGGATGTAGGCGGCGGAGTCGTCGCCGGTCGGGCCGGGCGGAGTCAGGGTTCCGTCGGGGTCCGTGGGGTAGGCGCGCCCTGCGGACACCGCGCTGCCGCTCGGCGGGGCGCCTCGGCTGATGGCGATTCCCTCGACCTGCCGGGCCGTCCCGTAGCGTGCGAGCAGCACGACGAAGACCAGCAGCGCCGCGCCCGCCAGCAGGAAGAGCGCGGAGAACGCCACGGTCAGCCGGGCCCGGAACGGCATGCCCCGGAGCAGGGTCCGCGGGGTCAGTCGCACAGCCGGTATCCCTGTCCCTTGTCGGCGGTGATGAGGCCGGAGTCGCCCAGTTTGCGGCGCAGTCGGCTGATGGCGGCCCGTACCGCGCTGGTGCGGGGGTCGAGGTTCTCGTCCCATACGGTGCGCACGAGTTCGTCGTGCGGGACGGCCGTCCCGCGGGCCTCCATGAGCCGGTGCAGGACCGCGAACTCCTTGGGGGTCAGCTCCAGCGGCCGGCCGCCCACCGACACCTTGTGCCGCGCCCGGTCCAGGGTGATGTCCTCGTGTCGCAGCACGACCGGCGGCGGCTTGGGCGCGCGGCGGCTGAGCGTGCGCACCCGGGCGGTCAGCTCGGCGAAGTCGAAGGGTTTGGTCAGATAGTCGTCGGCGCCGAGAGCGGTGAGCCCGTAGACCTTGTCCGTGATCTCGCCGGCCGCCGTGAGCATCAGGATCCGCGGTGGGGCGGTGAGTTCGCGCAGCCGTCGGCACACCTCGTCGCCCGTCATGACCGGCAGATCGCGGTCGAGGACGATCACGTCGTAGTCGGTGAGCAGACACATCCGTTCGGCCTGCGCGCCGGTGGACGCGATGTCGACGGCCATCGCCTGGCGGCGCAGACCGGTGGCGATGGTGCGGGCGAGGATGTGATGGTCCTCGGCTACCAGAACTCTCATGCGCCCCATGAAACCCGGCGGGGTATTGCAGCGGGATAAGAACCGTCGCGGGGACGGCGTGCTTATGTCGCCGCAACGTGCTTATCCCGCTGCGCGGGGCGCCCTGTTTCTGTCGGGGCCATGAACTTCGTCAAGCGCGCCGGGCTCGGTCTGCGCGCCAGGAAAGCCCGGACGGCCGTCCTGTGCGGGATCTTCGTCGTCATCTGCACCCTGCTGCTGGGCGGCTTCCTGCTGCGCGGCGCCGCCGCCCGCCAGGCGGCGCAGGCGCAGCGGACCATCGGTGTCGATGTGACGCTGAAGGGCGACGGCCTCACCCCCGCGCTGGCGGACCGGCTCGGTTCGTCCCCGGAGGTGCACCGCTACAACCCGCTGCTCCCGCTCGACGCGGCGGCTCTCGGCGTCGAGCCGCTGGAGTCCGATGCCCCGCGGCCGCCCGGTGACCGCGCCGGGGCGAAGTCGGAGCCGGTGCTGGCGCTGCACGGCGTACGGGACTCGGAGCTGCTGCTGCCGTTCTCGTACGGCTCGAACAAGATCACGGCGGGGCGTGGGATCACCCCCGGGGACGCCGGCCGCGAGGTCGCCGTGGTCGAACGGCGGCTCGCCGCGAGGAACGGGCTCGAGGTCGGCGACAGCGTCCGGGTGCGGTCCGCCGACGGCAGGCGCGTCGTGCCGCTCACGGTGGTCGGGATCTTCCGGGACGCCAGGCCGGACCCGGCGGGCTGGACGCCGCCGCGGCTGCTGCCCGGCAACGCGCTCTACGTGCCCGTCGGCGCGGTTCAGCGGCTGAGTCCCGGTGCGGCGGGCGTCAGCGAGGCGGTCTTCAGGGTCGGCTCCCCGGCACAGGCCGAGCGGTTGCGCCGCGAGGCCCGGCGGCTGCTCGGCACGGGTTCGTTCGACTTCCGCGTCAACGACAAGGCGTACGACGATCAGGTCCGCCCGATCCAGCGGGTGGGCACCCTCGCCGGGCTGATCGTGCGGATCGTCGCCGTGGCCGGTGCGCTGATTCTCGGGCTCATCGTGATGCTGCAGATCCGGGACCGGCGCGCGGAGTTGGGGGTGCTGCTGTCGCTGGGCGAGCGGAAGTGGAAGCTCGTCGGCCAGCACACCGTGGAAGTGGCCGCCGTCGCCCTGCCCGCCGTGGCCGTCGCCGCCCTGGCCGGTCAGCTCGCCGCCCGGCACGCGGGCGATGCCCTGCTGGACCGGCGGGAGCCCGCCGCCCTGCGGCCCGCGGCCCCGGACACCCCGGCCGAGGTGCCCGAGATGCGCGTCGAGCCCGCCGACCTCGGCCGGGTCGCCGGCATCGCTCTCGGCATCTCCCTGGTCGCGACCGTCGTCCCCGGCATCGGAATCCTCCGCCTCCACCCTCGCTCCATCCTGGCCGCCGAGTAGGCGCTCCGCTGGTAGTGCCGCGATGTGCCGTCGTTTTGCTGCGGCGCCGTCGTGGCTGGTCGCGCCGTTCCCCGCGCCCCTTCGGGGCGCTGCCGACCTCCCCCGACCCGCTCAGCCGCCGCACCGACACGCATCGAGAGAGCCGCGATGCGCCGTCGTGGCTGGCCGCGCCCGCGCGGCGGAGCCGCATATGTCAGCGCCCCGCGCCCCTTCAGGGCGCTGCCGAACCGACACGTATTGAGAGAAACGAGATCGATATGAACTTCGTCAAGCGGGCAGGGCTCAGCCTCTGGTCCCGCAGGGGAACGACCCTGATCACCCTGTGCACCTTCCTGGTCATCTCCGTGATGGTCCTGGCCGGTGTGCTGATCAGGGACGCGACCGCGCAGGCCGGACAGGAAGCCGTGCGTTCCGTGGGCGCCGAGGTCAACCTGTCGATGGACCTGGAGAACGCGGGCGCCGGCGGTCGGCTGGTGGCCCCTCGGATCGAGGTCTCGGTGGTGGACCGGCTGGGTGCGTCGCGGCTGGTCCAGAAGTACAACTACGCGACCTTCGACAGGAGCATCGTCAAGGGCGGCGTCGAGCTGGTCCCCGGGGGTGCGGACGCCTCGGCGGCGGCGGGCATGGGACCCGACGGCACCGCGACCCTCGGCGTCCTCGACTCGGCGCTGCTGCCCGACTTCCGCAGCGGCAACTTCAAGCTGCTGTCCGGAAAGCACCTCACCGCCGCGGACAAGGACAGACGCCTGCTGCTGATCGAGGAGCGGCTGGCCCGGAAGAACGGCCTCGCCGCCGGCGACCGGATCACCCTCGGAGCGAACGAGGGCAGCGCGACCGCCGACTTCACCGTGGCCGGTGTCTACCAGGACCCGCGCCCCGGCTCCGAGCCCGAACCCGAGTACCGGATCAACCCCGCCAACATGCTCTACGCGTCCGTGGGCGGCTTCACCGCGCTCAACTCCGCCGGGAACGCACCCCAGCAGGTCGGGCAGGCGACCTTCCTCCTGCGGGACGCCGGCGACCTGGAGGAGTTCAAGAAGGAGGCCGGGCGGATCGCGGGTTCCGCGCTCGACGGGTTCGCGCTCGACGTCAACGACAAGGCGATCCGCCAGCTGACCGGACCGCTGGACGGCATCACGTCCACCGCCACCCTCGCGATGTGGCTGATCGGCCTCGCGGGCACCGTGGTCCTCATCCTCCTCGTCAACCTCGCCGTCAAGCAGCGCCGCAGGGAGTACGGCGTGCTGCTGGCGATGGGCGAGAGGAGGTGGAAGCTCATCGCCCAGCAGGCGCTGGAGATCGTCGCGGTCGCCGTGTTCGCCGTCGGTCTGAGCGCGCTGTTCACCGAGAGGCTGACCCAGAGCGTGGGCCAGTCGCTGCTCGGCAGGGAGGCCGCCGACGCCCGGCGTGAGCTCGACTCCTGGCAGCCCCCGGCCGACGGGAGCACCGGCCTCGCCGAGGGCAGCGACCCGGACGACAGGCCGGTGGAGAACGCCGACCCCGTCGACAGGATCACCGTCCGTCTGGAACCGGCGACCCTCGCCACCGTCGGCGCCGTCGGCCTCGGCATCGGCCTGCTGGCCACCGCCGTCCCGGCCGCGTTCGTCCTGCGGCTCGACCCCCGCACCATCCTCACGAAGGGCAAGTGAAGGCCACCATGACCGATGCCACCGATGCCACCGATGCCACCGAAACCCTGCCCCCGCCCCTGCTCCGGCTGGACGGCGTCAGCCACGTCTACGCCGACCAGCGCCGCCGGACCACCGTGCTCAAGAACATCGACCACACCTTCGAACGCGGCGTCTTCTACACCGTCCTGGGGCCCTCGGGCAGCGGCAAGACCACCCTGCTCGGCCTCGCCGGCGGCCTCGACACACCCACCCGGGGCACCATCAGCTTCAACGGCCGGGACCTGACGAAGCTGGGCCTCGGCCGCTATCGCAACCGGCACGCCGCCACGATCTTCCAGCACTACAACCTGCTCACCTATATGACCGCCCTTCAGAACGTCACCACCGCCATGGAGATCACCGGGGTGAAGCCGGAGCGGGGCGGACGCCGGGCCCGCGCCCTGGAGCTCCTGGAGCGGGTCGGCCTGGACAAGGACACGGCCACGCGCAACGTGCTGCGGCTGTCCGGCGGCCAGCAGCAGCGGGTCGCCATCACCCGCGCCCTGGCCTGCGACGTCGACATCCTCTTCGCCGACGAGCCGACCGGAAACCTCGACGAGGAGACGGCGGACGGTGTCATCGACCTCTTCCGCGAACTGGCCCATGAACAGGGCAAGTGCGTGGTGGTCGTCACGCACTCCCAGCAACTGGCGGCGCGCTCGGATCGCGTCCTGACCCTGCGCAAGGGCAAGCTGACGGCAGAGGTCCGACCACGCTGACCAGGCGCCGGCCATCGGCGACGCGGGGCGGTGGAGCCGTGAACAGCCCCGCCCACGCCGACGTATACGACCAGGTGGGGAAGAGAACTCGCCCGTGCGGCACCCGGCGACCGGCCGGTGGGCGAAGATGGCAGCCGTGCCGCCTGATCACATGACCGGGCACGAGAGTCGTGCCGGAGCAGGCCGGGCCAGCCACGCGGGAGCGTGCACGCGGGCCGGCCTGTTCGCCGTGCTCGGCACCGTGCTCGCGACCTTCGGGCACCACGCGGTCGCCGACGGCGCGGTGCCCTGGCGGCTGGTGGCCGCTTTGATCGTGGTCCAGTTCGCGGCGGTCTGGCCGCTCGCGCGACGCCGCTACGCGCCGGTCGCCACCATCGCCTTCACCCTGGCGACACAGCAGGCACTGCACCTCGCGCTGTCCTACGCGGACGGCGCGGCCTCGATGCCGATCCCGACGATCCCGACGATCTCCACGATCTCCACGACGATGGCGATGCCGCAGCACGCGATGCACGCCGGACACCTGGCCGCCGCCTCCGGGGACGGCCATTCCTGGCATCACTCGGGAGCCGCGATGACGGCGGTGCACACGCTCGCCGCGCTGGCGGTCGCATGGCTGCTGCACCGGGCGGACGCGGGCATGACGGCGGCGCTCGGCACGCTGCACACGCTGGCCAGGGCAGCGGTGGCGGCCCTCGCCCAGGCGCTGCCGTGGGCGATCGCCGACCCGGAGCGGGCGTTGCTCGGGCTGCCTGCCGGGCAGCCCGGCGCGGTCTTCGCGGTGGCGGCTCGGGCCTGGGACGAAGTACTGGAGTACGCGGTGGTGCGCAGGGGACCACCGCGGCGCGAGCGCCCTCCGGTCCTTCACCGGTCCCGCCCGCCCCGAAGGGCGCGGGGCCGGATTCCCCCGTATCGGCAAGGAGTTCCCCTGTGGCATCCGCAGTGTCATCCCCTGTGTCCTTCGTATCCACGTCCACCCGCCCGACGGCGCGTGCCGGGCGTCGTCTCGTGGTGGCCGGCGCCGTCGCGTTGACGGCGACGCTCGCCCTGGCCGCACCGGCCGCCGCGCACGCGGAGGTCGAGGCCGACCGCCCCCAGGCCCTGGCGGAGAACGTCACCCTGACCTTCGTCTCGGAAGCCGAGTCCGCCTCCGCGGGCTTCACCAAGCTGCGCGTCGTGCTCCCCGCGGGCATCGCCCCCACCGACATCACCCTCGGCGAGGCCCCCAAGGGCTGGAAGCTGACGGTCACCGAGGACGGCTACACCCTCGGCGGCCCGGCGCTCAAGACCGGCGTCGACGCCGAGCACACGATCAAGGTCCGGCAGCTGCCGGACGCGAAGGAGCTGGTGTTCAAGACCGTCGAGACCTACAGCGACGGGGAGATCTCCCGCTGGATCGAACTGCCCACCGGCGGCAAGGAGCCCGAACAGCCCGCCCCGGTCCTGGAACTGAAGGCGGCGGCCCCGGGCGCGAAGCCGGTCGCTCCGAGCCCGACGGCGGCCGACACGCAGAGCGCGGCCCCCAGTGCGCCCGCCGCCTCCCCCACCCCGTCCGCCACCGCCACCGCGACGGAGGCGGACTCGGACGCCACGCCGGCGGCCAAGGAGACGGCCGCCGACGAGGACGACGGCATGTCCTCCGGCGTCCTGGCCGGGGTGATCGTCGCCGTCCTGCTCGCCCTCGGCGGCGGAGCCTGGTGGCTGGTCAAGCGGCGGACCTCGTCGTCCGAGAGCTGACGTCCACCGCCGTCGCTCCGGGGATCCACCGCCCGGGGCGACGGCCGGCGGGCCGCCGTGAAAGTTCCGGGCGCGCGCTGCGGAGCCGCACATGTCAGCACCCCGCGGCCCTTCAGGGCGCTGCCGAACCGCAGCCGACCTCGCCCCACCCGCTCAGGGCACGAGGACCAGCCGTCCGCGTATCCCGCCCTCCGCGAGGCGGGCGTGGGCCTTGGCCGCGTCCGTCAGGGCGAAGGTCTCCGCCACCCGCAGCGGCAGCACGCCGTCGTCCACCAGTCGGACCAGCTCCGCCAGCCGGGCCCCGTCGGCGGCCACCTCGACCGCGGCGGTCCGCACACCCCGCACCGAGGCGGGGTGGGCCCCCGGGATCACCCCGGCGAAGGCGCCCCCGTCCCGCACCCACGCCAGCGCACGTTCGCCGAGCTGCGCCGCGTCCAGGACCGCGTCGGCCGCGCCGGCCGCGACCTCGCCGGTGCTGAAGTGCGCGGCGCCGAGAGACCGTACGAACTCCTCGTCCGTCGGCCGGGCCACGCCGGTCACCGCGAACCCCTGGTGGGCGGCCAGCCGCACCGCGAACGCGCCGAGCGCGCCCGCCGCCCCGGTGACGACCAGCGACTGTCCGGGTTCGAGGGACAGCAGGTCGAGGGCCTGTGCGGCGGCGAGCGCGTTCAGCGGAAGGCCGGCCGCGTGGACGGCGTCGACCGTCGTCGGGGCCTTGGCCACCGCGGTCGCCGGGACGACGACGTACTCCGCGTGCGAACCCAGCTCGGCGCCCATGCCGTGGTGCAGCGCGACGACCTCGTCGCCTGCCTGCCAGTCGGCGCCCGCGCCGACCGCGTCCACGGTCCCGGCGACGTCCCAGCCGAGCCCGAGCCGTCGGCCCGCGCCGCCGAACGCTCCGACGCGCACGCCCGCGTCCACCGGGTTCAGCGCGGCCGCCGCCACCTTGATCCGTACCTCGCCGACGCCCGGCTCCGGCGTCGCCACCTCCGCGATCTCCACGGCCTCGGGCCCGCCGAACGAGGTCACCACTGCTGCACGCATCGCACTCAACTCCCCATGTCAGGCACTTCGCGGCGGTGTCTGCGCCGCTGCACACAACCCTAGGAAGAGTTACTATCCAGGGGATAGTAGTTACCTGAAGGTGCCTACCTACCCATGAGGTGAGCCATGGCGACGAAGACGGCGGCCCAGCAGCGCGAACAGGCCCGGCACGAGTACGACGCGTTTCTGCGCGGCTGCCCCACCAATCAGCTCCTCGACCGCATCAGCGACAAGTGGATCAGCCTGGTCGTCGCCGCTCTGTCGGGCGGCCCCCAGCGCTACAGCGACCTCAGCCGCACGATCGCCGGCGTCAGCCCCAAGATGCTCACCCAGAGCCTGCGCGGCCTCGAACGCGACGGCATCCTGACCCGCACGGTCACCCCGTCCGTCCCGGTCCGCGTCGACTACGAACTCACCCCGCTGGGCAGCAGCCTCGCCCAGCTCCTCACCGCCGTGAAGACCTGGGCGGAGACCCACTTCGACGAGGTCGACGCGGCCCGCGGCCGCTACGACGCCGACCACCGCGACCGCGGCTGAGGCCGACGCCTCCGCGCTGCCGGGCGCAGTGCGGGGCTCGATACAATTTGGACACGAACGACCTTGCGCGATGCGGCCTCGCAGCTGCGAAGGAGTGTGCCTGTGCCCGGCCACCGATCCATCACCCAAGCCGAGAAGCTGGCCGCGGCCAAGCTCGGCGGTGCTCCCATCCGCGCGGAGCGGATGGCCGCCGTCGCCAACATCTACCGCGCCGCCTCGGCGGTCCGTCAGCATCTGGAGAACTCCGTGCTGCGCGGCGCCGACCTCACCTGGACGGCGTTCGTCGTGCTGTGGGTGGTGTGGATCTGGGGCGAGTCGGAGACGCGGCACGTGGCCGAGGAGGCGGGGATCTCGAAGGGGACGCTCACCGGGGTCTCGCGGACGCTGGAGAAGCGCGGACTGGTGCGGCGGGCCGCTCACCCGACGGACGGCAGGCTGGTGCTGCTCAGCCTCACCGAGGAGGGCGAGGCGCTGATGCAGCGGCTGTTCCCCGCGTTCAACGACGAGGAGGCCTTCGTCACCGGACAGTTGACGGACGAGGAGTGCCGCAGCGTCGCCGACGGACTGCGGCGCGTGGTGCTCCAGGTCGAGGAGCAGGGCGAGGAACGCCGACTGGCCCTCCTCGACGGCGCACCCCCGGCACCGCGGCGCAGCGGGCGCCGTCCGCAGAGCTGAGGCCGCGCGCCCGGCGCGCACGCTTCGGCGCTCCGCCGGAAGTGCCGCGGACAGCCGTCGGTCGGCTGCGGCGCCGTCGTGGCCGGTCGCGCCCACGCGGCGGAGCCGCACATGTCAGCGCCCCGCGCCCCTTCAGGGCGTTGCCGAACCGGGCGCGGACAGCGACGGGCTCAGTCTCTGTCGCGGGCGGCTCGTACCAGGGCGTCGAAGAGGCCCTGTTGGGCGGGGTCCTCGTGGGCGGTGTCCTCGGGGTGCCACTGGACGGCGGTGAACCAGCCCGGCGCGCCGGGGAGTTCGAGCCATTCGACCGTGCCTTCGGCGGCGCGTGCGGTGACCGTGAGTCCCGTGCCGAGCCGGCTGATCCGCTGGTGGTGGTAGCAGGAGGCCAGGATCTTCTCGGCGCCGGTGGCCTGCTCCAGCAGTGTGGCGGGCTGGATCGCCACCGGGTGGACGAGGTGCCGGTGCTCGCGGTCCGGGCCGCCCATGTCCTGTTCCAGGGCGCCGCCGAGGGCGACGTCGACGACCTGCAGACCGCGGCAGATGGCCAGCAGCGGCAGGCCCGAGCGCAGTGCGTGGCGGGCGACTTCGAGGTCGAAGGCGTCCTGGCGGTCGTCGACGTCGTACACGGCGTCGTGGGTGCAGGGCGGGCTGGGCCGTGAAGGGCGCCCAGGTCCGGCCGCGGCGCCGTAGCGGTGGGGGGCCAGGTCGCCGCCGCCGGGGAGCAGGACGCCGTCGAAGCGGGCGAGGCGGGCGGCGACGTCCGCGTCCGCGTCCGCGGGGTGGATGCCCGCCGGTTCGCCGCCCGCCCGCCAGACGGCCTCAGAGGAGTGCGTCGCGGCGGCCGTCTCGCTCGCCCGCACCCTCGAAGGCCTCGGCCACGAGGTCACCCCCGTCACCCCGCGCTTCTTCTCCCCGGAGGCGGCCCGGGCGTACATCGAGCTGGTCATCCCGTCCGCGCTGCACCTCGTGTCCTACGAGCGGCCCGAGCTCGCCGAGCCCTACCTTCAGGAGCTGCGCGCCCTCGCCCTGACCCGCAACATCGCCGAGTACGCGCAGGGCATGGCGCTGCTGCACCGGGAGTCGTGGGAGGTGGTGGCGTGCAGTGGGCCGCGACTTCGACGTCCTGCTGACCCCGACGATGGCCTGCACTCCCCCGCCCGTCGGCGGCGTCGTCGAGGAGAAGAACGCCGATCCGACCGGGTTCCGGCTGACCGAGACCCAGATGATTTCCTTCACGTTCTTCGCCAATCTGACCGGCCTGCCGGCGATCAGCCTGCCCGTGCACCGCACCGCCGCGGGCCTCCCGGTGGGGGCGCAGCTGGTGGGCGGCCCGTTCGACGAGGCCACACTGATCCGGCTCGCCGCTGCCGTGGAGCCGGTGTACGCGTGGACCGCCGCGGTCCCGGACGGCCTGCGATGAACGCCCCGCCCGCACCCGCCGTCCAGCGGTCCGTCCGGCCCGATGCCGAGCCCGCCGTCCGGCTCACCGGCATCCACAAGTCCTTCGGCGGCGTGCCCGTGCTGCGCGGGATCTCGCTCGACGTCCGTGCCGGATCCCTGCACGCGCTGCTCGGCGGCAACGGGTCGGGGAAGTCGACCACGTTGAAGATCCTGGCCGGAGCGCATCGCGCGGCGCCCGGCGGCGTCATCCGGATCCACGGCAGGGAGCACCCGACCTCCCACTACTCCCCCGCGCGGGCCCGCGCGGCCGACCTGCGCTTCGTCCACCAGGATCTGGGCCTCGTCCCGGATCTCACCGTCGGCGAGAACTTCGCCCTCGAAGGCGGCTTTCCGCGCCGGTTCGGGACCGCCGTCGACTGGCGGGCGCTGCATCGCAGGACGCAGGAGCAGCTGGACCGGGCCCGGGTGGCCGTCGACGCGCGCACGCCGGTGCGGTCCCTGCGGCCCAGCGACCGCACGCTGGTGGCGATCGCCCGCGCCCTGCGCGACGACGACCCGACCATCACCCTCGTCCTCGACGAACCCACGGCCCGGCTGCCCAAGCACGAGGTCGACGTGCTCCTGCAGTCGCTGCGCGAGTGCCGCGAACGCGGCCAGACGATCGTCTACGTCAGTCACCGGCTCGCCGAGGTTCTGGAGATCGCCGACCAGGTGAGCGTGCTGCGCGACGACGTGGTGACGGCGGACGTCCCCCGGTCCCGCACCGACCGGGCGGGCCTGATCGAGGCGATCACCGGCGCGGCGCTCCCCGAGCCGGAGACCAGGGACGCGGTGCGGCGGCCGGAGAGCGCCGGGCCGCCGCTGTTGCGCGTACGCGCCCTGTCGGCCGGGGCCGTGCGGTCGGCGGAGCTGCGGGTGGCCGCCGGAGAGGTGGTGGGGGTCGCGGGCCTCGTCGGCTCGGGACGCACGTCCTTGCTGCGTGCCCTGTTCGGGGACCTGCGGCTTCGCGGTGGATCCGTCGAGCTGGCGGGCCGGGCGGTCACGGTGAGCGATCCGCCTGCCGCGATGCGGCTGGGCATCGCGATGATCCCCGAGGACCGGGCCGCGGACGCCGCCTTCCTGGACCGCCCGCTGTGGGAGAACATCTGCGCGGCCGGCCTGGGCGAGCACTGGCGCGGCTGGCGCATCGACAAACGCCGCGAGCGCGCCGAAGCCGCCGCTCTCGTCGCCCGCTACGGCGTGAAGGCGGCCTCGCCCGACATCCCGTTCGCCGCTCTCTCGGGCGGCAACCAGCAGAAGGCGGTGCTGGCCCGCTGGTTCCGCGGCTCCCCCCGGCTGCTGCTGCTGCTGGACGAGCCGACCCAGGGCGTCGACGCGGCCGCCCGGGCGGACATCCACCGGTTCGTCCGCAGCCATGCGGCGGACGGCAACGCGGCCCTCGTGGCCAGTTCCGACTTCGAGGAACTGGCGGAACTCTGCGATCGGGTGATCGTCCTGCGCGAGGGGCGGACCGTCGCGGAACTCAGCGGCGCGGAGCTCACCGAGTCCCGCATCTCCCAGTCGGCGCAACAGGATCGGACGGACGAACATGTCGACGCGCCTTGAATCCCCGGACCGGCGGCAGACCGTCACCGCGGCGCCCGCCGAGCGGCCCGCGCCCCTTCGGCAGCGGCTCCTCGGACCCCGGTACGCCCTGACGCTGGTGCTGATCGCCATGATCGTCACATTCTCGGTGCTGCCCGCCTCGGGGACCGCTTTCCGCAGCCCGGAGAACATCCAGGCGATGCTCGCCAACCAGGCGGTGGGCCTGACGGTCGCCCTCGCCCTGCTGTTCCCGATGGCGGCCGGCTACTTCGACTTCTCGGTCGGGGCCGTGACGGCGCTGTCCTCGGTGGTCGCGGCGACGGCGCTGTCCCGCTTCGGGCTGCCCCTGCCGCTCGCCGTGGCGCCGGCGATCGCGTCGGGAGCGCTGGTGGGCCTGCTGCTCGGCCTCCTGGTGGCGGTGTGGGACATGAACGGCTTCATCGCCACGCTGGGCGCCGCCACCCTGCTCGGCGGGGTGATCTTCGCCTGCACGGGAGGACTGCAGATCACCGACGGCATCCCCGCCGGCCTGACCGACCAGGGCTCGCTGGACATCGCCGGGGTGCCGCGGATCGCCGTCCTGGCCACGCTGCTCGCCGCGGCCGCGTGGTTCGTCACGAGCCACACCCCGTTCGGACGGCAGCTCTTCGCCACCGGGTCGAACGCCCGGGCGGCGGAGCTGGTCGGCGTGCGGGTCGTCCGGGTGCGGCTGCTGTCGTTCGTGCTGTCGGGGACGACGGCGGGGATCGCCGGGGTGCTGCTGCCGGCCCGGCAGGGCGCGGCCACCTCCGACAACGGCATGACGACGCTGTTCCCGGCACTCACCGCGGTGCTGCTCAGCACCATCACCCTCGACCTGGGCCGCCCCTCGGTGGCCGGCACCGTGATCGGCATCCTGTTCGTCGCCGTCAGCGTCAGCGGCCTCACCCTGCTCGGCGCACCCGCATGGGTGGGGCCGGTGTTCAACGGTGGCGCGCTGCCGGCGGCGGTGGCCTTCACCCGGCTCGCGGCGGGAGCTGTTCGTTCGGGATGAAACGAGCTACTCTCCCGGCTCAGGAGGCCGATGAGCGATGAACCACGGGCTGCGGGAGCGCATCATCTTCCCGGATGCGCCCGACGACTGCTCCGGGCCGGCCGAACCCGGGCCGACCGTGATCCTCCGGTCGCCCGGGGAGGTCGCCGAACCGGAGACCTTCTCCCTGGGCACGCTGACCTGCACCGCCTTCTCCTCGGGCGGCCCCGTCGAGGTCGAGTCCATGCGGGCGCAGCCCGGGGCGGGCATCGCCGTGGGGCTGGTGCTGGCGGGCGAGACCACGGTCAACCAGGCGGGCCGGTCCGTGGCCCTCGGGCCGGGTCAGTTCACGCTGTACTCCGGGGCGCAGCCGTTCACCATCTCCGCGCCGGTCGCCCACTCCTACCTGGCCATCGCGGTGCCGCTGTACTCGATCGGACGGCAGTCGGTGGGGCTGCCCGAGATCCTCGCGTCCTCCGAACTCACCCGCACCACCAGCGGTTCGATCCTGTCCGCGGCGCTGACCTGCCTGGCCGGCGGCCACACCGAGCTGACGGCTCGGGCCCGGGTCGAGCACGGCAACGCCGTGCTCTCGCTGATCCACGCGGTGATCATGGACCACACGTCGGGAGAGCCGCCGAGCCGGAAGCTCTCCCTGTTCAACCAGCTCGCGCAGTGGATCGAGCACCATCTCCGGGACGAGGTGCTGGACGCGGAACGACTCGCCGCGGCGCACCACCTGTCCACCCGGTACGTCCGCCATGTCTTCGCCGAGCAGCACTCGACCGTGTCCCGGTATGTGCGCCAGCGCCGCCTGGAGCGGGCCTGCGCCGACCTCATCGACCCCCTCCAGGCCTCGCTGTGCGTGGCGGCCGTCGCCCGCCACTGGCGCTTCGACAACGCCTCCGTCTTCAGCCGGGCCTTCAAGACCCAGCACGGCTTGGGCCCGCAGGCCTACCGCCGGGCGAACTCCCGCCTCTGAGCGGCAGGTTCGAAGAAACCTGCCGCTCCGGCCCGCCGCGGTGGCGTCATACGCTGAGCGCCGCCCGCACGGTGTGTTCGGCTCGCGTTCCCGCCTCTCCGGAGGACGTGACCCGGCCCGCCTCCAGGACGTAGTAGCGCTGAGCCGCCCGCATCGCGAAACCCACGTGCTGTTCGACGAGGAGGACGGACAGGCCGCCGCGCCGCGTCAGCGCGAGGATCGTCTCCTCGATCTCGGCGACGACGGACGGCTGGATGCCCTCGGTCGGTTCGTCGAGGAGCAGGAGCCTCGGGCGGGTGATCAGGGCCCGGGCCAGGGCGAGTTGCTGGCGCTGACCACCGGACAGCAGACCGGCGCGACGGCCGGACAGCTCCCGCAGCACCGGGAACAGCTCCAGCGCCTCGGCCACGGCCTCCTTGCCGTCGGTGCGTCCGTCGGCGACGAGTTGAAGGTTCTCGGCCGTGGTGAGGTGCGGGAAGGACTGCTGGCCCTGCGGGACGTAGGCCATGCCGCGGGCGACCCGCTCGTGGGGGGCGAGGCGGGTGATGTCCTCGCCGTCCAGCCGGACGGTCCCGCCCTTCGGCCTGATCAGGCCCATGGCGGCGCGCAGCAGCGTGCTCTTGCCGGCGCCGTTGTGGCCGAGGACGGCCGCCACGCCGTCCTTCGGGACGGAGACGGTCACGCCGTGCAGCACGGTGGTGCGGTCGTAGCCCGCCTGGACGGAACTGATCTCCAGCATGGTCGTCACGCCTCCTCGGCGACGGGTACGGCAGCGGGTTCGATCACCGGCTCGGGCTCCGGCTCCGGCTCGGACGCGCGGCCCAGGTAGACCTCCTGGACCTTGGCGTCGGCCTGGACCTCGGCGACCGATCCCTCGC
The DNA here is from genome assembly GCF_053594615.1 of Streptomyces sp. NPDC001858. Taxonomy (NCBI): domain Bacteria; kingdom Bacillati; phylum Actinomycetota; class Actinomycetes; order Kitasatosporales; family Streptomycetaceae; genus Streptomyces; species Streptomyces sp. NPDC001858. Next base: position 173,277 of record NZ_JBSFEV010000014.1, read on the forward strand.
TGAGGACCTTGCCCGCGTGCAGGACGCTGACGCTGCGCGCGAAGGAGCGCATGAAGTCCATGTCGTGCTCGATGACGACGACCGTGTGGTCCTCGCTGACCCGGCGCAGCAGCTCGCCGGTGGCCTCGCGTTCGTCGTGGCTCATGCCGGCGACCGGCTCGTCGAGGAGGAGGAGCTTGACATCCTGGACGAGCAGCATGCCGATCTCCAGCCACTGCTTCTGTCCATGGGCGAGCACCCCGGCGGGGCGGTCGCGGAGCTCGGTGAGACCGGTGGTCTCCAGGGCTTTCGTCACCGGCTCCGGGATGCCCTTGCGGCGGCGCAGCAGGGTCAGGGGGCCGCGCCCGGCGCCCGCCGCGATGTCGAGGTTCTGCAGCACGGTCAGTTCCTCGAACACGGTGGCCGTCTGGAAGGTACGGCCGATGCCCTTGCGGGCGATTCTGTGGACCGGTCGGCCGAGAAGTTCCTCGCCGCCGAAGCGGACCGATCCGGTGGCCTTCACCAGGCCGGTGACGGCGTCGACCAGGGTGGTCTTGCCGGCGCCGTTCGGGCCGATGAGAAAGCGCAGGTCGCCGGGGCGGATGTCCAGGTCGACGCCGTCGACGGCGGTGAACCCGTCGAAGGCCACCCTGAGGTCGCGGACGGTCAGTCCCTCGCCGCTCATGCCGTCTCTCCAGTCGTACGGGTACCGGGGGCGCCGGCCGGGGCACGGCGCCCCCGCAGGACGGCGCCGAGGGAGGCCAGGCCGCCGGGCAGGAAGCCGACCGCCACGACGAACAGCAGGCCCTGGAGGTAGGTCCACGCGCCGGGGAAGGCGTCGGAGAGCGTGCTCTGCGCCCAGGCCACGGCGATCGCGCCGAGCACCGCGCCCACCAGGGAGGCCCGGCCGCCGACGGCCGCGCCGATGACGAAGCCGATGGACGGCACGATCCCGATCAGGGCCGGGGAGATGATGCCGACGGCCGGTACGAAAAGGGCGCCCGCGAGGCCCGCCATGCCGGCCGCGACGACATAGGCGACGAGCTTGACGTTGGCAGGGTTGTAGCCGAGGAAGCGCACCCGCTCCTCGGAGTCCCGTACGGCGATGAGGAGTTCGCCGTAGCGGCTGACGAACAGCTGGCGGGCGGCGGCCATCAGCAGCAGCAGGACGACGGCGATGATGAAGTACACCGTGCGCTGGTTGACCGGGTCGTCGAGCGAGTAGCCGAAGAAGCCCTGGATGTCGGTGAGGCCGTTCGTGCCGCCGGTGGTCGCCTGCTGGCCGACGAGCCAGATGGCGAGGGCGGCGGCCAGGGCCTGGCTGAGGATCGCGAAGTAGGCGCCCTTGACACGGCGTTGGAAGACGAAGAAGCCGAGCAGTGCGGCGACCGCCATCGGCAGCAGCACGGTCATGGCGAGCGCGAAGCCCGGATCGGCGAAGGGTTTCCACCACCAGGGCAGCGCGTCGCCGGTGCCGTACAGCTGCATGAAGTCGGGCAGTGTCTCGCCGGTCGCGGCGGCGTCGGCGAGCTTGAGGTGCATGGCCATGGCGTAGCCGCCGATGCCGAAGAAGACGCCCTGGCCGAGCACCATGAGTCCGCCCCGGCCCCAGGCGAGGCTGACGCCGACGGCCACGATCGCGTAGCACAGGTACTTCGCGAGGAGGGAGAGGCGGAAGTCGGAGAGGGCGACGGGGGCGACGGCGAGGAGGAGCACCGCGCCGAGGAGGAAGGCGCCGGGGACGCGCAGGCGTTCCGCCAGCGGGGTGGCGGGCCGCGGCGCGGCGGGGGCGGGGGGTGTCGGTGTGGGTGCGGTCGTCGTCATGCCAGGCTCCGGGTGCGCAGTGTGTACAGGCCCTGGGGTCGCCACTGGAGGAAGGCGACGATCGCCACGAGCACGATGACCTTGGCGACGCTGACCGTCGTCGAGTACTCGAGGACCGACTGCAGGACGCCGAGCGCGAAGGCGGTGATCACGCTGCCCTTGAGCTGCCCGATGCCGCCCACGACGACGACCAGGAAGGCGTCGACGATGTAGTTGGTGCCCATCGTCGGGCCGATCGGGCCGACCAGGGTGAGGGCGACGCCGGCCACGCCCGCGAGGCCCGAGCCGATGAAGAAGGTCATGCGGTCGACCCGGCCGGTGGCGATGCCGGAGACCTCGGCGAGGTCGCGGTTCTGCACGACGGCCCGGATGCGGCGTCCGAGCGGGGTGAGCCGCAGGATCAGGGTGAGGGCGAGGACGCAGAGCAGGGCGAGGCCGAGGATGAACAGCCGGCTGCTGGCGAAGGTGACGCCGCCGCCCAGGGAGATGTTGCCGGTGAGCAGATCGGGGGCGTGGGTCTGCACGTTGGGGGCGCCGAAGACGTCCCGGGCGAGCTGCTGCAGCATCAGGGAGACGCCCCAGGTGACCAGCAGGGTGTCCAGCGGCCGGGTGTACAGCCGCCGGATCAGCAGCCATTCCAGCAGGGCGCCCATCGCCCCGGCGACCAGGAAGGCCACGGGCAGGGCGACGAGCAGCGAGATTCCGGCGCCGCTGATGGACTTCTGCAGGACGTACGTGGTGTAGGCGCCGGCCATGATGAACTCGCCGTGCGCCATGTTGATCACGCCCATCTGCCCGAAGGTCAGGGTCAGGCCGAGCGCGATGAGAAGCAGGACGGCACCGATGCTGATGCCGGTGAAGGACTGGTTGAGGACGACCGTCATGAAGCGGCTCCGGGTCGGGGACGGGAGTGCGGGCGTGCCATGGGCGTGACCCGGCCCGGTGCGGGGGCCGGGTCACAGCGCGGGGGTCCGGGGATCAGGACAGACCGGCGGCCCAGTCGTAGCCCTTGAGGTAGGGGTCCGGCTTGATCGGGCTGCCCGAGTTCCACACCTCGGTGATCAGGCCGTCCGCCCCGACCTTGCCGATCCGGGCGGTCTTGTAGACGTGCTGGCTCGCGCCGTCGACGGTGACCTTGCCCTCGGGGGCGTCGAAGGTGATGCCGTCGGAGGCCGCCTTCACCTTGGCGACGTCGAACGAACCCGCCTTCTCGACCATCGCCTTCCACAGGTAGACGGAGATGTAGGCGGCCTCCATCGGGTCGCTGGTCGGCTTGTCCTTGCCGTACTCGGCCTGGTAGGCCGCCACGAACGTGGTGTTGGCCGCGCCCGGCGTGGTCTCGTAGTAGTTCCACGCGGTGAGCTGGCCCTCCAGGTACTGGGTGCCGATGCTCTTCACCTCCTCCTCGGCGATGGAGACCGACAGCACCGGCATGCTCTTCGCGGTGAGCCCGGAGGACTTGTACTCCTTGAAGAAGGCCACGTTGCTGTCGCCGTTGAGGGTGTTGAACACGGCGTCCGCGCCGGAGCCCTTGACCTTGTTGACGATGGTGCCGAACTCCGTGGAGCCGAGCGGCGCGTAGTCCTCGCCGACCACCGTCATGCCCTTGGCCTTCGCATACGCCTTGATGATCTTGTTGGCGGTGCGCGGGAAGACGTAGTCGCTGCCGACCAGGTAGAGCTTGGTCAGGCCCTGCTTCTTGAGGTAGTCGAGCGCGGGCACGATCTGCTGGTTGGTGGTGGCGCCGATGTAGAAGATGTACGGCGACTCCTCCAGGCCCTCGTACTGCACCGGGTAGAAGAGCGGCGACTTGTACCGCTCGAAGACCGGCTTGACGGCCTTACGGCTGGCCGAGGTCCAGCAGCCGAAGGTGGCCGCGACCTTGTCGTCCTTGATCAGCGCCTCCGCCTTCTCGGCGAAGGTGGGCCAGTCGGAGGCGCCGTCCTGGCTGACGGCCTTGAGCTTCTTGCCCAGCACCCCGCCGGCGGCGTTGATCTCCTTGATGGCGAGCAACAGCGCGTTGTGGACGGTGACTTCACTGATGGCCATGGTGCCCGACAGCGAGTTCAGCAGACCGACCTTGACGGTGCTGCCGGCGGTGTCCGCCTTGGCGGCGGAGCCCGACGCCGTGTCGCTGCCCGTCTTGGCGCCACAGGCGCTGAGGGCCGCGGACGCGCCGACCGCCGAGAGGCCGGCCAACAGGCCGCGTCTGCTGATGCTGAGCCCGGACATGTGAAACCTCGACTCTGGGGGAGGGACGGTGCGGAACGCGCTTCGGGGAAGCGGGTGTTGGCGCACAGCCTGCGAGGGAACTGTTTCCGCCGAGTTTCCAAGGAATTGATGAACAGTTTCCAGATGAACAGTTTCCGGTGGAAGCAAAAATGAGGGCCAAAGGAAATGATCCGCAGTCAATTAATGTTTCCCAGGGAAAGTATCCGTTTTGCTGTAGGCTCGGGCGGGTGACCCTGCGCGGGGATCGGCATCGGCAGGGCTTCGAGCGGAGGAGTGCGATGGCTAGGCGGCCCCAGGATCTGCTCCGGCTGCTGACACGGGCCGAGCGCCTCTCCGTACGCCGAGTCCAGGCCGTACTGGACGAGTTCGACTGCTCGGTGGAGGCGTGGCGGGTCCTCGACCTGCTCTCCGACGGGCACGGGCACAACATGACGGCCCTCGCCGACCACGCCTTCCTGCCGGCCCCCAGTCTCACCAAGCTGATCGACCAACTCGTCGACCAGAACCTGGTGTTCCGCCGGATCGACCCCACGGACCGACGGCGCGTCCTGGCCCACCTGACCCCGCGCGGCCGGCAGCGATGGCAGCGCTTGGCCCGTGAAGTGCGGGCCGACTGGGCCGAGTTGGAGCCGCTGCTCGGAGACCTCGGCGAGGAGGAGGGCGCCCGGCTGGAGGTGCTGCTGGATCAGCTGGCGGCAGCGCTCGAAGAGGGCCGGGGCCCGGTCACCACAACTCGTGCGGAGCGCGCAGCTGGGCGAGCACGTTGAAGTCGAGCCCGTCCGCCTGTGCGAGATAGATGCGCTGCCGCACATGCCGGCCGTCCAGGCTCAGCAGACCGCGCGGGCCTTCGTACGAGACGCGGTCGGCGGCCGCGCCGATCGCGGCCATGTCCAGGGCGCGCGCCCGTTCGATGAGCGCCGCGAGCAGCAGCACGCCCTCGTAGCAGGACTCGCCGAGGCTGCCGGGCGTCGGCGCCTCCGGTCCGAAGCGGTCGGCGTACTGGCCGTGGAAGTCCATGGTGTTCTGGTCGGCCAGCGAGGCGAAGAACCCGGCCGTGCTGAACAGGTCGACGGTGGCTTCCGGGCCGCTGCCCAGCAGCATGTTCTCGTCCATCAGCGTGCTCAGCCGCAGACTGCGCTGGTCTAGCCCGGAGGCGGCGAAGGCCCGGTTGAAGCGGACCGCGTCGCTGCCCACCAGGAGCATCAGCACCCCGTCGGCGTCCGCCCGCTCGATCCGCCGCAGCACGTCCCCGAAGTCCTGCGCGCCGAGGGGCAGATACGCCTCGCCGCAGACCCGGCCCCCGCAGTCGCGCGCATAGCGGCGAGCGGCCCGCGCGGTGTGCCGGGGCCAGACATAGTTGTTGCCGACGACGAACCAGCGGCGCACGCCCCGGGCCTCGGTGAGGAGCCGCATCGCGGGCAGCAGCTGCCCGGACGGCGTCTCGCTGGTCATGAAGACGCCCTCGGTGCGCTCCCCGCCCTCGTACAGGGCGGTGTAGACGTACGGCACGCGATGCGCGACCCGGGGCGCGACCGCCTGCCGCACGGAGGAGATGTGCCAGCCCGTGACGCCCTGCACCGCGCCCGTCGCCACCAGGGCCTCGACCTCCTCGGCGACCTGGTGCGGGTCGGCGCCGCCATCGACCTCGATGAGCCGCAGCTCCTTGCCGAGGACTCCGCCCGCCTTGTTGATCTCCTCGGCGGCCAGCCGTGCGCAGGCCTCACAGGTGGGGCCGAAGATCCCGGCGGGCCCCTGCATCGGGTACACGAGCGCGACGTTCAGGGTGGAACCGTCGGCCGTGACCCACTCGGGGGTGTGGAGGCGGAGCTGCGGCCGGTGCATGGGCACATGATTGCCTGACCGGCGTCCCCGCCCAAGAGCGGGTCCGCATCGAGAGACGACGCCGCAGTGCTTGGGTCGGCGATGACGGCGGCCGGTTCAGACGTTGCGCCGGTACTGGCCGCCGACCTCGAAGAAGGCGTCGGTGACCTGCTGGAGCGAGCAGACCCGGGCGGCGTCCATCAGGACGGCGAAGACGTTGTGGCCGCTCACCGCCGCGTCCTTGAGCGCGGCGAGGGCGGCGTGCGCCGGGTCGCGGTGGCCTTCCTGGAAGCCGTGCACCCGCTCCAGCTGGGAGCGCTTCTCCTCCTCGGTGGCGCGGGCCAGCTCGATGACGCCGGGTTCGGCGGTGTCGGCGCGGGGGTTGCGGAAGGTGTTGACGCCGATGATGGGCAGCGTGCCGTCGTGCTTGCGCTGCTCGTAGAGCATCGACTCGTCCTGGATCCGGCCGCGCTGGTAGCCGGTCTCCATCGCGCCGAGCACACCGCCGCGCTCGCTGATCCGTTCGAACTCCTGGAGCACGGCTTCCTCGACCAGATCGGTGAGCTCGTCGATGACGAACGACCCCTGGAGGGGGTTCTCGTTCATCGCCAGTCCCCACTCCCGGTTGATGATCAGCTGGATGGCCAGGGCCCGGCGGACGGAGTCCTCGGTGGGGGTGGTGACGGCCTCGTCGTAGGCGTTGGTGTGCAGGCTGTTGCAGTTGTCGTAGATGGCGATGAGCGCCTGGAGGGTGGTGCGGATGTCGTTGAAGTCCATCTCCTGGGCGTGCAGGGAGCGTCCGGAGGTCTGGACGTGGTACTTCAGCTTCTGGCTGCGCTCGCCGGCGCCGTACTTCTCCTTCATCGCGACGGCCCAGATCCGGCGGGCGACCCGGCCCAGGACCGAGTACTCGGGGTCCATGCCGTTGGAGAAGAAGAAGGACAGGTTGGGTGCGAAGTCGTCGATGCGCATACCGCGCGCGAGATAGGCCTCGACGTAGGTGAAGCCGTTGGCGAGGGTGAAGGCGAGCTGGCTGACGGGGTTCGCGCCGGCCTCGGCGATGTGGTAGCCGGAGATGGACACCGAGTAGAAGTTGCGGACCTGGTGGGCGATGAACCACTCCTGGACGTCGGCCATCATCCGCAGCGAGAACTCGGTGGAGAACAGGCAGGTGTTCTGGCCCTGGTCCTCCTTGAGGATGTCGGCCTGCACGGTGCCGCGGACGTTCGCGAGGGCGTGCGCGCGCAGTGCGGCCTCCTCCTCGGCGTCGGGGTCGCGGCCCTCGGCGACGCGGAACCGGTCGAGCTGCTGGTCGATCGCGGTGTTGAGGAAGAACGCGAGGATCGTCGGCGCGGGGCCGTTGATCGTCATGGAGACCGAGGTGGTGGGCGCGACCAGGTCGAAGCCGTCGTAGAGGGTCTTCATGTCGTCGAGGGTGGCCACCGAGACGCCGGAGGTGCCGACCTTGCCGTAGATGTCGGGGCGCTCGCCGGGGTCGCGGCCGTAGAGGGTGACGGAGTCGAAGGCGGTGGACAGGCGGGTGGCCGGCTGGCCCTCGGAGAGCAGCTTGAAGCGGCGGTTGGTGCGGAACGGATCGCCCTCGCCGGCGAACATCCGGGCCGGGTCCTCGCCATCGCGCTTGAACGGGAACACCCCGGCGGTGAAGGGGAAGGAGCCGGGGAGGTTCTCCGCGCGCCAGAAGCGGACCAGCTCCCCGTGGTCGGTGAAGCGCGGCAGGGCGACGCGGGGGATCTTGTTGCCCGAGAGGGACTCGCGGGTCAGCTTGGTGCGGATCTCCTTGTCCCGGACCTTCACCACCTGCTCGTCCCCCGAGTAGGAGGCCACGACGGCCGGCCAGTTCGCGAGCTGTTCGCCGACGTCCTGCGGGAGCCGCCGCCGGGCGTCCGCCAGCAGCGCACGTACGCCCTCGGCGTCGGCGCCCGCCGCGACGAGCTCGGCCTCGACCGCCGCCAGCCGCTGCACCCGCCGTGCCGCCTCGGTCAGCCGCTCGGTGCCGGCGTGGTAGGCGCGCACGGTGTCGCTGACCTCGGCGAGGTAGCGCACCCGGTCGGCCGGGACCACCTGCCGGATGCCGGAGGAGTGGCGGACGTCGACCGGCGCGAGCGCACCCTCGGCGAGCGGCAGTCCCTGCTCGGCCAGCGTGGCCTTGAGGTGCTGGTAGAGCGCGGTGACCCCGTCGTCGTTGAAGGTGGCCGCGGAGGTGCCGTACACCGGCATCTCCTCCGGCCGCATCCCGAACGCCTCACGGTTGCGGACGAGTTGACGGCCCACATCGCGCAACGCGTCCTTCGCGCCGCGCCGCTCGAACTTGTTGATCGCCACGACGTCGGCGAAGTCGAGCATGTCGATCTTCTCCAGCTGTGAAGCGGCGCCGAACTCCGGCGTCATCACATACAGCGAGGCGTCGACGAACGGCACGATCGCCGCGTCGCCCTGGCCGATGCCCGGCGTCTCCACGATCACCAGGTCGAACCCGGCCGCCTTCACCACGTCGATCACCTCGGACAGATGCTCCGGCAGCTCGCGGCTGCCGCGGGTGGCCAGGCTGCGGAAGAAGACCCGGTTCCCGTCGAGGGAGTTCATCCGGATCCGGTCGCCGAGCAGCGCACCGCCGCCACGGCGGCGGGTCGGGTCGACCGCGATCACCGCGATCCGCAGCTTGTCCTGCTGGTCCAGCCGGAACCGGCGTACCAGCTCGTCGGTGAGGGACGACTTTCCGGAGCCGCCGGTGCCGGTGATGCCGAGCACCGGCACCGGCCGGCCGGCCGGCGCGGCCCGCAGCCGCTCCAGGAAGTCCGGGGCGAGCTTGCCCAGTTCGGCCCCGGTGACCGCGCGCGCGACCGCGAACCGGTCACCGGCGAGCACGGCGTCGACATCGGCCGACCTGCTCTCCCACAGATCGAAGTCGCAGTCCCGCACGACCGAGTTGACCATCCCGGCCAGGCCCATCCGCTGCCCGTCCTCCGGGGAGAAGATGGTGACTCCGCTCGCGCGCAGCCGGGTGATCTCCTCGGGCACGATGACCCCGCCCCCGCCGCCCACCACACGTACGTGGTCGGCGCCCTGGGCGCGCAGCGACTCGACCAGGTACTCGAAGTACTCGACATGCCCGCCCTGGTACGACGAGACGGCCACGCCGTGCGCGTCCTCCTCCAGCGTGGCGTCCACGACCTCCCGGACCGACCGGTTGTGCCCGAGATGGATCACCTCCGCGCCCTGGGACTGGAAGATCCGCCGCATGATGTTGATCGACGCGTCATGCCCGTCGAACAGGGCCGAAGCCGTGACGAGACGGACCGGGTGCACGGGACGGTGGAGGTCGTTCATGGGGGCCTTCCCGGACTGTTCAGAGGAACTCAGGCGTACGCTGACGACTTAAATACTAGGACGTCCTAGTAAATTGCTGGAGACCGCGACGGCCATGTGACGAGCGGCACAGGGAGCGAACAAGGGGCGCACACCGGAACGGGGGGGGGGGCCCCGGGGGGGGGGGCGCCGGGGGTTGGGCGGACCGGTGGGCGGGTGGGGCCCCGGGTTCAGGGGGGTGGGGCCCGGCGGAAGGGGGGGGGGGGTGAGG
>NZ_JBSFEV010000015.1:0-164383 GCF_053594615.1 Streptomyces sp. NPDC001858
CGTACTCGACGTCGCCGCGGGTGCGTTCGTACATGAGCTGTGCGAGCTCGCCGCGGAAGATCTCCACGTCGCCGCTCATCATCTCCGACGGCAGGTCCACCCGCGGCGAGCCGTCCGCGCCGACGACGATCTGGCGGCCCATGTGCGTCTGCCGGGCGTGGATCTCGTCCCAGATGCCCATGGCGGTGAGGATCTCGCGGTGGACGTGCCCGCGGAAGTCGACCGCGAAGCCGCCCGCGCGCAGGTCCGTGGACTTCTCGACGACGGTGACGCGGGCGCCGTACCGCAGGAGGTTGAGCGCGAGGGCCGGGCCGGCGACGCTCGCGCCGGAGATCAGGACGTCGAGATGGCTGAGGCTGTGCCGTGTGTTCGTCATGTGCGGAAGCCTCGCGGCGGCCGCTGACCGTCCGCGTACCGTTCTCCTACCGTGCGCTGACCGCCGCCGACCGCAGCGCGCGCCCCCGCTCGAACGCCTCGTCGTACGCCCGGCCGTGCCCCTGGCCGTGCCCTCGGCCGTCCCCCTGGCCGTCCGCCTGTGAGGACAGCTTCGTACGGGCGTCCCGTTCGATCCGTACGACGTCGGGGTCGCCGTGGGTCTGCGCGCCCCGCAGGCCCGCCGCCGCGCCCAGCAGCTCGGCGGCCCGCTCGGGTCCCGCGGCGACCTCCGCCAGCGCCTCGGCGACGGCGGCGACGGCCTCGGCGCCGGGCTGCTCCTCGGCGAGGGCGAGAGCCTGCGCGCACCACTCACGGGCCTGCTCGACGTCCCCCTCCGCGGCGGCCGTACGGCCCAGCCCGACCAGGATGAAGACGGTCTCGCCGAGGCTGAACCAGTTCGCCGAGCACGCCTCCAGGGCGCTTTCGTAGTGCACGCGCGCGTGAGCGGTGTCCCCGGACAGCCGGGCGGTGTCGCCGAGCCCGCGCCGGGCGGACGCCACCTTGTCGGAGGCGCCCGCGGTGCGCGCCAGGGCCGCGGACTGCGTGAAGTGCGCGGCGGCCGCCTCGGCGTCGCCCCGGTGCAGCAGCACGAAGCCGCGCGAGCGCAGCAGGTCCGCCGTCTCCTCCGGCGCCTGGAGCTCGCGCACGTACGTCAGACCCTCGTCGAGCAGCTCCAGGGCGCGTGCGTACTCCCCGCGCCGGTTCGCGTACCCGCCGAGCGGATCGAGGCAGTTGGCCATGCCCCAGCGGTCGCCCGTCTCCCGGAAGCCGGCCAGCGCGCGCGTGAAGGCTTCCTCGGAGGCGGGCGCCTCGCCCGAGAACTGGTGCTGGTAGGCGGTCCCCAGGTCGAGCAGCGCGCGCCGCCAGGCGCCCTCGCCCAGCTGCACGCGCACGTGGTCGTTGAGCGCCGTCGACATGGGGCCGCCGGTCAGCGACCACAGCACCATCGTGAACGGCAGCCGCAGCGGCCCCTTCAGCGACTCCATGAGCGTGTGCACGCGCGCGATGCGGTCGGGCTCGGCGGGGTCGTCGCCGCGCCCGGTGACGGTGTTCATCAGGCACAGCGCGTACTCCTCGACCAGCCCCTCGGGCGGCTCGTCGCCGACGGCCGCGAGGAGCGCGCGGGCTTGCGGCACCTGCGCGCCGTGCAGCCCGCGCAGCCGCCGGAACCAGGTCAGCGCCGCCGTCAGCCGCAGTGCCGCGCGGGAGTCGACGGCGGTCAGCCGGCCCACGGCAGCGTCCAGGTCGCCGAGCTCGGCGTCCAGCCGGGCCAGCCAGGGGAGCTGCTCCCGGCCGCGCAGATACGGTTCCGCGCGTTCGGCCAGCTGCAGGAAGTAGCTGGCGTGCGCGGCTCGCGCGGCCGACTCGGCGGTGCGCTCGTCGGTGTGCCGGCCTTTGTGCTCGTCGGTGTGCCGGCCGGTGTGCTCGTCGGTGTGCTGCTCGGCGGCGAACGCGCGGATCGTCTCCAGCATGCGGTAGCGGCCCTCGGTCACCTCCAGGAAGGACTTCTCCACCAGCGAGGCCAGCAGATCCTCCGGGTACGGCACCGCGCACACCGCCTCCACCGCGTCCAGCGTGGCACCTCCGCAGAACACCGTGAACCGCCGGGCCAGCTCCCGTTCCTCCTCGTCCAGCAGGTCCCAGCTCCACTCCACGACCGCGCGCAGCGTGCGGTGCCGGGGCGCCTTGGAACGGTCGCCCCGGGACAGCAGCCGGAAGCGGTCGTCGAGCCGGTCGGCCAGCTCCTGCGGGGTCAGGGTGCGCAGCCGGGCCGCCGCCAGCTCGATCGCCAGCGGCAGTCCGTCGAGCGCCGCGCAGATGTCGGCCACGCGCGCGTGGCCCTCGAAACCGGGCCGCACGGCACGCGCGCGGTCCAGGAACAGCCGCACCGCGGGATCCGGCGGCAACGGCGGCACGGGCATCAGCGCCTCGCCGGTGATCCCGAGGGACTCCCGGCTGGTCGCCAGCACCCGCACCCCCGGGCAGGCCGCGAGCAACAGGGCGGCCAGCCGGGCCGCGTCGTCGACCAGGTGCTCGCAGTTGTCGAGGACCAGCAGCAGCTCCCGGTCCTCCAGCGCGACCAACAGCCGGTCCGTGCCGTCCCCGGCGGGCGTGCGGAACCCTTCCCGCACCCCGAGCGCCGTGAGGACGGCGTACGGGATCCGCGCCCCGTCGGTGAGCGGCGCGAGTTCGACGAAGCACACGTCCGCACGCGTGCGTGCCGCCTCGATCGCCAGTCGGGTCTTCCCGGCGCCGCCCGGTCCGGTGAGGGTGACGAGCCGGGCGCCGGCGTCGGAGAGGGCCTCGGCGATCCGGGCGAGTTCGTCCTCCCGGCCGATGAACCGGGTGAGCTGCACGGGGACGGCGGGCCGCGCGGGTCCGTCGCCCCGGAGCAGCTCCAGGTGGAGCGCGGCCAGCTCGGGCGACGGGTCGGCGCCCAGCTCGTCGGCGAGGGTGCGCCGGGCCTGTTCGAACACCGTGAGCGCCTCGGCGGGCCGCCCCGCCGCGTGCAGGGCGCGCATCAGCTGTCCGTACAGCCGCTCGCTCAGCGGATGCGCGTCCAGCAGCCCCCGCAGCTCGGCCACCAGTTCGGCCCCGCCGCCGAGCCCGAGATCCGCTTCGACCCGGTCCTGGACGGCCGTCAGCCGCAGCTCGTCGAGCCGAGCCCGCTCGGCGTGCGCGTCGGGCAGGTCGGGCAGGGCCGGGCCGCGCCACAGGGTGAGGGCCTCGCGCAGCAGCCCGGCCGCGCCGGGACCGTCCCCGGCGGCCAGCGCGGCGCGCCCCTCGGCGGCCAGGCGCTCGAAGCGGTGCCGGTCGACGGCGTCGGGCGGGACGGCCAGACGGTAGCCGGTGGGGGTGGCCTCGATCTCGGCGTGCGGGGCCAGTCGGCGGCGCAGCCGGGAGATCTGGGACTGGAGCGCGTTCGCCGCTCCCGCGGGCGGCTCGGCGCCGTACAGACCGTCGGTCAGGCGCTCCAGCGAGACGCCGTGCCCCGCGTCGAGCAGCAGCAGGGTCAGCAGGGCCCGGGGGCGGGGACCGCCGGGGTCGACGGGGGCGCCGTCGTCGGTGCGGAGATCGAGGGAGCCCAGGATGCCGAAGCGCATTCACCCGAGTCTGGCAGGCGCCGGGCTCCCGAGGCCTGCCCTTTGGCCGGTCGAGGGTTCCTGAACAGGCAGAACACAGCAGAAAGCCGGCCCACCCGAGGTGGACCGGCTCAATGCAGCGAACCAGCAGTGGCCGCGCACTTAGCTGTGCGTCAGCGCGAGACCTTGCCGGCCTTGATGCACGAGGTGCAAGCGTTCACGCGCTTCGGCGTCCCGCCGACCACGGTACGCACGCGCTGGATGTTCGGGTTCCAGCGACGGGACGTACGGCGGTGCGAGTGCGAGATGTTGTTGCCGAAGCTCGGCCCCTTGCCACAGACGTCGCAGTTGGCAGCCACGGGTCACTCCAAAGACTTCAGATGCACTTACGGTTGATCCCGGCATGCCGGGATCAGGATCTAGGATCTGAGTGGCGGTGCCAGGGGGAAAGCCCGACGGGATCGGGCAACCGGAGCAGCATACAACGACTGCGCCAGTACAACGAAACTACCATGGCTGCTCAGGGCCCCTGCCCCCGGCCCCGGCGGTCCCGGCCGGTCTCCCGGCCCGGTCCGGCCCGTTTTCCGGCGGACCCCGGCGCTGGGTTTACGCTGCGTCCAGTCCAGCAGCTCAAGGAGGCGCAGGTGGCGCAGGTGCCGCAGACATTCTTCGATGCTCTCGCGGTGCGCACCTGGTGCGGCCTCGCGCTCACGGCGCTGGGCCGGGCCCGCGAGGAGATCGACGCGATCAACGTCTTTCCGGTCGCGGACGGGGACACCGGCACCAACCTGTATCTGACCGTCGAGTCGGCGGCCACCGCGGTCGAGGCGGTGTTCGCCGGGTACGAGTTCGGCTCCCGTTCGGGCGGCGCGTTCGTCGATCAGCCCTCGCTCGCCGACGCCTCGCGCGCGATGGCGCACGGTGCGCTGATCGGGGCGCGCGGGAACTCGGGGACGATCCTCGCGCAGCTGCTGCGCGGCATGGCCCAGGTGCTCGCCGCCGAGGGCGCGGGTCCGCACACCGACGGGGACGGGCTGCGCCTGGCCCTTCGGCACGCGGCCGACTCCGCCCGCCTCGCCGTCGCCCACCCCGTCGAGGGCACCGTCCTGTCGGTCGCCTCGGCCGCCGCCGACGCCGCCGACGCGGCCGGGGGAGCGGAGGGGGACTGCGGGACGGTCGCCAGGGCCGCCTACCGGGGCGCGTGCGCGGCGCTCGCCGCGACCCCGGGGCAGTTGGCCGTACTGGAGCGCGCCGGGGTGGTGGACGCGGGCGGCCGGGGGCTGGTCGCGGTCCTCGCGGCCCTGGTGGAGACGTTCACGGGAGAGACGCCGGGGCTCTCCGGCGCGGTGTCCGCGTCCACGGGGTCGCACACGCGCGTGCAGCAGACCCGGGCGGCGGCCGCGACGGACGCGGCGGACGGCGCCGGCACGGACAGGGAGGACGGGGTGGACGGCGAGGGCGGTCCCGCCTTCGAGGTGATCTACCTTCTGGAGGCGGAGGACGCGGCGGTGGCCCGGCTGCGGCAGCGCCTGGACGCCCTGGGGGACTCGCTCGTCGTGGTCGGCGGCGACGGCCTGTGGAACGTCCATGTGCACGTGGACGACGCGGGCGCCGCCGTGGAGGCCGGCGTCGAGGCGGGCCGGCCCTACCGGATCCGCATCACGCACTTCGGCGTCGGTGACGCGCACACGCGCGGGGGCGAGCGTCCGCCCCGCGAACGCGTCCAGCGCGCGGTCGTCGCCGTCGTGCCCGGCGAGGGCCTGGCCGGGCTGTACACCGAGGCCGGCGCGACGACCGTGCTCGCGCGCCCCGGGGAGCCGCCCGCCAGCGGCGAACTCGTCGAGGCCGTCCGACGGGCCCACGCGCGCGAGGTCGTGCTGCTGCCCAACGACGCCGACCTGCGGCACACCGCCGCCGCGGCCGCCGAGCAGGCCCGCGCGGAGGGCATCCGGGTGGCCCTGATCCCGACCCGCTCCGCGGTCCAGGGCATCGCCGCGCTCGCCGTCCACGAGCCGGACCGCCGATTCGACGAGGACGTCGTCTCGATGACCTCGGCGGCCGGCGCCACCCGCTACGCCGAGGTCGTCGTCGCCGAGCGCCAGTCGTGGACCATGGCCGGCATCTGCCAGGCCGGCGACGTCCTCGGGCTCGTCGACGGCGATGTGGCCGTCATCGGCTCCGACGTCACCGCCGCCGCCGAGACCGTCCTGAACCGCATGCTGTCGGCCGGCGGCGAACTGGTCACCCTCGTGCTCGGCGACGAAGCCCCCGAAGGCGTCGCCGAGCACCTGGAGGCGCGGGTGCGGGAGGCGTACCTCGCCGTGGACACGGTGGTGTACCGGGGCGGACGGCAAGGGGCGTTGTTGCTGATCGGGGTCGAGTGAGCGTGAGCCGGTAGGGAGCGAAGGGATCGTTCAACGATCGGATCGTTCAACGATCCCTTTGTTCCTCCGCCGCCTGCAGCAACTGCTCCGCCTCGGCCCGCCGCGCCCGCACGGTCTCGTCCTCCTCCTGATCACCGCTGCCCATGCCGATGTCGTTGCCCCCGACGCCGTCGGCATCGACGTCCGCGTAGGCCCGCAACACCGCACGCGCGCGTGCCGCCGCGTCCGCGGGGCGTCCCAGGTCCGTCTCCAGCCAGCCCGCGGCCAGCTCCGCGCCGGTCCGGGCGTGCAGCGCGTCCTCGCCCAGGGTGACGAACACCGCGACGGCCTCGGACATCTGGGAGAGCGCCCCGTCCAGGGCGGCCCGGATCGAGTCGTCGTCGGCGTCCTCGGCGGCGGAACGCGCGAGCAGGTCCCCGAACTGGCGGTGGGTGTGGCCGAGTTCGCCGACCAACCGGCGGCGGGCCGCGTCGTCGTCCGCCGCGTCGAAGGCGTCCGCGCACTCCTCCACCGCGCGCTGCATCAGCTCGCGCGCGGTGTCCGGGGTGTCCTGCGTGCGCAACGCCAGCCACGCGCGGGCGCGCAGGGAGCGGACCAGCCCGTGCACATTGCCCAGGTCCCGCCACAACCCGCCCGCGCGCGCGTAGGCCTGGTCCGCCTCGGCGTGCAGACCGGCCTGGGCGAGCGACTCCGCGGCCAGATGGGCGAGGGTCGCGTGGTCGTGCTGCTCGGGCCAGTGCCGGGCGATCTCGGCGGCCTGGAGGCGACGTTCGGCGGCGTCCCGGTGCTCCCCGAGCTCGCTCAGACAGTCGCCGAGCCACCACTGCGTCTGGACGACCGCGCCGTCGCCGTGCGTCTCGGCGGTCAGGTCCGCCAGCGCCGACTCCAGCACCTCCGCCGCCTCCGCCCAGCGGCCCAGCCGGACCAGGAACCCGCCGAGCTGGTGCCGCGCCCATGCGCCGAACGTCGGGCCCGCGCCCGCCTCGTCGGCCCAGTGCGCCGCCTCCAGGGCGTGCTCAGCGGCCTCGTCGGCCTCGCCCCGGCCGCCGACGACCTCGGCGAGCTGAAGATGCAGCTGGGCCCGCCCGACGGCCTCCAGGAACGGCCCGCCGTGCTCCAGGGCCGCCCGCAGCGCCCGCTCCGCCTCCACCATGTCGTCCAGCTGGTGGGCGAGACCGGCCAGCCGGGCCTCGTACTCCACGGCGAACCACGGCAGACCCGCCTCGACGAACTCGGCCGCGGCCCGCGCGAGCAACTCCGCGCCCGCCTCCGGGTCCCCGGACTGCGTCGCGAGCTCCGCGAGCATCGCGTGCCCCTCGGCGACCCGCGCGGCGAGCCGTACGTCGTTGCCGGCCCGCCCGTCCACGAGCGCCAGCAGCTCTCCCACGGCCGCCTCCGCCGCCGTCAGAACGGCTTCGGGCACCTGCCCCTCGGCCTCGTGGACGCGGCGCATCAGGATCCTTGCCCGCGCCATCAGCACGCTCGCCGCCTGGGGCACCTCCGTGCCGCCCTCGGCGTACAGCGCGAGGACCCGGTCGTACGGGTCGGCGACGGCCGCGAGCGCCTCGTCGACCTCGCCGGCGAGCGCACGGACGTACGCCGCACGCGCGCGTGCCGCGAGAGCCTCTCCGGGGTCGCCCGCCTCCGCGTACAGCTCGGCGGCCTGCTCGAACGTTTCCGCGCCCTCCGGGCCGAGACCGATCGCCTCATGGTCGGCGATCTCCGCACGGTCACGCGCGGCCAGCTCGACGCGCTCCGCGCCGTCCGCCCCCGCGGCCAGCTCGGCCACCCGTGCCCACGCCTCCACGGCCTGCGGCCGGAGCGTGTCCGACAGCCGCCGGGCCTCGACCAGCAGAGCCGACAGATCCGGCTCACCGGCCTCCTCGGCCGCAGCCGGCGCCACGGGCGCCGGTGCGGACACCGCGGCCGCCGGGCGCGCGGCCCGCACCCCCAGGGGCAGCCGTTCCACCAGCGGCCGCTGCTCCATACGCGCGCGTGCCCGCTCGCTGACGTGCGCGGTGCCGTTGCGCTCGTCGAAGCGCGCGGCCAGCGCGAGGGCCTCCGCGCGCGCGTGCGCCGCGAGTTCGACGGCCGTCCACTCCCGCCCGGCCGCCCCGGGCACCCGCTGCCCGCCGAGCCCGAGCGCGCACAGGCGCTCCATGAGCAGCACGACGACGCTCAGGAACTCCATCCTGCTGCGCGGCTGCCCCTCGTCCGTGAAATACGCCGGCCGCTCCGCGAGCAGCTCCAGACCCCGCGCCTCGTTGCCGGTCAGCGCGCAGAACTCGACGTGGTCGGCGTAGGCGCTCCGCATGCTCTCCATGGGCCGCACCAGCCGGAAACCCCGCAGATGGTGGGCGCGCGCCTCCTCCACCCGCCCCAGCCGCAGCAGCGGCAGCAGGGACGACGCGAGCACGGTGTGCGGCTCGTGCGCGCACGAGTACTCGCCGTCCAGGACCGGCGCCCACACCTCGAGCGCCTGCGCGTCACGCCCGCGTTCCGTCTGCCACCAGCCCTGTCCGTGCAGCTCGCACGCATGGCAGTCGGCCATGGCGTCCCGGTCCGCCGCCAGCCAGGCGGCGAACGCCCGCTCGGCCCGCTCGCCGTCCCCGATGTGCGCGGCCACGCTGAACTCGGCGCTGCGCACCGCCCGCTCGGAGTGCCCGGCGAGCCGGTAACGGTGCTCCATCTCGCCGAGCCACTTCTCCACCGACGCCAGCGGCACATGCGGCTGGTCGAGCATGCCGGCCGACACCCACTTGAAGACCCAGTGCAGCGAATGCGTCTCGAACTCGTCGAAGTCCTCGGGTCGTTCGTCCCACATCCGCAGCAGCCGCGCGAAGGGGACGAACATCTTCGCCTTCTCGGAGCTGTAGTTGTAGACCTTCAACTGGTGCCCGAGCGCCTCGATCACCGCCAACGGGATCTTCAGCGCCTCGGCGTCGACCAGCAGCTGCTCCGCGCGCGCGTTGCGGGCCGGCCCCTCCGGCTGCTCGCCGTTGTCCGCCATCGCCCGGCGCAGGGAGTCGAAGTCCGTGATCTCACCCATCAGTGTCCCCCTGCCCGTCCGCAGCGTGCCCGTCCGCCGACTGCCCGTGTGTGGCCCATTCCAGGAGCCCGATGAACGCCCGGTTCAGCAGCGCCGAGTCCGCCGGCCGCAGCGGACGCTGAGCCATCAGCAGCGCCTGCCCGTAGAGCGACTCCGCGGCCGTGCCGATCAGCTCAGGATCGTTCAACGAACTGATCCGCCGGATCAGCGGGTTGAGATGGTTCAGCACCAGACGCGCGCGCGGGGCGCTCCCGCGCAACGAGCCCAGGATGCCCGCCCACAGATCGTCGGCCTGTGTCTCGGCCTGCGCGCGTGCCTGTTCGTGCCGAGCCCCCCGGTCGTCGAGATGCAGCGCGGGCACCGACAGCGGATGAAAGGCCCGCAGGACGACGTCACAGCCCAACGGGTCGAGCTTCGCCCGCGCGGCGGCCAGGAAGCCCGCCAGCGCCAGCTCGTCGGCCGGGGCGACGGCGTCCAGATGGGCGGTCACCGTGTCCGCGTCCAGCTCGGCGACGACCGTCCCCGGCCGCACCGACGGCAGCGCCTCGACCAGCTCGCTGTCGTACGTGTAACCGCCGTTGATCACCCCGATGCCCTGCGCGGACGCGATCGGCGCGACCTGCCGGTACTCCTCCACCGTCCGCGTGAAGTGCACCACCGGGTGCCGCTGCGCGAACTCCTCCAGCGACAGCCGTCCGTCGGTCGTCTCGAACGGCAGCCACGGCAGCATCGTCCGCAGCATCTCCCGGTCGTGCCGGGCCAGGGACTTCACGCCCAGGTGGTGCACCGCCAGGAACGCCGCGAGCCGCTCCGGATCACCGGCCGCCAGACCCGTCAGCCATGACCGGATCCGTTCTCCCAGCGCCTCGCGGACCGCGGCCAGCGTCTCGTCCTCGTACAGCGACTCGCGCGACGCCGTCGGCCGCAGACTGTCGGTGTCCAGGACGCAGCGCACGAAGAACGCCCAGTCGGGCAGCAGCTGTTCGCCCCGCTCGGTGAGCAGCATGCCCTTGAGATGCACCCGGTGCGTCGCCCGCTGCGCCGGACTGACCGCCGCCGGCAGCACGTACGCCACCCCGCGGATCCCCGCCAGCGGCACGTCCAGCTCGACCGAGTCCAGCGGCGTGAACCCGAACAGCTCATGGCAGTGCCGGGCCAGCGCCACCCGCCGGTTGGCGGGGGAGGCGTACGTCCGGTCCCAGGGCGCGGGCAGATCGGTGACCGCCTCCTCGCCGACCCGCACGTCGTAGGGCAGCAGCGAGCCGAAGTCCCGGGCCAGCGCCAGCACCCGCGCCTCGGCGAGCCACTCCCCGGCGCCGGCCCGCGCCACCAGATGCACGGTGGTGCCCGGCTCGGGGCGCTCGGAGTGGGGCAGCGTGCGCACGGTGTACGAACCGTCGTCGCGCGCCGTCCACTCCACGGGCGGCGCGTCGGGGGTACGGGCGCTGCGGCTGACCACCCGGATCCGCTCGGCGACCACGAAACAGGCCAGCAGCCCGATGCCGAACTGCCCGAGGAAGTCCGAACGCACGTCCTGGAGGCCCTCGGCGCGCTTGGAACTGCGTCCGATGGTCGCCAGCAGGCTGTGCACATCGGCCTCGGTGAGCCCGATGCCGGAGTCCTCTACCCGCAGCCGGCCGTCCGCCGCGAACAGCCGTACCCGCGCCGGGGCGTCCGGGTCCTCGGTCCGCCGGGCGGTGATGGCGTCCACGGCGTTCTGCAGCAGTTCGCGCAGGTAAACCTTGGGACTGGAATAGAGGTGATGGGACAGCAGGTCCACCAGACCGCGCAGGTCGACCTGGAACGTATGGGGAGGCTGTGATGCCTGGGATGACTGTGAGGTCTGGGAGTCCATCGCTGCAGCGCCGCGGGCTGGGGGATGAGCACGGCGCGGGGTCGGGCGGTCCCGGTGGGGCGGTGACCGCGGATGATGGCCGGAGCGCGCCATCCTAGAGCCCGAGCGAGCCGTCTGACCAGGGGTTTCAGGACACGTATACGTCAATGTCAGTGGCGTGGTGTGCAATGGATCTCGTGCCCGCACTGGAAGAACCACTGAAAAAAGTGCTCGGCCCCGCCACCGCGAAGGTGATGGCCGAGCACCTCGGCCTGCACACCGTCGGCGACCTCCTGCACCACTACCCCCGCAGATACGAGGAGCGCGGCCAGCTCACCCACCTCGCCGACCTCCCGATGGACGAGCACGTCACCGTGGTCGCCCAGGTCGCCGACGCCCGTCTGCACAGCTTCGCCTCCGCCAAGGCCCCCCGGGGCAAGGGCCAGCGCCTGGAGGTGACGATCACTGACGGCAGCGGCCGGCTCCAGCTCGTCTTCTTCGGCAGCGGCGTGCACAAACCCCACAAGGAGCTGCTCCCCGGCACGCGCGCGATGTTCGCGGGCAAGGTCTCGGTCTTCAACCGCCGCCTCCAACTGGCCCACCCGGCCTACGAACTGCTGCGCGCGGACACCGGCGAAGCGGGCGCCGAGGAATCCGTCGAGACCTGGGCCGGCGCCCTCATCCCGCTCTACCCCGCCACCGCGAAACTGGAGTCCTGGAAGATCGGCAAGGCGATCCAGACCGTCCTGCCCCATGCGCAGGAGGCCGTCGACCCGCTGCCCGACTCCCTGCGCGGCGGCCGCGGCCTGGTCTCCCTCCCCGAGGCCCTCCTGAAGATCCACCGCCCGCACACCAAGGCCGACATCGCCGACGCCCGCACCCGCCTCAAGTGGGACGAGGCCTTCGTCCTCCAGGTCGCCCTCGCCCGCCGCCGCCACGCCGACGCCCAACTCCCCGCCGTCCCCCGCAGACCCGCCCCCGACGGCCTCCTCACCGCCTTCGACGCCCGCCTCCCCTTCACCCTCACCGAAGGCCAGCAGAAGGTCTCCAAGGAGATCTTCGACGACCTGGCCACGGACCACCCGATGCACCGCCTCCTCCAGGGCGAGGTCGGATCGGGCAAGACCCTGGTGGCGCTGCGCGCCATGCTCGCCGTGGTCGACGCCGGCGGGCAGGCCGCGATGCTCGCCCCCACCGAGGTCCTCGCCCAGCAGCACCACCGGTCCGTCGTCGAGATGATGGGCGATCTGGCCGAGGGCGGGATGCTCGGCGGGTCCGACCAGGCCACCAAGGTCGTGCTGCTGACCGGGTCCATGGGCATGGCCGCCCGTCGGCAGGCCCTGCTCGACCTCGTCACCGGCGAGGCCGGCATCGTCATCGGCACGCACGCGCTGATCGAGGACAAGGTCCAGTTCCACGACCTCGGCCTGGTCGTGGTCGACGAACAGCACCGCTTCGGCGTCGAACAGCGGGACGCCCTGCGCGGCAAGGGCAGGCAACCCCCGCACCTGCTCGTCATGACGGCCACGCCGATCCCGCGCACCGTCGCCATGACCGTCTTCGGCGACCTGGAGACCTCCGTCCTCGACCAGCTCCCGGCCGGCCGCTCGCCCATCGCCAGCCATGTCGTCCCGGCCGCCGAGAAACCCCGCTTCCTGACCCGCGCCTGGGAACGCGTCCGCGAGGAGGTCGAAAGCGGCCATCAGGCGTACGTCGTCTGCCCGCGCATCGGGGACGAGGAGGAGGACGCGAAGAAGTCCGGCAAGGCCAAGCAGAAGTCCCCCGAGGACGAGGCCGAGAAGCGGCCCCCGCTGGCGGTCGTCGACATCGCCGAGCAGCTGAGCGCCGGCCCCCTGCACGGCCTCAAGGTCGAGATCCTGCACGGCCGGATGCCCCCGGACGACAAGGACGCCGTCATGCGCCGCTTCGCCGCAGGCGAGACCGGCGTCCTGGTCGCCACGACCGTCATCGAGGTCGGCGTCAACGTCCCGAACGCCACCGCGATGGTGATCATGGACGCGGACCGCTTCGGCGTCTCCCAGCTGCACCAGCTGCGCGGTCGCGTGGGCCGGGGCTCGGCACCCGGTCTGTGCCTCCTGGTCACCGAGATGCCGGAGGCGAGCGCGGCCCGCCGGCGGCTCGACGCGGTCGCCGCCACGCTCGACGGCTTCGAGCTCTCCCGCATCGACCTCGAACAGCGCCGCGAGGGCGACGTCCTGGGCCAGGCCCAGTCCGGCGCCCGCACCAGCCTGCGCGTACTCGCCGTCATCGAGGACGAAGAGGTCATCGCGGAGGCGAGAGCGGAGGCGGTGGCGGTGGTGACGTCCGACCCGGAGCTCACCGGGCTGCCCGGCCTGCGGACGGCTCTGGACGCCCTCTTGGACGACGAAAGGGAGCAGTACCTGGAAAAGGGCTGAGGAGCAGCCGACCCCGAGGCGCGCGGAGCTGTACCGGAGATGCGGCTACCGCCGCGCGTGCGCGACCAGCCACACTGAAACCTGAACCTGAACCTGAAACCCGCAACCTGAAGCCGCCCACGACCAAGGACCCAAGATGACCCGCGTGATCGCCGGCACAGCCGGCGGACGACGCCTGGCCGTCCCGCCAGGGACCGGCACCCGCCCCACCTCCGACCGCGCACGCGAAGGACTCTTCTCCACCTGGCAGTCCCTCCTGGGCGGCCCCCTGGCCGGCGAACGCGTCCTCGACCTCTACGCCGGATCGGGCGCCGTAGGCCTGGAGGCCCTCTCCCGAGGCGCGAGCCACACCCTTCTCGTGGAGGCGGACGCCAGAGCCGCCCGCGTCATCCGGGAGAACGTCAAGACCCTCGCCCTCCCCGGCGCCGAGGTCCGCGCGGGCAAGGCCCTGCAGGTGATCCAGACGGCGCCGACGGCCCCCTACGACCTCGTCTTCCTCGACCCCCCGTACGCCGTCACGGACGACGATCTTCGGGAGATTCTGCTCACACTCCGCACGGGGGGCTGGCTCGCGGCCGACGCCCTCGTCACCGTGGAGCGCAGCACCAGAGGCGGAGAGTTCGGTTGGCCGGACGGCTTCGAAGCGCTCCGGGCCCGTCGCTACGGCGAGGGAACGTTTTGGTACGGTCGCGCCGCCTCTACGTGTGAAGACGCACGATGACCGGACTGGAGAGCGAGGGACCACAAGTGCGCCGTGCCGTCTGTCCCGGGTCGTTCGACCCGATCACCAACGGACACCTCGACATCATTTCCCGCGCCTCCCGTCTCTACGACGAGGTCTATGTCGCGGTCATGATCAACAAGTCCAAGAAGGGCCTGTTCGAGATCGACGAGCGGATCGAGCTCATCCGCCAGGTCACCGCCGAGTACGGCAACGTCCGGGTCGAGGCCTTCCACGGCCTCCTCGTCGACTTCTGCAAGCAGCGCGACATCCCGGCCATCGTCAAGGGCCTGCGCGCGGTCAGCGACTTCGACTACGAGCTGCAGATGGCCCAGATGAACAACGGCCTCTCCGGCGTCGAGACGCTCTTCGTGCCCACCAACCCCACCTACAGCTTCCTCTCCTCCTCGCTCGTCAAAGAGGTCGCGACCTGGGGCGGAGACGTCTCCCACCTGGTTCCGCCGCTGGTCCTGGAAGCCCTGAACAAGCGCCTTCGCGGCGACTGATGGGGCTACAGTCGTCCCGTCCGTCTCCAACACAGCTGTAGAGAGTGGCGAGCAACCGGTGGACGTGCAGAAGAAGCTCGACGAGATCGTCACCGCGGTCTCCAGTGCCCGGTCGATGCCGATGTCGGCCTCGTGCGTGGTCAACCGCGCCGACCTGCTCGCTCTGCTGGAAGAGGTGCGCGCGGCCCTTCCCGACTCTCTCGCCCAGGCCCAGGAGCTGATCGGCGGCCGTGAGCAGATGGTCGAGCAGGCCCGCCAGGAGGCCGAGCGGATCATCTCCACCGCCCACGCCGAGCGCGGCTCCCTGATCTCCGACACCGAGATCGCCCGCCGCTCCCAGACCGAGGCCGACCGCATCCTCGCCGAGGCCCGCAAGGAGGCCGAGGAGGTCCGCGCGGACGCCGACGACTACGTCGACTCCAAGCTCGCCAACTTCGAGGTCGTCCTCACCAAGACCCTCGGCTCCGTCGGCCGCGGCCGCGAGAAGCTCCTCGGCACCGGTCCCGGCCTCGACGAGAACGGCTACGACGACGAGGACGCCCCGGAGCGCAGCCACGACCCGGAGACCCTGCGCCGCGACGCCGACGCGTACGTCGACACCAAGCTGGGCGCCTTCGAAGCGGTGCTCGCCAAGACCCTGGAGGCCGTCGGCCGCGGCCGCCAGAAGCTGCACGGCCGCATCGCCTCGGACGACCTCGGCGCCCTCTCCGAGGACCTCACCACCTTCCAGCACTCCTCCGACGCCGACTACCTCGCCGACCTGGCCGCCCTCGCCGAGCGGGACACCGCGGCCGAGCAGCCCGTCCAGCAGCCCTACGAGCAGCCGCAGGAGGCCTACGCCTACCAGCAGCAGCCGCAGCAGTCGGACCCGTACGGCGGCGGCTACGGGCAGCAGCCGGCCTACGGCCAGCAGGACGCGTACGGCTATCAGCAGGCCGATCCCTACGCGTACCAGGGCTACGACACCCAGCAGGCCCCCTACGACCCGAACCAGGCCGGGCAGCAGCCGCAGACGCACCAGGACCCCCAGCAGGGGTACGCCCTCGACGAGACCAGCCTCTTCGACACCGGCATGATCAGCGCCGAGCAGCTGCGCGCCTACGAGCAGGGGCGCGGGCTGTAGCAGCCCCACCGACCCCGGATTGGGCTGTGGGCGAAAGCTCCAGTATCCTGGCTCTTCGGTCGCGTGTACGTCCGCGATCACCGCTGCCCGCAACACCGAGGGGCAGCGTCCCCTGAGCTCAGAAGATCGAAAGCAGGAATGGCCCTGAACGCCCGCCTCGACCACCGCAAGCCTCTCGTGTTCGACACACACGAGCTGGGGCGGCGGCCTGGTGCGCTGCAGCGCCTGACCCGTGAGATCGACGCCCCCCAGGATCTCGGGATCCCGGGAGTCGTCGGAGTGCCGGAAGGCGCTCCGACGGAGCTCGAACTCCGACTCGAGTCGGTCATGGAAGGGGTGCTCGTCACAGGCACCGTCCGTGCGCAGGCCGAGGGGGAGTGCGTAAGGTGTCTGGAGCCGCTCGAGCTGGAGCTCGAAGCGGACTTCCAGGAGATGTTCTCGTACCCTGACGCCGACGACCGGGGCCGCCCCAAGGCGGAGCCGGCCGACGACGCCGAGGAAGACGAGGACACGCTCTTCATCGAGGACGGCCTGTTCGACCTCGAACCCGTGCTGCGCGATGCGGTGGTGCTCGCACTGCCGATGCAGCCGGTGTGCCAGGACGACTGTCTGGGCCTGTGCTCCGAGTGCGGAGCACGGCTCACGGACGACCCGGACCACCACCACGATGCCACCGACATCCGTTGGGCGGCACTGCAGGGACTCGCCGGTTCACTCGGAGACGGCGAGAAGGACGAGATGAGCGGCGGCGCGCTTCCTTCAGCGCACGCCGACGAGAAGCAGGAGAAGTAGCCGTGGCTGTTCCGAAGCGGAAGATGTCGCGCAGCAACACGCGCCACCGCCGGTCGCAGTGGAAGGCTGCGGTCCCCACCCTGGTTGCGTGCGAGCGCTGCCACGAGCCCAAGCTGCAGCACATCGCGTGCCCGTCTTGCGGCACCTACAACAAGCGCCAGGTCCTCGAGGTCTGAGCGGCTGGTGAGAGGCTTCATGTCTGACGCCAAGGCGGACACGACCGCCAAGAAACAGGCGGACAACACGGCCTCGTCCCACACGCTTCTGGAAGGGCGGCTCGGCTATCAGCTCGAGTCCGCCCTTCTGGTGCGTGCACTGACCCACCGTTCCTACGCGTACGAGAACGGCGGTCTGCCGACGAACGAACGGCTGGAGTTCCTCGGGGACTCCGTGCTCGGCCTCGTCGTCACGGACACGCTGTATCGCACCCACCCCGATCTGCCCGAAGGCCAACTGGCCAAGCTGCGGGCCGCGGTGGTCAACTCTCGTGCGCTGGCGGAGGTCGGTCGTGGCCTCGACCTGGGCTCCTTCATCCGGCTCGGCCGGGGTGAAGAGGGCACGGGCGGCCGGGACAAGGCGTCCATCCTCGCCGACACCCTCGAAGCGGTGATCGGCGCGGTCTATCTCGATCAGGGCCTCGACGCGGCCTCCGAACTGGTGCACCGCCTGTTCGACCCGCTCATCGAGAAGTCCTCGAACCTCGGTGCCGGCCTGGACTGGAAGACCAGTCTCCAGGAGCTCACCGCGACCGAAGGGCTCGGCGTCCCCGAGTACCTGGTCACGGAGACCGGCCCCGACCACGAGAAGACCTTCACTGCTGCCGCCCGCGTCGGAGGCGTCTCGTACGGCACCGGCACCGGCCGCAGCAAGAAGGAGGCGGAGCAACAGGCCGCCGAGTCCGCTTGGCGGTCCATCCGGGCCGACGCGGACGAGCGAGCCAAGGCGGCGAAGGCGGCCCCGGCCGCTCCGGCCGCCGACGGCAGCCCGGACCCCGAGTCCGCCTCCGCCTGACAAAGCAGTGAAAGCGGCACAACCGTAGAACAGCAGTAGGACATCAGTACGAGACGAGCGCCCGCCTCCACTGGAGGCGGGCGTTCCGTACAGGGGGGCCCATGCCCGAGTTGCCCGAGGTCGAGGTCGTCCGGCGCGGACTGGAACGGTGGGTCGCCCATCGCACGGTCGCCGAGGCCGAGGTGCTGCACCCGCGTGCCGTACGCCGTCACCTGGCCGGCGCCGACGACTTCGCGCACCGCCTCAAGGGCCACCGCATCGGCGCCCCGAGCCGCCGGGGCAAGTACCTGTGGCTGCCGCTGGAGGACACCGACCAGGCGATCCTGGCCCACCTCGGCATGAGCGGCCAGCTTCTGGTCCAGCCGCACGAGGCTCCCGACGAGAAGCATCTACGCGTGCGCGTGCGCTTCGCGGACGAGGTGGACACCGAGCTGCGCTTCGTCGACCAGCGCACCTTCGGCGGCCTGTCGCTGCACGACACCACCCCCGACGGCCTCCCGGACGTCATCGCGCACATCGCCCGCGACCCCCTCGACCCGCTCTTCGACGACGAGGCCTTCCACCAGGCGCTGCGCCGCAAGCGCACGACCATCAAGCGGGCCCTGCTCGACCAGTCCCTGATCAGCGGCGTCGGCAACATCTACGCGGACGAGGCGCTGTGGCGCGCCCGGCTGCACTACGAACGTCCGACCGCGCACCTCACGCGACCGCGCACGCTCGAACTCCTGGGCCACACCCGCGACGTGATGAATGCGGCGCTCGCCGTCGGCGGCACCAGCTTCGACAGCCTGTACGTCAACGTCAACGGCGAGTCGGGCTACTTCGACCGCTCCCTGGACGCCTATGGGCGCGAGGGGCTGCCCTGCAAGCGGTGCGCCACGCCGATGCGCCGGCGCCCGTGGATGAACCGGTCGAGCTACTTCTGCCCGAAGTGTCAGAAAGCGCCGCGGGTCGCGTCGTAGCGCTCGCGTGCGTCGAGGACGTCGCCCATCCGCCCTTCGAGCAGGTGGATGAGGCTCAGCAGGCGCTCGGCCACCTCGTGCCCGAGCGGGGTCAGCTCGTAGTCCACGCGGGGCGGGTTGGTGGGCTGCGCCTCGCGGTGCACCAGTCCGTCGCGTTCCAGCGCGTGCAGGGTCTGGGACAGCATCTTCTCGCTCACGCCGTCGACCCGGCGGCGCAGCTCGTTGAAACGCAGCGAGCCCTCGTGCAGCGCCCCGAGCGTGAGACCGCCCCAGCGGCCCGTGACGTGCTCCAGAGTGCCGCGCGAGGGGCAGGCCTTGGCGAACACGTTGAACGGGAGGTCCTGGTCCTCCGCACGCTCCACGGTGATGTCCATACGCCGAGCGTACCCGAGGGCGGCGCTGGCCAACAGATTGCGCTAACCGCGGGTTAGTGCCTGGGCTCGGTGCCTGCTTGATCGTTTCTGCGGATTCCGTTCCGCGCGCTCAGTACCCGAAGTCCTGCGTCCACCAGGGTCCGCCGGACCCGAAGTGGACACCGACGCCCAGCGTCTTGAAGTCGCAGTTCAGTATGTTCGCCTTGTGACCGGGGCTGTTCATCCAGGCCTCCATGACCGCGGCCGCGTCGGCCTGGCCCCGGGCTATGTTCTCGCCCCCGAGGTCGGCTATCCCGGCCTCGGCAGCCCGGTCCCACGGGCTCGCGCCGTCCGGGTCGGTGTGGTCGAAGAAGCCCCGGGCGGCCATGTCGTCGCTGAACTTCTCGGCGAGCTGCGACAGTGCGCTGTTCGCGGAGACGGCACTGCAGCCGACCCTGGCCCGCTCCTGGTTGACGAGTTTCAGCACCTGGGCCGCGGCCTGCGCCTCGGCCGAGACCGTCACCGGGGACTCGGGCTTCGCCGGCGCCCTGGTGGCCGTCTTCGACTTGGACGGGGTGGTCTTCGGCTTCTTCGAAGGCGTGACCTCGGGCTTCTCGGTGGCCGTCTCGGTCGGCGAGGCGGGCGCCGAGGCCGAAGCCGAAGGCGACGAGGTGGTCGCGGAGGCGGAGGGCGAGACGGACGGCGAGGTGGACCGGTCGGCGTCGCGGCTGGTCGAGGAGCCGCCGCGACCGGTCTGGCCGGAGCCGGACGTGCCGCCCTGCTCCACGGCCGAGTTGGTCGGCGACTCGGCGGCCTGCACCTTGTCGCCCGAACCGCTGCCGCCGCCGAGCCGGTAGCTGTCCAGGCCGGGCACCACACCCGTGGCCACCGCGACGGTGCCTATCGCGACCGCCGCGGAGACGCCGAGCAGACCGGTCTTGACCGGGGTGGCGACCCTCTTCTTCCGGCGGCGGTTCGCACCGCCGCCCGGCCCCGTCCGCAGGGCGCCGCCCCCGGACGAGAAGCCGTCGGCGGCGAGCACCGCGGTGTCGGCGCGGGCGCGCTCGTCGTCCGTGGCGAACAGGTAGTCCTGGCTTCTGGTGACGGAGTCGGCGTACGCCTCCGGGTTCAGATACGGCGCGATGCCCATCGTGGGCCCGTCGCTCCCGTACCGGTCCTGCGGGGTGTGACTGTCCGCGTGCGAGCCGTGCGTCTGTGTGACCCCCGTGGCGCGGCTCGTGGCGGCGCGGCCGGCGGCGGAGCGTCGGTGGCGTCCCATGTCCTTGCCTTCCTGGTCCAAGCGGTGTTCCCACGGTCGGCCAAGGTCCTGGGGCGGCGCGCGCCCCCTGCTCCCTCTGGTCAACCCGACTCACCCGATCGAGTGAGTTTCGTATGAGAATCGTTGGGTGGGGACGGTACCGCATGGCGCTGGGGGCGGAAGTGCTCCGAGTGACTTTGCCCGGTTAGGTTGCACCCATGAGCGAGGATGTACGGCTGGTCGCCTGGGTGCGCGGACACGTCCAGGGCGTGGGATTCCGCTGGTTCACGCGGGCGAAGGCGCTGGAGATCGGCGGCCTGAGTGGTTTTGCTCTCAATTTGGCCGATGGCCGGGTCCAGGTGGTCGCCGAAGGGGCCCGTGAGGGCTGTGAGGGACTGCTCGGCTGGCTCCTGGGTGACGACACGCCCGGGCGCGTGGACGGCGTCACCGAGATATGGGACACACCACGCGGCGGCTACGACGGCTTCGCGATCCGCTGAGGACTGCGCGCGCGGCGGGCCCGGAGAAGCGGAGGGGCATGCCACCAGCATGTGCCCCGAGCAGAAAGGGCCAGGTGGTTGCCAAGAATCGCTTGCAGTGGCAGGCTCCGCACGTAAGGATGATCGCCACGCCTCGAGAGCCCCGCAGGAGTCGCAGCGCCGCCGTTTCGGCCGCGCGCCACCGGGATGCCCGCCAATACGGGGCGTGATCGTGTTGACCGTCAAACTTTTTGGTGAGACGCTGAAAGCACCCCGCGCACCTTAGCTGTTTGGCATGGATGAACGTCAGCACGAACAAGATCCTGCCAGGCACCGCGGGTGCGAATCCCTCACGACCCACACCGCTTCGGTCGGTCACTCAGTGTGGAGGACCATCCATCATGGCAAAGGCGCTTCTCGGTTACGTCGGCGGCTCCGACCCGCGACTCCTCGCCGAGATGCGACGGCTCCAGCAGCGTGTACAGGACCTGGAATCCGAGCTCGGACGGATCCAGGCCGAGAACGACGCGCTGACGGCTGCCGCTTCTCACGAATCGCTTCTGGAGAGCATCGACGCACGCCAGGCGGAGCCTGCGCTCACCTGATCGCTGCACCGCTGCACAACGGCATACGCAGTGGTCGGGCGGCTCATCGAACCCGCGTCGGACCGCTAAGTTGTCAGAGTTTGCAAGGGACGCTTCGGCGTCCCTTCTTTCTTTTCCTTCTTTTCTTGTTTTTCTTTTTCGCTTCCCCGTGCCCCCTGCGCGCTAGCCCTGCGTTGCCTCCCCCGCGCACCCTTTCAGTCTCTTAACGTTTGGTGTGCCCTGCGCGTTCAGGGGTGAAACCGCGGGTTCATGGAGTGGGACATCCCCGAAAGGTAGAGTCCAGCGGCGTGCACCTCAAGGCCCTGACCCTCCGAGGGTTCAAGTCGTTCGCCTCCGCGACTACGCTCCGGTTCGAACCGGGGATCACCTGCGTCGTCGGACCGAACGGCTCGGGCAAGTCCAATGTCGTCGACGCGCTCAGCTGGGTCATGGGCGAACAGGGCGCCAAGTCGCTGCGCGGCGGCAAGATGGAGGACGTCATCTTCGCCGGCACCACCGGGCGTCCCCCGCTGGGCCGCGCCGAGGTGTCCCTGACCATCGACAACTCCGACGGGGCGCTGCCCATCGAGTACGCCGAGGTCACCATCACGCGGATCATGTTCCGCAACGGCGGCAGCGAGTACCAGATCAACGGCGACACCTGCCGCCTCCTCGACATCCAGGATCTGCTGTCCGACTCCGGCATCGGCCGGGAGATGCACGTCATCGTCGGCCAGGGCCAGCTCGACTCCGTCCTGCACGCCGACCCCATGGGCCGGCGCGCCTTCATCGAAGAGGCCGCCGGAGTCCTCAAGCACCGCAAGCGCAAGGAGAAGGCGCTCCGGAAACTGGACGCGATGCAGGCCAACCTCGCGCGCGTGCAGGACCTGACCGACGAACTCCGGCGCCAGCTCAAGCCCCTGGGCCGCCAGGCGGCGGTGGCGAGAAGAGCGGCCGTCATCCAGGCCGATCTGCGCGACGCCCGGCTGCGCCTGCTCGCCGACGATCTCGTACGGCTCCGGGAGGCGCTGCAGACCGAGGTCGCCGACGAGGCCGCGCTCAAGGAGCGCAAGGAGGCCGCCGAGCAGGAGCTGCGCAAGGCGCTCCAGCGGGAGTCCCTTCTGGAGGACGAGGTGCGGCAGCTGACGCCGCGCCTGCAGCGGGCCCAGCAGACCTGGTACGAGCTGTCGCAGCTCGCCGAACGCGTCCGCGGCACGATCTCGCTCGCCGACGCGCGCGTGAAGAGCGCCACCTCCGCGCCCCCCGAGGAGCGGCGCGGCCGCGACCCCGAGGACATGGAGCGCGAGGCCGCCCGGGTCCGTGAGCAGGAGGCCGAGCTGGAGGCCGCCCTCGAAGCGGCCCAGCACGCCCTGGACGACACCGTCTCGCACCGCGCCGACCTGGAGCGCGAGCTCGCCGTCGAGGAACGGCGGCTGAAGGACGTCGCCCGAGCCATCGCCGACCGCCGGGAGGGGCTGGCCCGGTTGAACGGCCAGGTCAACGCGGCCCGTTCGCGCGCCGCCTCCGCCCAGGCCGAGATCGACCGGCTGGCCGCCGCCCGCGACGAGGCCCAGGAGCGGGCCGTCACCGCGCAGGAGGAGTACGAGGCGCTGAAGGCCGAGGTCGACGGCCTGGACGCCGGCGATCAGGAGCTGGGCGCACAGCACGAGGCGGCCAAACGGCAGCTCGCCGAGGCCGAGGCCGCGCTCACCGCCGCCCGCGAGGCGGTCACCGCGGCCGAACGCGAGCGCGCGGCGACCAGGGCCCGCCGCGAAGCACTGGCGCTGGGCCTGAGGCGGAAGGACGGCACGGGCGCCCTGCTCGGTGCCGGGGACCGCCTCGCCGGCCTGCTGGGCCCGGCGGCCGAGTTGCTCACGGTGACACCGGGCCACGAGGTCGCCCTGGCGGCGGCCTTCGGCGCGGCGGCGGACGCGATCGCCGTCATGACCCCCGCTGCGGCGGCCGACGCACTCCGCCTGCTGCGCAAACAGGACGCGGGACGGGCGGCGCTGCTGCTCGCCGGGGCGCCGGACGCGCCATCGAGGGGCGCGGGGCAGGGCGCGACCAGCCACGACGCACCCGCGGACGGCCGACGACGCCTCGCGGCAGACCTCGTCCGCGGCCCCGCCGACCTGATGCCCGCCGTACGCCGTCTGCTCCACGACATCGTCGTCGTCGACACCCTGGAGGACGCGGAGGAACTGGTCTACCGGCACCCGGAGCTGACCGCCGTGACCGCCGAAGGCGACCTGCTGGGCGCCCACTTCGCCCACGGCGGCTCCGCGGGCGCCCCCAGCCTGCTGGAAGTGCAGGCGTCCGTGGACGAGGCGGCCGCACAGCTGGAGGAGCTGGCCGTGCGGTGCGAGGAACTGGCCCGGGAACAGCAGACGGCCGGTGCCCGCCGCAAGGAGTGCGCGGCGCTCGTCGAGGAGGTGGGGGAGCGGCGGCGGGCCGCCGACCGGGAGAAGTCGGCGGTGGCCCAGCAGCTCGGGCGGCTCTCGGGGCAGGCGAGGGGCGCCGCCGGCGAGGCCGAGCGGTCCACGGCGGCCGCGGCGCGCGCCCAGGACGCGCTCGACCGGGCCGTCGAGGAGGCCGAGGAGCTCGCGGAACGGCTCGCCGTCGCCGAGGAGATGCCGGTCGAGGAGGAACCCGACACCGCCGTGCGCGACCGGCTCGCCGCCGACGGGGCCAACGCCCGGCAGACCGAGATGGAGGCGAGGCTCCAGGTCCGCACCCACGAGGAGCGGGTCAAGGGGCTCGCCGGGCGGGCCGATTCGCTGGACCGGGCCGCGCGGGCGGAACGCGAGGCACGCGCGCGTGCCGACCAGCGCCGGGCGCGGCTGCGGCACGAGGCCGCCGTCGCCGAGGCCGTGGCCGCCGGTGCGCGGCAACTGCTCGCGCATGTCGAGGTGTCCGTCGGACGGGCCGAGGCCGAGCGGGTCGCCGCTGATGCCGCCAAGGCACGGCGGGAGCAGGAGCTGGCCGCGGCCCGCACCGCCGGGCGCGACCTCAAGGCCGAACTCGACAAGCTGACGGACTCGGTCCACCGCGGCGAGGTGCTCGGCGCCGAGAAGCGGATGCGGATCGAGCAGTTGGAGACCAAGGCGCTGGAGGAGCTGGGCGTGGAGCCTTCGGGGCTGGTCTCCGAGTACGGGCCGCACCAGCTCGTGCCGCCCTCGCCGCCTGCCGAGGGCGAGGTGCTGCCGGAGGACCCCGAGGACCCGCGCAACCAGCCGAGACGGTTCGTGCGGGCCGAGCAGGAGAAGCGGCTGAAGTCGGCCGAGCGCGCCTATCAGCAGCTCGGCAAGGTGAACCCGCTGGCCCTGGAGGAGTTCTCCGCGCTGGAGGAGCGGCACAAGTTCCTCAGCGAGCAGCTGGAGGACCTCAAGAAGACCCGCGCCGATCTTCTGCAAGTGGTGAAGGAGGTCGACGAGCGGGTCGAGCAGGTCTTCACCGAGGCCTTCCGGGACACCGCACGCCAGTTCGAAGGCGTCTTCAGCCGGCTCTTCCCGGGCGGCGAGGGGCGGCTGATCCTGACCGACCCCGACCACATGCTCACCACGGGCGTCGACGTCGAGGCGCGTCCGCCCGGCAAGAAGGTCAAGCGGCTCAGCCTGCTCTCCGGCGGCGAGCGCTCGCTGACCGCCGTGGCCATGCTGGTGTCGATCTTCAAGGCCCGCCCCAGCCCGTTCTATGTCATGGACGAGGTCGAGGCGGCCCTCGACGACACCAACCTGCAACGGCTGATCCGCATCATGCAGGAGCTGCAGGAGTCCTCGCAGCTGATCGTGATCACGCACCAGAAGCGCACGATGGAGGTCGCCGACGCCCTCTACGGCGTCTCCATGCAGGGCGACGGCGTCTCGAAGGTCATCAGCCAGCGCTTGCGCTGACCCTTCGGCCGGCAGCCGGCCCGGCTCACGCCCCGAGCCGGGGCAGGACGTCCTCGCAGAACAGCCGCAGGCTCCGCCATCCCTGCGCCACCGGCATCCCGCCCGCCAGCGGGTGCAGGACGAGATTGTCGAGCCCCTGCGCCACACACTCGTCCGGCGTGAGAATCCGGTACACGCCCTCCTCCCGCAGCTCCCGGGTGGTCGTCGCCGCCGACCGCACCGCCGAGCGGATGTCGGCGGACTGCCAGGAGGCGTAGGTGCGGGCCTCGTGCAGGAAGTGCTCGCCGCACTCGGCCCACGCCCGGTCCGGGTCCTCCGCGATGTGCAGCAGCGGGGTCTCGGCGGTCGGCATCATCGTCCAGCCCTCCGTCCCGTACTCCACCAGCCGCTCCTTGTAGTACGCCTCCAGCTCCGGCAGATGCGCGCTGGGGAAGAAGGGCAGGCCGAGCCGGGCGGCCCGGCGGGCGGCCGCCTTCGAGGAGCCGCCGACCAGCAGCAGCGGGTGCGGCTCGGTCTGCGGGCGCGGGGTGACCCGTACCGTACGGCCCCGGAACTCGAACTCCTCGCCGGTCCAGGCCTTGAGCAGGGTGTCGAGGAGCTCGTCCTGGAGGCGCCCGCGCCGCTTCCAGTCCACGCCGGCCCGCTCGTACTCCTCGGGCCGGTAGCCGATCCCGGCGACCGTGACCAGCCGGCCGCCGCTCAGCAGGTCGAGCACCGCGATGTCCTCGGCCAGGCGCAGCGGGTCGTGCAGCGGGCCGATGATCGCCGAGACCGTGACCGCCAGCCGCCGGGTCGCGCCCAGCACCGCGCCCGCGAAGGCGAACGGCGACGGCAGCCAGTTGTTCTCGACGCCGTGGTGCTCCTCGGTCTGCACGGTCGTGACGCCGTGCTCGTCGGCGTAGCAGGCCATCTCCAGCGCGGCCCGATAGCGGTCGCCCAGCTCGGCGCGGGTCGCGCCGGGGGCGACGAGATTGAAACGGACGACGGTGACGGGCATGGGGAAGCCCCCTTCGCCGGGTGGGTGGACGGGTGCCGACGCCGCAGGACGTTAGCTGACGACTCGTCAGGTAACCAGGGGTAGGGCACACCCGTGTGGCCCCCCGCCCAGGCGTGCGGGGGTCACGCATACTGGAGCGGTTATGGAAATCGTCATCCTTGCTGTAGTCATCGCCGTGGTCGTGCTCGGTGTGATCGGCGGGCTCGTCATCGGCAGCCGACGCAAGTCGCTGCCCCCGCCGCCCCCCACCGCGCCCGACATCACCGCGCCTCCCGCCGAGCCGCACGTCGGCGACGAGGCCGAGACCCCGCGCGACGAACCGCGCCGCACGATCGAGGAGGTGGATCTTCCCGACGGCGGACCGGCCGGTGTCGCCGTCGAGGAGCCGCCCGGCCCCGCCGTCGAGGTTCCCGAACTCGAGATCCCGGAGCCCACCGAGGGACGCCTGGTCCGCCTGCGCGCCCGTCTGTCCCGCTCGCAGAACGCCCTCGGCAAGGGGCTGCTCACGCTGCTCTCGCGCGAGCACCTCGACGACGACACCTGGGAGGAGATCGAGGACACGCTGCTCACCGCCGACGTCGGCGTGCAGCCCACCCAGGAGCTGGTCGAGCGGCTGCGCGAGCGCGTGCGGGTGCTCGGCACCCGGACCCCCGAGGAGCTGCGCGGCCTGCTGCGCGAGGAGCTGCTCAAGCTGATCGGCACCGACGTCGACCGCACCGTGAAGACCGAGCCCGAGGACCGCAAGCCCGGCATCGTGATGGTCGTCGGGGTCAACGGCACCGGCAAGACCACCACCACCGGCAAGCTCGCGCGCGTGCTCGTGGCCGACGGCCGGACCGTCGTCCTCGGCGCCGCCGACACCTTCCGGGCCGCCGCCGCCGACCAGCTCCAGACCTGGGGCGAGCGGGTCGGCGCGCACACCGTGCGCGGCCCCGAGGCCGGCGACCCCGCCTCCGTCGCGTTCGACGCGGTGAAGGAGGGCAAGCAGATGGGGGTCGACGTCGTCCTCATCGACACCGCCGGACGGCTGCACACCAAGACCGGGCTCATGGACGAGCTCGGCAAGGTCAAGCGGGTCGTCGAGAAGCACGCTCCGCTGGACGAGGTGCTGCTCGTCCTCGACGCCACCACCGGGCAGAACGGGCTCGTCCAGGCCCGGGTCTTCGCCGAGGTCGTCGACATCACCGGCATCGTGCTGACCAAGCTGGACGGCACCGCCAAGGGCGGCATCGTGATCGCGGTCCAGCGCGAGCTGGGCGTCCCGGTCAAGCTGGTCGGACTCGGCGAGGGCGCGGACGACCTGGCGCCGTTCGAGCCGGAGGCGTTCGTGGACGCTCTGGTCGGGGAGTGACACCCACCTCCGGAAATCCGGACACGGTGGAAGACATGGAAGACATGGCTGAAGCGAGAAGCGCCCGCCCCCAGGTCCAGTGGGAGCGGGCGCTTCGCCGTGTGAGGCCGGAAGGAACCGGTCTCTACCGGCAGGACCGGCAGGACCGGCAGGACCGGCAGGACCGGCAGGGCCGGCAGGGCCGGCAGGACCGGCAGGACCGGCAGGGCCGGCAGGGCCGGCAGGGCCGGCAGGGCCGGCAGGGCCGGCAGGGCCGGCAGGGCCGGTAGGGCCTACGCCCGGGAGCGATGCGCCAGATACGCCAGCGTCCCCAGCAGCAGCCGGGCCTCCGGCGGGCGGGTCGTCGAGTCCAGCGCGGGTGGGCGCAGCCAGCGCACCGGGCCGAGGCCGCCGCGGTCGGAGGGCGGGGCCGTGATGTGCGTACCGGGGCCGAGACCGCGCAGGTCGAGCGAGGACGGGTCGTCCCAGCCCATGCGGTAGAGCAGGCCCGTCAGCTCGGCGGCGGCGCCGGGGGCGACGAAGAACTGGGTGCGGCCCGCGGGGGTGGCGATGACCGGGCCGAGCGGCAGGCCCATGCGTTCGAGGCGGACCAGGGCGCGCCGCCCGGCGGGCTCGGCGACGTCGATCACGTCGAACGCGCGGCCGACGGGCAGCATCACCGCGGCGCCGGGGAACTCCGACCAGGTCCGGCTGACATCGTCGAGGGTGGCGCCGGCCGGCACCCGCGGGGCGAACTCCAGGGGGTGTGCGCCCGGTTCGCGGCACTCGGGGCGGCCGCACGAGCAGACGCCCGCCGCGGCGCGCGCACCCGGCACCGCGTCCCAGCCCCACAGCCCCGTGAACTCGGCGACCGCGGTGCACTCGGACGAGCGACCGCGCCTGCGCGCGCCGGAGCGGATCTCGCGAATGCCGCCGATCGTGAAGCCCATGCCCCCTCCAACGGGTCCGACGCGCCGATGGTTACGCAGTGGTCGCGCACAGTGACGCTCTGTGTTTTCGCTTCCCGGTGGCCGCTCGATCCAGTCGGCGTCCGGAAGCGCTTGCGGTGGTGTGTCGGGCTGCGCGCGCCCCTGAGTGCTTCCTTCCGCTCACTCCCGGCCGTCCTGTGTCAAGTGAATCGCGTGCAGGCCATCGGGAGTTCATTCGAAGGGGTGGCGAATGGTGGCGTTTCCGGGATCGCCGTGGCTGGAGCCGTGATCGTAGGATTACTTTGAGTGTGCGGGTCCTGGAGGCACATGCGCTTGTGGGTATGCCGGAGGCAACTCGGCTTTCCGTTCGAAGGGTGACAAGTACCGGACGGAGAGCCGTATTTACCGGCATTCTGATAAGGCTTGGCGCACTCAGTGACAAGTGGTCTCAGGGATGGGGGCGTTCCAGTGAGCGGCAACGGCGGAAGCGGAAACAACGCTGCGAGCGCGGACAAGCGCCCGAACGAGCTGCTCACGTCGTGGTTCGTGCGCAGCGGCTGGTCGAAGGGCGAACTGGCACGTCAAGTCAACCGGCGCGCACGCCAGTTGGGCGCCAACCACATCTCCACGGACACCTCGCGCGTGCGCCGCTGGCTCGACGGCGAGAACCCCCGCGAGCCCATCCCCAGAATCCTGTCCGAGCTGTTCTCCGAGCGGTTCGGCTGCGTCGTCTCCGTCGAGGACCTCGGGCTGCGCGCCGCGCGCCAGGCACCCTCCGTGACCGGCGTCGACCTGCCGTGGACGGCCCCGCAGACGGTGGCCCAGCTCAGCGAGTTCTCCCGCAGCGACCTGATGCTGGCCCGACGCGGCTTCCTCGGCACCTCGCTGGCCCTGTGCGCCGGACCGTCCCTCATCGAGCCCATGCAGCGCTGGCTGGTCCCCTCGCCGCCCGCCCCGCTCGAGGAACCGGACTCGGTGCCCACCAGCCGGGCCCGCGGCCGGCTCTCCCGGCCCGAGCTGGACCTGCTGGAGTCCACCACGGTGATGTTCCGGCAGTGGGACGCGCAGTGCGGCGGCGGGCTGCGCCGCAAGGCGGTCGTCGGCCAGCTGCACGAGGTGACGGACCTGCTCCAGGAGCCCCAGCCCGAGTCCACCGCCAGGCGGCTCTTCAAGGTCGCCGCCGAGCTGGCCGAGCTCGCCGGCTGGATGAGCTACGACGTCGGACTGCAGCCGACCGCCCAGAAATACTTCGTCCTCGCCCTGCACGCGGCCAAGGAGGCCGGCGACCGGCCGCTCGGTTCCTACGTGCTGTCCAGCATGAGCCGCCAGATGATCCACCTCGGCCGGCCCGAGGACGCCCTGGAGCTGATCCACCTCGCGCAGTACGGCAGCCGGGACTGCGCGAGCCCGCGCACCCAGTCCATGCTGTATGCGATGGAGGCCCGCGCCTACGCCAACATGGGGCAGCCCGGGCGGTGCAAGCGGGCCGTGCGGATGGCCGAGGACACCTTCGCCGAGACCGACGAGTGGGACGAGCCGGACCCGGACTGGATCCGCTTCTTCTCCGAGGCCGAGCTGTACGGCGAGAACAGCCACTCCTTCCGCGACCTCGCCTATGTCGCGGGCCGCAGCCCCACCTACGCCTCCCTCGCCGAGCCCCTGATGCGCAAGGCCGTGGAGCGGTTCGCGGGCGACTCCGACCACCAGCGGTCCTATGTGCTGAACCTGATCGGCATGGCCACGGTCCATCTGCTGCAGCAGGAGCCCGAACAGAGCGCCACCCTCGCCATCCAGGCCATGAAGGAAGCCAAGAAGGTGCGCTCCGAGCGCGTCAACACTCGTATCCGAAAGACCGTCGACAGCGCCGTA
This sequence comes from Streptomyces sp. NPDC001858, assembly GCF_053594615.1. Taxonomy (NCBI): domain Bacteria; kingdom Bacillati; phylum Actinomycetota; class Actinomycetes; order Kitasatosporales; family Streptomycetaceae; genus Streptomyces; species Streptomyces sp. NPDC001858. The sequence goes on from NZ_JBSFEV010000015.1 coordinate 30,010, forward strand.
CGCGATTTCGGGGATCTCACCGAAGTAGTGGATCTGACCGAGCGGCTCACCATCGAACTTCCGGAGACCGCCGAAGCGGTCTGATCGATCCGCAGCGGCGCGAAAAACCCTAGAACCCCGGCCGCGGCCGGCCCTCCCGAACAGCCCGACTCGGCTCCCCCATGCCAGGTCATCGGAAGGCCGACCGTGGCCGGTTCCACTTCCTTCAGTGAAGGTTGCGCCACGATAACGATCCACTCGGCGAACATCAGGCAGTTCATCGAGGCGTAACGCACAAGGCGTCTTCGTCACGGCGGCGAAACAACGAGGGGCTTCCACCGAAACGGCGCTGCGTCAATCTCATGGCGCATAACCGGCCCACCCCTCACCACCCGCTCTGGCTTCGCCCGCACGGGGCCGTACCTACGACGAGGAGACGCCGATGGCACAGGCCGCCATCACGCTTGCGGCGGACGCACCCACGCTGTCGTCCGCGAACACAGGCTTCATGCTCATCTGTTCCGCCCTGGTGCTGATCATGACCCCGGGCCTCGCCTTCTTCTACGGAGGCATGGTCCGCGTCAAGAGCACGCTGAACATGCTGATGATGAGTTTCATCAGCATCGGGATAGTCACCATCCTGTGGGTGCTGTACGGCTTCTCGATGGCATTCGGCACCGACTCCGGCAGCCTCATCGGCTGGAACTCCGACTGGGTCGGCCTCAGCGACATCGGACTGACGGAGCTGTGGGACGGCTACACCATCCCGATCTTCGTGTTCATGGTCTTCCAGATGATGTTCGCGATCATCACCCCCGCCCTGATCAGCGGAGCGCTCGCGGACCGCGTCAAGTTCTCCGCCTGGGCGCTGTTCGTCGCCCTGTGGGCCACGGTCGTCTACTTCCCGGTCGCGCACTGGGTCTGGGGCGCCGGCGGCTGGGCCTTCGAGCTGGGCGTCATCGACTTCGCCGGCGGCACGGCGGTCCACATCAACGCCGGCGCCGCGGCCCTCGGCGTGATCCTGGTCATCGGCAAGCGCGTCGGCTTCAAGAAGGACCCGATGCGCCCGCACAGCCTCCCGCTGGTCATGCTCGGCGCCGGTCTGCTGTGGTTCGGCTGGTTCGGCTTCAACGCCGGCTCGTGGCTCGGCAACGACGACGGCGTCGGCGCGCTGATGTTCGTCAACACGCAGGTCGCGACGGCCGCCGCCATGCTCGCCTGGCTCATCTACGAGAAGATCCGCCACGGCGCGTTCACCACGCTGGGCGCCGCCTCCGGCGCGGTCGCCGGTCTGGTCGCCATCACCCCCTCGGGCGGTGCGGTCTCCCCGCTCGGCGCGATCGCGGTCGGCGCCATCGCCGGTCTGCTGTGCGCCATGGCCGTCGGCCTGAAGTACAAGTTCGGCTACGACGACTCGCTCGACGTCGTCGGCGTCCACCTCGTCGGCGGTGTCGTCGGCTCCCTGCTGATCGGCTTCTTCGCCAGCGGCAAGGGCCAGTCCGACGTCGAGGGCCTCTTCTACGGCGGCGGCCTCGACCAGTTCTGGAAGCAGTGCGCCGGAGTCTTCGCGGTCCTCGCCTACTCCCTGGTGGCCTCCGCGATCCTCGCCTTCCTCATCGACAAGACCCTCGGCATGCGGGTCCCCGAGGACGACGAGATCGCCGGCATCGACCAGGCCGAGCACGCCGAGACCGCATACGACTTCAGCGGTGCCGGTGGCGGCGCCGCCCGCACGACCGCCCTTCCGACCGCGGTCGCAGGCGCGAGCAAGAAGGTGGACGCATGAAGCTCATCACCGCCGTCGTGAAGCCCCACCGGCTCGACGAGATCAAGGAAGCCCTGCAGGCCTTCGGCGTGCACGGCCTCACGGTCACCGAGGCCAGCGGCTACGGTCGTCAGCGGGGACACACCGAGGTCTACCGTGGAGCCGAGTACACGGTCGACCTGGTCCCCAAGATCCGCATCGAGGTGCTGGCCGAGGACGACGACGCCGAGCAGCTGATCGACGTCATCGTCAAGGCCGCCCGCACCGGCAAGATCGGTGACGGCAAGGTCTGGTCCCTCCCGGTCGAGACGGCCGTACGGGTCCGCACCGGCGAGCGCGGCCCGGACGCGCTCTGACGGCAGAACAGAACAGGAGTCGCTGGGTGACGAGTACGGACATGCGCAAGGATGCAGAGGACTCCGGACCCAGCGGCTACGCGGCGGCCCGGCTGCGCCTCCTCACCGAGGAGGCGCGGTCCGGGCCGCCGCGCCGTGCGGCCCTCGCACAACTGACCGACGACTGGCTGACAGGGCTCTTCACCGCCGCCGCCGAGGACCTCCGCGGGGTCTCCCTGGTCGCCGTCGGCGGCTACGGCCGCGGCGAGCTCTCCCCGCGCAGCGACCTCGACCTCCTCCTGCTGCACGACGGCTCCGACCCCAAGGCGATCGCCGGCCTCGCCGACCGCCTCTGGTACCCCGTCTGGGACCTGGGCCTCGCCCTCGACCACTCCGTGCGCACCCCGGCGGAGGCCCGCAAGACCACCGCGGAGGACCTGAAGGTCCAGCTCGGCCTGCTCGACGCCCGCCACCTCGCCGGCGACCTCGGCCTGACCGCCGGACTGCGGACGTCCGTCCTCGCCGACTGGCGCAACCAGGCGCCCAAGCGCCTCCCCGAACTCCAGGAACTGTGCGCCGAGCGCGCCGAGCGCCAGGGCGAGCTCCAGTACCTGCTGGAGCCCGACCTCAAGGAGGCCCGCGGCGGACTGAGAGACGCCACCGCCCTGCGCGCCGTCGCCGCCTCCTGGCTCGCCGACGCACCCCGCGAGGGCCTCGACGACGCCCGCCGCCGCCTCCTCGACGTCCGCGACGCCCTGCACCTGGCCACCGGCCGCGCCACCGACCGCCTCGCCCTCCAGGAACAGGACCAGGTCGCCGCCGAGCTGGGCCTGCTCGACGCCGACACCCTGCTGCGGCAGGTGTACGAGGCCGCGCGCGTCATCTCGTACGCGAGCGACGTCACCTGGCGCGAAGTGGGGCGCGTGCTGCGCTCGCGCGCCGTGCGGCCGCGGCTGCGCGCCATGCTCGGCGGCGGAAAGCCCGTCGCCGAGCGCTCTCCGCTGGCCGAAGGCGTCGTCGAGCAGGACGGCGAGGTGGTGCTCGCCCGCGCCGCCCGCCCCGAACGCGACCCCGTGCTCCCGCTGCGCGCCGCGGCCGCCGCCGCACAGGCCGGCCTCCCGCTCTCCCTGCACGCCGTACGCCGCCTCGCCGCCACCGTGCGCCCCCTGCCCACGCCCTGGCCCGCCGAGGCGCGCGAGCAGCTCGTGACCCTGCTCGGCTCCGGCCAGCCCACCGTCGAGGTCTGGGAGGCGCTGGAGGCCGAAGGGCTCATCACCCAGCTGCTGCCCGACTGGGAGCGGGTGCGCTGCCGCCCGCAGCGCAACGCGGTCCACATCTGGACCGTCGACCGGCACCTCATCGAGACGGCCGTGCGCGCCTCCGAGTTCACCCGCCGGGTCAGCCGCCCCGACCTCCTCCTGGTCTCCGCGCTGCTGCACGACATCGGCAAGGGCTGGCCCGGCGACCACTCCGTCGCGGGCGAGATCATCGCCAAGGACGTCGCCGCCCGCATCGGCTTCGACCGGGCGGACGTCGCCGTCCTGTCCACCCTCGTCCGGCACCACCTGCTGCTCGTCGAGACGGCCACCCGACGCGACCTGGAGGACCCGGTCACGGTCCGCTCGGTCGCCGACGCGGTCGGCTCGCAGAGCACCCTGGAGCTGCTGCACGCGCTCACCGAGGCGGACGCCCTGGCCACCGGGCCCGCCGCCTGGTCCACCTGGCGGGGTTCGCTCGTGGCGGACCTGGTCAAGCGGGTCGGCGCGGTGCTCGCCGGGAACGAACCCGAGGAACCCGCCGCGGCCGCGCCCACCGCCGAGCAGGAACGCCTCGCCATCGAGGCGGTCGCCACCGGCAGCCCCGTGCTCGCGCTGCGCGCGCAGACGGAACCGCCTGCGGAGGAACAGCCGTCCGGCGACCCCGAGCCGCTCGGCGTGGAACTCCTCATCGCCGTGCCCGACCAGGAGGGCGTGCTGCCCGCCGTGGCCGGCGTCCTCGCCATGCACCGGCTGACCGTGCGCACCGCCGAACTGCGCGCCCAGGACCTGCCGACCGGCGTCGAGGGCTCCGTCCTGCTGCTGAACTGGCGGGTCGCCGCCGAGTACGGCTCGCTGCCCCAGGCGGCCCGGCTGCGCGCCGACCTCGTCCGCGCCCTGGACGGCTCCCTGGACATCGCCGGCCGGCTCGCGGAGCGCGACGCCGCCTACCCCCGGCGGCGGGGCTGGGTCGCGCCGCCGCCGCGCGTCACGGTGGCCTCCGCGGCCTCCCGGCACGCCACGGTCATCGAGGTCCGCGCCCAGGACGCGCCGGGCCTGCTGTTCCGCATCGGCTCGGCGCTGGAGGACGAGGGCCTGCGGGTGCGCAGCATGCACGTCTCGACGCTGGGCGCGAACGCGGTGGACGCGTTCTACGTGACGCAAGCGCAGGGCACGCCCCTGGCGGGGGACGAGGCGGCGGCCGTGGCTCGGAAACTGGAGGAAGCGTTGCGGGCGTGACCTTGGAGTCATCCTGTGCGTTAGCCGGATGTGTCCCCGCTGACGCGGGGGTGGTCCGATCGTCAACGACGAGCTTGTCACGATCCTTGGTTGCTCCCCGCCGACGCGGGGGTTCCGTCCCCGTCCGCTGACTACAGCGGGCGGGGACGATTTGTTGGCTGGGCCAGATACTCTGGAGGGCAGCCCACCGCCCCCGACTCCGAGGACCGACGTCGCCGTGTTCGATACCCTCTCCGACCGCCTCAGCGCGACTTTCAAGAATCTCCGCGGCAAGGGCAGGCTGTCCGAGGCGGACATCGACGCCACCGCGCGCGAGATCCGCATCGCCCTCCTCGAAGCCGACGTGGCCCTGCCGGTCGTCCGCACGTTCATCAAGAACGTCAAGGAACGCGCCCTCGGCACCGATGTCTCCCGGGCACTGAATCCGGCCCAGCAGGTGCTCAAGATCGTCAATGACGAACTTGTGCAGATTTTGGGCGGCGAGACCCGGCGGCTGCGCTTCGCCAAGCAGCCGCCGACCGTGATCATGCTCGCGGGTCTGCAGGGCGCCGGTAAGACCACCCTCGCGGGCAAGCTCGGCCACTGGCTGAAGGGGCAGGGCCACTCGCCGCTCCTGGTCGCCGCCGACCTCCAGCGCCCCAACGCCGTCAACCAGCTCAGCGTCGTCGCCGAGCGGGCCGGTGTGGCCGTCTACGCGCCGGAGCCGGGCAACGGCGTCGGCGACCCGGTCAAGGTCGCCAAGGACTCCATCGAGTTCGCCAAGACCAAGGTCCACGACATCGTGATCGTGGACACCGCCGGCCGCCTCGGCATCGACGCCGAGCTGATGCAGCAGGCCGCGGACATCCGCGACGCCGTCTCGCCCGACGAGATCCTCTTCGTCGTCGACGCGATGATCGGTCAGGACGCCGTCAACACCGCCGAGGCCTTCCGGGACGGCGTCGGCTTCGACGGCGTCGTGCTGTCGAAGCTCGACGGCGACGCCCGCGGTGGTGCCGCCCTGTCGATCGCCTCCGTGACCGGCAAGCCGATCATGTTCGCGTCGAACGGTGAGAAGCTCGACGACTTCGACGCCTTCCACCCCGACCGGATGGCCTCCCGCATCCTCGACATGGGCGACCTGCTCACCCTGATCGAGCAGGCGGAGAAGACGTTCAGCCAAGAAGAGGCCGAGAAGATGGCCTCCAAGCTGGCGTCCAAGAAGGGCCAGGACTTCACCCTGGACGACTTCCTGGCCCAGATGGAGCAGGTCAGGAAGATGGGCAGCATCAGCAAGCTGCTCGGCATGCTGCCCGGCATGGGCCAGATCAAGGACCAGATCGCCAACCTGGACGAGCGGGACGTCGACCGCACGGCCGCGATCATCAAGTCGATGACCCCGGGCGAGCGCCAGGACCCGATGATCATCAACGGCTCGCGCCGCGCCCGTATCGCCAAGGGTTCCGGTGTCGAGGTCAGCGCGGTGAAGGGCCTGGTCGAGCGGTTCTTCGAGGCCCGCAAGATGATGTCCCGGATGGCCCAGGGCGGCGGCATGCCCGGTATGCCGGGGATCCCGGGCATGGGCGGCGGCCCCGGCCGCACCAAGAAGCAGCCCAAGCAGGCCAAGGGCAAGCAGCGCTCCGGCAACCCGATGAAGCGCAAGCAGCAGGAGCTGGAGGCGGCCCAGCGCCGTGAGGCCCAGGCCCAGGGCGGCAACCCGCTGGGGCTGCCGCAGCAGGGCGCACAGGACTTCGAACTGCCCGACGAGTTCAAGAAGTTCATGGGCTGACGGCCCTGCCGCACCCGACGCCGAGGGCGCTCTTCCCGCACGGGAGGGCGCCCTCAGCGCATGCCGGGGCCCGTTCCGTGCCGTAACGTCCAGATATGGGCAATGCCGCGCCGTCTCGCAAGGCACCGGACCAGCCTTGGCGCACCGAGGGCACCCCGGAGGAGCCGCCCCGGCGGCCCGGCGGCCGTCGGCCACGCGGCCGGTGGTGGGGCCTCGCGGTCACCGCGGTGATCGTCTTCCTGCTGGTCTACGTGGGGCTGAACTACCTCGGCCAGGGCGACGAGCCGACGATCTCGTACACGGAGTTCAGCCGGCAGGTCGACGAGGGCAACGTCGAGAAGATCTACTCCAAGGGCGACGCCATCCAGGGCCAGCTCAAGGAGGCCCGGGACGACCCCGACGGCGACGGCGAGTACACCAAGTTCAAGACCCAGCGGCCGGCCTTCGCGGACGACGACCTCTGGCAGAGCCTGGACCGCCGCGATGTCACGGTGACCGCGCGGCCGGTGGTGCAGCAGCGCGGTCTGCTGTCCAACCTGCTGCTGTCGCTGGTGCCGATCGTGATCCTGGTCGCGGTGTGGATCTTCTTCGCGCGGCGGTTCGGCGGCGGCATGGGCGGGGCGGGCGGCATGCTCGGCCGCAAGGCGCCGCCCAAACCGGTCGAGCTGCGGCCCGGCACCCAGCGCACCACCTTCGCCGACGTGGCCGGCATCGACGAGGTCAAGGGCGAGCTGGACGACGTCGTCGACTTCCTGGAGCATCCGGACGTCTACCGCCGGATGGGCGCGAAGATGCCGCGCGGGGTGCTGCTGGCCGGTTCGCCGGGCACCGGCAAGACCCTGCTGGCGCGGGCGGTGGCGGGCGAGGCGGGGGTGCCGTTCTTCTCGGCCTCGGCCTCCGAGTTCATCGAGATGATCGTCGGCGTCGGCGCCTCCCGGGTGCGGGAGCTGTTCGCCGAGGCGCGCAAGGTGGCCCCCTCGATCATCTTCATCGACGAGATCGACACCATCGGGCGGGTCCGCAGCGGGGGCGCCTCGGTCGGCGGGCACGACGAGCGTGAGCAGACGCTGAACCAGATCCTCACCGAGATGGACGGCTTCTCCGGCGCGGAGGGCGTGATCGTCATCGCGGCCACCAACCGCGCCGACATCCTCGACCCGGCGCTGACCCGGCCCGGCCGTTTCGACCGGGTGGTCAACGTCTCCCCGCCGGACCGCGCCGGACGCGCGGCGATCCTGCGGATCCACACCCGGGAGATCCCGCTCGCCGCCGATGTGGATCTGGTCCAGGTGGCCCGTACGACCCCGGGCATGACCGGTGCGGATCTGGCCAATCTCGCCAACGAGGCCGCCCTGCTCGCCGTCAAGCGGGGGCAGGAGCAGGTGACCGCGTCGGATCTCTCCGAAGCGCTGGAGAAGGTGCAGCTCGGGGCCGAGCGCACGCTCGTGATGCCCGAGGAGGACCGGCGGCGCACGGCCTACCACGAGAGCGGCCACGCCCTGCTCGGCATGCTCCAGCCCGGCGCCGACCCCGTCCGCAAGGTCACCATCGTGCCGCGCGGCCGGGCGCTCGGCGTGACGCTGTCCACCCCCGAGGTGGAGCGGTACGCGCTGTCCGAGGAGTACCTGCGCGGCCGCATCATCGGCGCTCTCGGCGGGATGGCCGCCGAGCACGTGATCTATGGGGTGGTCACGACGGGTGCGGAGAACGACCTGGAACAGGTCAGCAACATCGCCCGCGGGATGGTCGCGCGCTGGGGCATGAGCCCGCGGGTCGGCCGGCTCTCCGCCCTCCCGAGCGACGCCCAGCAGGCCTACGGCCTCGCCGCCGCGCCGGCCACCCTCGACGCGATCGACCACGAGATGCGCCGGATCGTCGACGAGTGCTACGAGGAGGCGTGCCGCAGACTCCGCGAGCACCAGGGGCAGTTGGACGCCCTCGCCGAGGCGCTGCTGGAGAACGAGACCCTGGAGGAGGCGGACGCCTACCGCATCGCCGGGATCGCCAGGCTGACCAAGGGAGAGGTGTAAGCGCTCCGCTGCCGCGAAGTGCCGCGATGTGCCGTCGTTCTGCTGCGGCACCGTCGTGGCCGGTCGCGCCCGCGCGGCGGAGCCGCAGATGTCAGCGCCCCGCGCCCCTGCAGGGCGCTGCCGCACCCGGGGGCGTGTCTCAGGGCGTGCGGGCGATGAGGTAGCGGAACACGTTCGGCATCCACACCGTCCCGTCCGGCCGCCGGTACGGGTGCAGGGCCTCCGTCAGCTCCTTGTCGACCTGCGCCTGGTCCGTCGCCGCGACCGCCGCGTCGAACAGGCCGGTGGACAGCAGGCCCTTGAGGGCGCTCTCCACGTCCGCGTATCCGAACGGGCAGGCCACCCGCCCCGAGCCGTCCGGCCGCAGCCCGGCCCGTCCGGCGACCTCCTCCAGGTCGTCGCGCAGCGCCGGACGCAGCCGGACCGTGCCGCCGCGCAGCGGATCGGCCAGCTTCGCCGCGACCCGCAGCACCGCCGAGGTGGCACACCGCTCCGGCGGCCCCCAGCCGACCAGCACCACGGGCGCGCCGCGCACGGCGAGCGGCTTCGCGCCGGTGAGCGCAGCGGCGAGCCGGTCCGCGTCGCCCGCGCGGCAGCCGATCGGCTCGAAGGCGGTCACCAGGTTGTACGCGGGCGCCGCCGGCTCGGCCGCGTCCTTCGGCGCGTGGTCGGTGAGCCGGACGGCGCCGCCGGTGACGCCGCTGCTGGCGCCGCCGCTGCCGTTGTCTCCCGCACGCGTGCGCGTGGCGCGCTCCTCGGGCTCCTTCGGCAGCAGCCGCTCACGGGCGAGGGCCAGCCGCTCGGGGGAGGAGGGCTCGACGCCCGTGAGGGCGGCCGCGCCTCTGGCGGCGGCCATCAGCAGGGCGAGCCCGGAGCCGCAGCCGAGGGCGAGGAGCCGGGTGCCGGCTCCCACGTCCAGTCGCTCGTGGACGGCCTCGTAGAGCGGTACCAGCATCCGCTCCTGGATCTCCGACCAGTCACGCGCGCGTGCACCCAGGTCCGCGCGGGACGTCGGTCCCGCGTGCGGCAGGTGCTGTCGCACGAGCGTAGGTGTCATGGATAAGCGCCCCAATCCGCCGAGAATCGACGCAGTAACCGATCAGGTGGCCCCCGTGCAGTGCGCTCGCACTTCCCCCGTATGTCAGGTAACTCCCCGTACGCGACCGCGTCCAGGGGTCGCGGGGCCCGGCTTGGGGACTTGCTGTGCCTGTGGCCAGAATTCACATCCCGGCAACTTGGGCCCGTACCATCGCGCCATGGCAAAGGCACCCGTTCTCACCCCGCGGGCAGACGATTTCCCCCGCTGGTACCAGGATCTGATCAACAAGGCGGAACTGGCCGACAACGGCCCAGTGCGCGGCACGATGGTGATCCGACCGTACGGTTACGGGCTGTGGGAGCGGATGCAGGCGGAGATGGACGCCCGCATCAAGGAGACGGGCACCGAGAACGCGTACTTCCCGCTGCTGATCCCGCAGTCGTACCTCACGCGCGAGGCGGACCATGTCGAGGGTTTCGCGCCCGAGTTGGCGGTGGTCACGCACGGCGGCGGCAAGGAGCTGGAGGAGCCGGCGGTCGTCCGGCCCACGTCCGAGACGATCATCAACGAGTACTTCTCCAAGTGGGTGCAGAGCTACCGCGATCTGCCCCTGCTGATCAACCAGTGGGCCAACGTGGTCCGTTGGGAGCTGCGGCCCCGGCTCTTCCTGCGCACCTCCGAGTTCCTCTGGCAGGAGGGGCACACCGCCCATGCCACATACGAGGAGGCCCGCGACTTCGCCGCGCGCATCCACCGCGAGGTCTACGGCGACTTCCTGGAGAACGTCCTGGCGATCGACTTCGTCGCCGGCCGCAAGACGGTCAAGGAGCGGTTCGCGGGGGCGATCAACACGCTGACCCTCGAAAGCATGATGGGCGACGGCAAGGCCCTCCAGATGGTCACCAGCCATGAGCTGGGCCAGAACTTCGCCAAGGCCTTCAACACCCGCTACCTCTCGAAGGACGGCGCCCAGGAACTGGTCTGGCAGACCTCCTGGGGTTCGACGACCCGCATGATCGGCGCGCTGGTGATGACCCACGGCGACGACGACGGGCTGCGGGTGCCGCCGCGGCTGGCGCACGTCCAGGTCGTCGTCCTGGCGATCAAGGGCGACGAGGCGGTTCTGGCCAAGGTCCGCGAGCTGGGCGACCGGCTGCGGGCGGCGGGCCTGCGCGTCCGCGTCGACGACCGTACCGACGTCCCGTTCGGGCGGCGCGCGGTCGACTGGGAGCTCAAGGGCGTGCCCGTCCGCATCGAGATCGGGCCCCGTGACCTGGAGAACGGCACGGCGATGCTGGCCCGCCGCATCCCGGGCGGGAAGGCGCCGGTGGCGATCGACACGATCGTCGGCCTGCTGCCCGCGCTCCTGGAGGAGGACCAGGCGCTGCTGCTGCGGCAGTCCCGAGAGCGCCGCGAGTCCCGGACGACGGATGTGTCGACGATCGAGGAGGCGGCCGAGGCGGCCGTCGCCGGCGGCTGGGCGCGCATCCCGTGGGCGACCCTCGGCGAGGAGGGCGAGGCCAGGCTGGCCGAGCAGTCGCTGACCGTACGGTGTCTGGTCGCCGAGGACGGGTCGGTGCCGGACGACGGGGACGCTCCCGGTAACGTCGCGATCGTCGCGCGCGCTTACTGAGACGGCGCCCTCCGCGCGAGAGAGCGACCGAAACGCCTCTTGCGTCGCGGGGGATCATCCCTGCCCCGGCGCGCGGACATGGTCTACGCGCCGGGTCGTAAGGGGTCTACGCACCAGCTTGGTACGAGCTGTGAGGCTTCTCCGCAGATCAGCGCACCCGCCCTCGTCTCCACGCATCAGTGCCAACTGACGGGTACGTGCAAATTATTTGGGATGCCCCGGAATAGGAACACAGGGGCACTCCCGCTCGTTGTCATTACGTGAGCACGACACAGACACCACCAGTTCTCGCCGCAGAGCTGGCAGAGGCGTGGGCCGACATTCAGCGGTACCACCCCGAACTGCCGGATCTCGCCGCGCCAGAGTCCCTGATCGGGGAGTCGTCGTCCGCCTGCGGTCACGAGCTCTCCTTCGAGCGACTGCTTCACGAGGCAGTCCATGGCATCGCCGCCGCCCGAGGTGTCCGGGACACCTCCCGTGCCGGCCGCTACCACAACCGCAGATTCCTCGCGATCGCCGAGGAGCTGGGCCTGGACCACCCCGAGGAACCGCATCCGAGCAGCGGTTTCTCCCTGGTCACGCTCAACCCCGAGGCCAAGCGGCGCTACCGGCCGACGATCGAGCGCCTCCAGCGGGCCCTCAAGGCCCATACGGCGGCCACCTCCGCCGACACCACCCGCACGTTCCGCGGCCCGGCGGCCCGCCACGGCTCCTCCGGCGGAGGCGTCCGGGTGAAGGCCGTCTGCGACTGCGGGCGCAATGTGCGGGTCGTGCCCTCGGTCCTGGCCCAGGCGCCGATCGTGTGCGGGGGCTGCGGCAAGCCGTTCCGGATCCCGGAGATCGTCGGCGCGGCCTAGTTCCGGGCAGATCATGCACCGGCATCTCGTGGCTGCCGGTTCAGCGTGGTGCGGGGAGCCGTCGTCGCCCTGTCGACGGCGCCCCGCCGGCGCCGGGCGTCTGTCAGGCATGCCCGGAAGTCGTGCGGACCACCCGTGGCCGGAAGGCACCCAGGTGGTGTGGCACAATGGCTAGCTGTACTCGACAGTCGCACAGGACCCCTCTCTCCTCCGGCTGACGCGTCCATCGGGCACTCGGGTACCGCAACCCCACGCGGCAATCTGCCGTGCCCAACCACGTCAAAACCAGGAGAACCCACTCCCGTGGCAGTCAAGATCAAGCTGAAGCGTCTGGGCAAGATCCGTTCGCCTCACTACCGCATCGTCGTCGCCGACTCCCGCACCCGTCGTGACGGCCGTGCGATCGAGGAGATCGGCAAGTACCAGCCGACGTACAACCCGTCGGTCATGGAGGTCGACGCCGACCGCGTGGCGTACTGGCTGGGTGTCGGCGCGCAGCCGACCGAGCCCGTGCTCGCCATCCTGAAGAAGACCGGCGACTGGCAGAAGTTCAAGGGCGAGCCCGCCCCGGCGCCGCTGCTCGTCGCCGAGCCGAAGAAGGCTCGCCCGCTGTTCGAGGCCCTCGGCGGCGACGACTCGGGCAAGGGTGAGGCCATCACCCAGAAGAAGAAGGCCGAGAAGAAGGACGAGGCCGCGGCCGAGTCCTCTGAGTCGACCGAGGCCTGAGCAGCATGCTCGAAGAGGCGCTTGAGCACCTCGTGAAGGGCATCGTCGACAACCCCGACGATGTGCAGGTCGCATCCCGCAACCTGCGCCGCGGGCGCGTGCTCGAGGTCCGGGTCCACCCGGACGACCTCGGCAAGGTGATCGGCCGCAACGGCCGCACCGCACGCGCTCTGCGCACCGTCGTGGGCGCCATCGGCGGCCGGGGCGTCCGCGTCGACCTCGTCGACGTGGACCACGTTCGCTGAACGCGTTTCGCAGCACCGGCTCGGGCCGGGGAGGGCCACTGGGCCGTCCCCGGCCCGTGGTCATATCCACAGGAGATCAAGCACAGTGCAGCTGGTAGTCGCTCGTATCGGCCGCGCCCACGGCATCAAGGGCGAGGTCACCGTAGAGGTCCGTACCGACGAGCCGGAGCTGAGGCTCGGGCCCGGCGCCGTACTCGCCACCGATCCCGCGGCCGCGGGCCCGCTCACCATCGAGACCGGCCGGGTCCACAGCGGGCGCCTGCTGCTGCGCTTCGAGGGAGTCGAGGACCGCACCGCCGCCGAGGCGCTCCGAAACATCCTCCTGATCGCCGAGATCGACCCGGAGGCGTTGCCGGAGGAGGACGACGAGTACTACGACCACCAGCTCATGGACCTCGATGTGGTCACCGTGGACGGCGTGGAGGTCGGCAGGATCACCGAGATCTCGCATCTGCCCTCGCAGGACCTGTTCATCGTGGAGCGGCCCGACGGCAGCGAGGTGATGATCCCGTTCGTCTCGGAGATCGTCACCGAGATCGACCTGGAGGAGCAGCGGGCGGTCATCGACCCGCCGCCCGGTCTCATCGACGACCGGGCCGAGATCGTCTCCTCGCGGGAAGAGGCGTAGGAGATGCGCCTCGACGTCGTCACGATCTTCCCCGAGTACCTCGACCCGCTGAACGTCTCCCTCGTCGGCAAGGCACGCGCGCGTGGGCAGCTCGACGTCCATGTGCACGACCTGCGGGAGTGGACGTACGACCGGCACAACACCGTCGACGACACCCCCTACGGCGGCGGGCCCGGCATGGTCATGAAGACCGACCCCTGGGGCGCCGCCCTCGACTCCGTCCTCGCCGACGGCTACGAGCGGGGCGCGCACGCGCCGGCGATCGTCGTACCGACCCCCAGCGGCCGCCCCTTCACCCAGGAACTCGCGGTCGAGCTCTCCGAACGCCCCTGGCTGATCTTCACCCCGGCCCGCTACGAGGGCATCGACCGACGGGTCATCGACGAGTACGCGACCCGGATCCCGGTCTACGAGGTCTCCATCGGCGACTACGTCCTGGCCGGCGGAGAGGCCGCCGTCCTCGTCGTCACGGAGGCCGTGGCGCGCCTGCTGCCCGGGGTGCTCGGCAACGCCGAGTCGCACCGCGACGACTCCTTCGCCCCCGGCGCCATGGCCAACCTCCTGGAAGGCCCCGTCTACACCAAGCCGCCCGCCTGGCGCGGCCGGGGGATCCCCGACGTGCTGCTCAGCGGCCACCACGGGAAGATCGCCCGCTGGCGCCGCGACGAGGCCCTGCGCCGCACCACGGCCAACCGGCCCGACCTGATAGAGCGCTGCGATCCGAAGACCTTCGACAAGAAGGACCGCGAGATGCTCTCCATCCTGGGCTGGGCGCCCGACCCGGAGGGTGCGCCGTACGGTCGATTTTGGCGCAGGACCGAGGGCATGGAACAATAGGTCGCTGTTGTGCGCCGTCCGGTGTGCGCCCCTGCCGCAGGGGGACACGACGCCCGCCTCGACGGGCACACGGCACTCAATCCTCGAACATCTAGTTCCGTTGATGACCTGTGGCATCAGCGAAGAAAGCAGACGAAATGTCTCACCTGCTCGACAATGTCGACGCCGCGTCGCTGCGCACCGACATCCCGGCCTTCCGCCCGGGTGACACCGTCAACGTCCACGTCCGCGTCATCGAGGGCAACCGCTCCCGTGTGCAGCAGTTCAAGGGCGTAGTCATCCGCCGTCAGGGCGCGGGCGTCCGCGAGACCTTCACGGTCCGCAAGGTCTCCTTCTCCGTCGGCGTCGAGCGCACGTTCCCGGTGCACACCCCGATCGTCGAGAAGATCGAGCTCGTCACCCGCGGTGACGTGCGTCGCGCGAAGCTGTACTACCTCCGTGAGCTGCGCGGCAAGGCCGCGAAGATCAAGGAGAAGCGCGACAACTGAGTGCCTTCAGGGGTTCATAGAGGGGCCGGATAGCATCTGGCTCCGATGGACACCGAAGCTCGAACGACGACGGAGCGCGACCGCTCCTCCAGCCCTGAACCAGCGGGCGCGGAGGGCCGGTCGCGTTTCGCGTTGGCGACCTGGGTCACGGAGCGGATCCCGGGCGGCCGGATCAGTCTCACCCTGCTGGTCTGCCTGGCGTTTTTGCTGGTCCTCAACGCTTTCGTGGCTCAACCATTCCAGATTCCCAGCGGATCCATGGAAAACGGATTGAGGATCGGCGACCGGGTTCTCGTAAATAAGTTGGCGTACCGTTTCGGTGCCGAGCCGCGGCGCGGCGACGTCATCGTGTTCGACGGCACCGGGTACTTCGGGAACTCCGACTACATCAAGCGCGTCGTGGGTGTAGGGGGAGACCACGTTGTCTGCTGTGACAAGGAGGGGAGAATCCAGGTGAACGGCCGGTCGGTCGACGAGTCGACGTTCCTGTACCCCGGCGACAGCCCGTCCACGGTGGACTTCGACGCGGTCGTGCCGGACGGCGCGCTGTTCGTCCTCGGCGACCATCGCAGCCACTCCAGCGACTCCCGGGACCATCTGGGCTCACCGGGCGGCGGCATGATCCCCCTCGACGCGGTGATCGGCCGTGCCGACTGGGTCGTGTGGCCCTATGCCCACCTCACGCGGCTGCCCCGACCGGGCGCCTACGCGCGCGTGCCCGGCCCGGAGGGCGCCCATGGGTAACCGCGGCAAGCCGCGCGGCGTGCCCACGTCCGCCGCGGACCAGCTCCTGCCCACCGGCGTCCGGCGCGCCTCGAGCCCGGCCGGCGGTCGCTCGCGCGCGGAGCGGCGCCAGCTCCAGCGCAAGGTCAAGCGCAAGCGCAGGCGGTCGGCCGTCCGGGAGATACCGCTGCTGGTCGGCGTCGCCGTCCTGATAGCCCTGGTGCTGAAGACGTTTCTGGTCCAGGCCTTCGTGATCCCGTCCGGCTCCATGGAGCAGACGATCCAGATCGGCGACCGCGTCCTGGTCGACAAGTTCACCCCGTGGTTCGGCTCGAAGCCCGAGCGCGGGGACGTCGTCGTCTTCAAGGATCCCGGCGGCTGGCTGGACGACGAGCAGACGACGGCGAAGAAGGAGGACCCGATCGTCGTCAAGCAGGTGAAGGAAGCGCTCACCTTCATCGGTCTGCTGCCGTCCGACGACGAGAAGGACCTCATCAAGCGGGTCGTCGGGGTGGGCGGCGACCGCGTCGTGTGCTGTGACACGCAGGGCAAGGTGACCGTCAACGGCATTCCCCTGGAGGAGGGGCCGTATCTGTACCCCGGCAACCAGCCCTCCGCCACGGCCTTCGACATCACCGTCCCCCAGGGGCGGCTGTGGGTGATGGGCGATCACCGGGCCAACTCCGCGGACTCCCGCGCCCATCAGAACACCGACTACGGCGGCACCGTCTCGGAGGACGAGGTGGTGGGGCGGGCGATGGTCATCGCCTGGCCGGTGGGCCACGTGGTCCGCCTCAAAGAACCGCAAACTTTTTCTTCCGTGTCCGGCTCGACGGCCACGACGACCGCGTCCGCCCAGCTGTCGCATAGGGTTGCTCCCGGCGATCCGAACGGATCGATCCGACAACTCCCGAGCCCTGCGGAACTCCCGCTCGTTATGGGAGTGGTGGGCCTGCGCCGTATGTGGGGCAGGCAGCGGCACAGAGTGAGGAGTTGGCGTGGGGGATGTGGCGGTTGGCGCACGGTCCGGGCACGACGGCGAGGATCACCGCGGGCACCCCGTGGAAGCCGCCGACCCGGCTCTGGACGGCGGCGTGACCTCCGGGAGTGACCCCGCGGCGGGCGGCGACGGCCCCCCGGCGGACGGGCCGCCCGGGGGCGACGAAGCGGGGTCCGGCGGCTCGGCCCCGAAGCCGAGGAAGCCGCGCTCCTTCTGGAAGGAGCTGCCGATCCTGATCGGCATCGCGCTGGTCCTCGCCCTGCTGATCAAGACGTTCCTGGTGCAGGCGTTCTCCATCCCGTCGGCTTCGATGGAGAACACGCTGCGGATCGGCGACCGGGTCCTGGTGGACAAACTGACCCCGTGGTTCGGCTCCGAGCCGGAGCGCGGCGAGGTCGTCGTCTTCCACGACCCCGACGACTGGCTGGCCGGTGAGGCCACCGTCGACCCGAACGCCTTCCAGACCTTCCTCAGCTGGATCGGCCTGATGCCGTCCGCGGAGGAGAAGGACCTGATCAAGCGGGTCGTCGGGGTCGGCGGCGACACGGTCTCCTGCAAGGGCACGGGCCCGCTCACGGTCAACGGCAAGGCGCTGAACGAGCCGTACGTGTACCCCGGCAACACCCCGTGCAGCCAGGACGACCAGGGCGGTCAGTTCACGGTGAAGGTCCCCAAGGGGTTCGTCTGGGTGATGGGCGACCACCGGCAGAACTCCCGCGACTCGCGCTACAACCAGTCGGACGAGAACCACGGCATGGTCCCCGTCGACCAGGTCGTCGGCCGTGCCATCGTCAAGGCCTGGCCGATCACCCGCTGGGGCACCCTGCCGGTGCCGGACACCTTCGACCAGGTCGGCCTGAACGACCAGTCCGCGGCCTCCGCGGCGCTGACGATCGCCCCGCAGGGCCTCGCCCTCGCCGGGGTCGTGCCGGTGGTGCTGTGGCGCCGTCGGCGCACGGCGGACTCCGAGACCCGCTGACCCCCTTCCCCCGGCCGCTCGGCAAACCCTTTCCCAAGGTTGCGGCCCTGGCGGGGAAGACCGGGGAAGAGGGGCTGCCCCGGTTCGGTACCGCCGGGTAGGGTGCGGATCCATGGGTGGCGAGAGCACGACGCGTACGGCCCCGCACAGCGGCGGTGGCATCAGCAGTGGCCCGGTGGGCAGCCGGACCGGACAGCGTCTGTCCGGACTGGCCGTCGCACTGGGCCTCGTGCTGTTCCTCGCCGGATTCGGCTGGGGCGCCCTCGTCTACCGGCCGTACACCGTGCCCACCTCCTCCATGAGCCCCACGATCGCCGCCGGCGACCGCGTCCTGGCCGAGCGGATCGACGGCGGCGAGGTGCGCCGCGGGGACGTCGTCGTCTTCACCGACAAGACGTGGGCGAGCGGCTCGGCCGTGGTCAAGCGGGTGGTGGCGGTCGGCGGCGACACGGTCTCCTGCTGCACCGACGGCAAGCTGACCGTCAACGGCAAGCAGATCGAGGAACCGTATCTGCCGCCGGGCAGCCTGGCCGAGATCAAGAACTTCCCGACCGTGACCGTCCCAGAGGGCAGGCTGTTCCTGCTCGGCGACGAGCGGGAGGGCTCCCTGGACTCCACCGCCCATCTCTCGGACGCGGCGCAGGGCACGGTCGCGCGCAGCGCCGTGACGTCGCGCGTCGACGCCGTCGTATGGCCCATGAACGGCATGCTGGAGCGCCCCACGGGCTTCGAGACCCTGGGCGCCCTCTCCCAGCAGGGTCCGCTGCGGACGATGGGCTGGATGATCGTCGTCGGCGCGGTGCTGGTGCTGGGCGGCGGGGCGTACGGCCCGATCGCCAAGCGGACGTCGGCCCGCCGCAACCGCAGCCGGCCGGAGCCCGCCGGTGTCCGCTGACCCGGCGGACGAGTCGTCGGGCGCGGCTCTCGACTCCTACGAAGGCGGGCTGCGCAAGGTCGCCCGGGTCGTCCTCCTCGACCCGCAGGACCGCATCCTGCTGCTGCACGGCCATGAGCCCGACGACCCGGCCGACGACTGGTGGTTCACACCGGGCGGCGGCGTGGAGGGCGACGAGACCCGGGAAGAGGCCGCCCTGCGGGAACTCGTCGAGGAGACCGGGATCGCCGAGGTCGACCTCGGCCCGGTGCTGTGGCGGCGCAGATGCTCCTTCCCCTTCGCCGGCCGCCGCTGGGACCAGGACGAGTGGTACTACCTCGCCCGTACGACGGTGACGGCGACCCGCGCGACGGCGCTGACCGAGCTGGAGCGGCGCAGCGTCGCCGGAGCACGTTGGTGGACGTGTCAGGAACTGACCCGGGCACATGAGACGGTGTATCCGACCAGACTCGCCGAGCTGCTGCGCAGGCTGCTCGACGAAGGTCCTCCGGCCGGACCGGTGACCCTTGACACGGAAATCGTCTAGGGGCGCACGGGACTGGCGCACAATGGGGGGATCGCACGGCTGAAGGGGAACATGCCATGAGCGCCGAGGACCTCGAGAAGTACGAGACCGAGATGGAGCTGAAGCTCTACCGGGAGTACCGCGATGTCGTCGGTCTGTTCAAATATGTGATCGAGACCGAGCGGCGCTTCTACCTCACCAATGACTACGAGATGCAGGTGCACTCGGTCCAGGGCGAGGTGTTCTTCGAGGTGTCGATGGCTGACGCCTGGGTGTGGGACATGTACCGGCCGGCCCGGTTCGTGAAGCAGGTGCGGGTGCTCACGTTCAAGGACGTGAACATCGAGGAGCTGAACAAGAGCGACCTGGAGCTTCCGGGAAGCTGAGTTCGCTCGCCCGGGTGACCAGGTTGTCCACAGCCGCCGAGTTCTCCACCAAGATCCTTTCGGTGGCGGCGGATGCGTGAGTGTCGGTGCCGGAGGTGGTGCCGACATGAACGCGGATCTGGCACGTGGTGCACGCGGCAAATACGGCGAGGAGCTGGCCGCCCGGCGGCTGGCCGAGGCCGGAATGACGATCCTGGAGCGCAACTGGCGCTGTGGCAGGACCGGTGAGATCGACATCGTCGCGAGGGACGGCGACGTCCTGGTCGTCTGCGAGGTGAAGACCCGCAGCGAGGGCGGATTCCAGCACCCGATGGCGGCGGTGACGCCCGAGAAGGCCGAGCGCCTGCGCGGGCTGGCCGAGCAGTGGATCCAGGCGCACGGCGGAGCCCCGCCGGGCGGCGTACGCATCGACCTGATCGGCGTCGTCCTGCCCCGCCGTGGAGCCGCCGTCGTCGAGCACGCGCGGGGGGTGGCCTGAGATGGGGTTCGCGCGCACGTGCTCGGTGACGCTGGTGGGCGTCGAGGGAGTCGTCGTCGAGGTGCAGGCCGACCTCGAACCGGGAGTGGCGGCCTTCACGCTGGTGGGGCTGCCGGACAAGAGCCTGACCGAGAGCCGCGAGCGGGTCCGGGCGGCGGTGGTCAACTCGGGCGGCGAATGGCCGCAGAAGAAGCTCACCGTCGGCCTCAGCCCGGCCTCGGTGCCCAAGGGCGGCAGCGGTTTCGACCTCGCGGTGGCCTGCGCCGTGCTCGGCGCCGCCGAGCGGATCGACCCGCGGGTGCTCACCGACATCGTGATGATCGGGGAGCTGGGCCTGGACGGACGGGTGCGCCCGGTGCGGGGCATCCTGCCCGCCGTGCTGGCCGCGGCCGACGCCGGATACGAACAGGTGGTCGTGCCGGAGTGCGCCGCGGCCGAAGCGGCGCTGGTCCCGGGCGTCTCGGTGCTCGGGGTGCGCAGCCTGCGCCAGCTGATCGCCGTCCTCGCGGACGAGCCCGTGCCCGAGGAGGAGCCGGACGACACCGGCCGCCCGGATCCGCTCCTGGCCGGTCTGCGGATGCCCGGCACGGGCGCTGCCACCGGCATGCACAGCTTCGGCGCCGTCCAGCACGACCACGAGCACGACCTCGCGGACGTCGTCGGCCAGGGCTCGGCGCGCACCGCCGTGGAGGTGGCCGCCGCGGGCGGACACCACCTCTTCCTGGAAGGGCCGCCAGGGGCGGGCAAGACCATGCTCGCGGAGCGCCTGCCGGCCGTGCTGCCCCGGCTGGGCCGGCAGGAGTCGCTGGAGGTCACCGCGGTGCACTCGGTGGCCGGACTGCTGCCGCCGGGCAAGCCCCTCATCGACGTGCCCCCGTACTGCGCCCCGCACCACTCGGCCACCATGCAGTCGCTGATCGGGGGCGGGGCGGGGATGGCCCGGCCCGGAGCCGTGTCGCTGGCCCACCGGGGCGTGCTCTTCCTCGACGAGACCCCGGAATTCGGCAGCCACGCACTCGACGCGCTGCGGCAGCCGCTGGAGGCGGGGCATGTGGTGATCGCGCGCAGCGCGGGCGTGGTCCGGTTCCCGGCCCGCTTTCTGATGGTGCTCGCGGCCAACCCCTGCCCCTGCGGCCGGTTCTCGCAGCGGGACAGCATGTGCGAGTGTCCGCCCTCCGTGATCCGCCGCTATCAGGCGCGGCTCTCCGGCCCGCTGCTCGACCGGGTCGATCTGCGCGTCGAGGTCGACCCGGTCAGCCGGGCCCAGCTCGCGCACCGCGGTTCCGGCGGCGAGTCCACGGCGACCGTCGCCGACCGGGTCAGGGCCGCCCGGGAGCGCGCGGCGGCCCGGCTGGCGGGCACGCCGTGGCGGACCAACAGCGAGGTGCCGGGCCGTGAGCTGCGCAGTCGCTGGCATGCCTCCGCCGGGGCCATGGACGAGGCGGAGCGGAACCTGGAGCGCGGGGTGCTGACCGCCCGGGGGCTCGACCGGGTGCTGCGCGTGGCCTGGACCGTCGCCGACCTCGTCGGGCACGACCGCCCCGGCGCGATGGACGTGGCGCTGGCCCTGCAACTGCGCACAGGGGTGCCGCGCGGTGTCCCGATGGCCCTCGGGGCCCTGACGTGAACGGCGGCGGTGGTGGGCCTGCCGACGAGCGGCTGGCCCGGGTCTTCCTCGGGCGGGTCCTCGAGCCCGGGGACGAGGTGGGCGGGCAGTGGGTGCGCGAGCGCGGGGTGCCGGAGGTGGTGCGGCGGCTGCGGGGCGACGGGGAGCCGCTGCCGGGGGTGACCGCCCGGCGCTGGGCCGGCCTGCGGGCGCGCGCCGGGCGGGCCGAGCCGGAGCGCGATCTGGCCGTCGCCCGGGAGACCGGCGTGCGCTACGTGTGTCCGGGAGACGCCGAGTGGCCGGGAACGCTGGACGAGCTCGGGGACGCCCGGCCGCTGGGGCTGTGGGTGCGCGGGCGGCCCAGTCTGCGGATATGGGCGCTGCGGTCGGTCGCCGTCGTCGGAGCCCGCGCCTGCACCGAGTACGGCGCCCACATGGCCGCCACCCTCGCCTGCGGCCTCGCCGAACGCGGCTGGGTCGTGGTGTCCGGCGGGGCCTACGGGGTCGACGGCGCCGCCCACCGGGGCGCCCTCGGCGCGGGCGGCGCCACCGTCGCCGTCCTCGCCTGCGGGGTCGACCAGCCCTATCCGCGCGGCCACACGGAGTTGATCAACCGGATCGCGGAACAGGGCCTGGTGGTCGGGGAGTTGCCGCCCGGGGACCACCCGACGCCGAGCAGGTTCATCCAGCGCAACCGGGTGATCGCCGCGCTCACCCGGGGCACGGTCGTCGTCGAGGCCGCCCACCGCAGCGGCTCGCTGGTCACCGCGCGGGCGGCGCAGCGGCTGGGCCGCCACACGATAGGAGTGCCCGGGCCGGCCACCAGCGGCCTGTCCACCGGGGTGCACGAGCTGCTGCGGGGGGAGGCCGTGCTGGTCACCGACGCCGCGGAGATCGTCGAACTGGTGGGTGACATGGGCGAGCTGGCCCCCGACCGGCGTGGGCCGGTGCTGCCGCGCGACCTGCTGGAGCCGGCCGCCCGGCAGGTCCTGGCCGCGCTGCCCGCCCGCAGGCCCGCGGCCGCCGCGGAGATCGCCCGCGAGGCCCGCACCACACCCGACGACGCGATCGCGAGGCTGTACGAGCTCAAGGCGCTCGGCTATGTCGAACGACACGGCGACGGCTGGAAGTTGACACGCCAGGCGATGGTCTCCGTCCGAGGGGGTCGCCCGGCGTGTTGACCCGGGGTGTTCGGCCGTCCGGGGGAACGCCGAAAGCCTTGGGAATTCCGGTAGTTGACCCACTCCGATGATCATCCACGGCCGTCGGCGGGGCCCCGGAGCGCACCCAGCGGAACGTATCTGCGCACCGCTCCGGGCGCGACCTTCGCGCACCGCGACACTCCAGTCACGCTACGCTCACGAGGATTCCGGCACAGAACGGCACCACTGCACCACGCGGTACCCACCTCGCACACTTCACGGCAGAACGGCACAAGGCGACGAATGCCCCAGCACACCTCCGGGTCCGACCGGGCGGCGCTCCCCCCAGCCGCCCGTGACGGTGGCAGCGTGCGCCCGCCCGCTCCCTCGACGCTCGACGAGCTGTGGCGCTCGTACAAGACGACCGGGGACGAGCGGCTGCGGGAGCAGCTGATCCTGCACTACTCACCGCTGGTGAAGTACGTGGCCGGAAGGGTGAGCGTCGGTCTGCCGCCCAATGTGGAGCAGGCCGACTTCGTGTCCTCCGGGGTCTTCGGGCTGATCGACGCGATCGAGAAGTTCGACATCGACCGGGAGATCAAGTTCGAGACGTACGCGATCACCCGCATCCGGGGCGCGATGATCGACGAGCTGCGCGCGCTGGACTGGATCCCGCGGTCGGTGCGGCAGAAGGCCCGTAACGTCGAGCGGGCCTACGCCACGCTGGAGGCGCGGCTGCGGCGCACCCCGTCGGAGTGCGAGGTGGCCGCCGAGCTGGGCATCGCGGTGGACGAACTGCACGCCGTATTCAGCCAGTTGTCGCTGGCCAACGTGGTCGCGCTGGAGGAGCTGCTGCATGTCGGGGGCGAGGGCGGCGACCGGCTGAGCCTGATGGACACGCTGGAGGACACGGCCGCGGACAACCCCGTGGAGGTGGCCGAGGACCGGGAGCTCAGGCGGTTCCTGGCGCGGGCCATCAACACCCTGCCCGACCGGGAGAAGACGGTCGTCACGCTGTACTACTACGAAGGGCTGACGCTCGCCGAGATCGGGAACGTGCTGGGCGTGACCGAGAGCCGGGTCAGCCAGATCCATACCAAGTCCGTGCTCCAGCTGCGCGCGAAGCTGGCCGGCTTCGGTCGTTGAGCCGCGTTCGCGCGGGTTCCGCGCGCTCGCCGACCTGGCCGGATGTCACAAGTGCGGGCGGAGTCACTCCCGCCGGGGGTGGCGCGTCCGTAGAGTGGTTGACGTGCCAAGGATTCGAGCGGCCTCCGTGGCCGAGCACCGATCGAT
Source organism: Streptomyces sp. NPDC001858 (assembly GCF_053594615.1). NCBI lineage: Bacteria > Bacillati > Actinomycetota > Actinomycetes > Kitasatosporales > Streptomycetaceae > Streptomyces > Streptomyces sp. NPDC001858. Next base: position 53,842 of record NZ_JBSFEV010000015.1, read on the forward strand.
GCAGCGCGCCTCCCTCCTGGACGCGGCACGCTCCCTGTTGTCCGAGGGCGGGACGGAGGCGCTGACCTTCCCGGCCCTCGCCGAGCGGACCGGCCTCGCGCGCTCGTCCGTGTACGAGTACTTCCGCTCGCGCGCCGCCGTGGTCGAGGAGCTGTGCGAGGTCGACTTCCCCGTGTGGGCGGCGGAGGTCGAGGCGGCCATGGCCGCCGTCGACGGGACGGAGGCCAAGGTCGAGGCGTATGTCCGAAGCCAGCTCGCGCTGGTGGGCGACCGGCGGCACCGGGCCGTCGTCGCGATCTCGGCCAGCGAGCTGGACGCGGGGGCCCGCGAGAAGATCCGGGCCGCGCACGGCGGCCTCGTGACGATGATCGGGGAGGCGCTGGCGGAGCTGGGACACACGGAGCCCCGCCTGGCGGCGATGCTCCTGCAGGGTGTCGTGGACGCGGCGGTGCGACGGATCGAGCTGGGCGCCGCTGAGGACCCTTCGGCGATCACGGAAGCGGCGGTGGCGATGGTGCTGAGGGGCGTCCAGGGCTGAGGGGCGTCCAGGGCTGAGAAGTGTCCAGGGCCGAGGGGCGTCACGGCAGCGGCACGCCCAGTACCGGGAGCAGGCGGGACGGGCCCGTGCGGCGCAGCCATGGGGGCAGTAGCGACAAGGGGTCCAGATAGGTTCTGCCGGTCAGCAGGCCCCAGTGGACGCAGGTTCGGGTGCAGTGGGAGCCGGTCGGTTCCACCGTGCCGATCGGCTGGCCCGGGGCCACCTCGTCGCCCTTGCGCACCGAGGCCCGCACCGGTTCGTAGGTCGTGCGCAGGGGCGGTTCGCCCGTAGCCGTCAGTTCGACCGAGACGACGCCCCGGCCCGCCACCCGGCCCGCGAAGGACACCCGGCCGGCCGCCACCGTCCGTACCGGGGCGCCCGGCGGGGCCGCCAGGTCGACGCCCCGGTGACCGCGGGCGTACGGCGTCGCCGGCGGTTCCCAGCCGCGCAGCACCGCCGGCCGCGTGCCCACCGGCCAGGCGCGGCCGATCGCCGGGACCGCGGGCGGAGCGGGCGCGGGGGCCCGCGGCGGGGGGTGCGGGTTCGCCCCTGCCGCGGACGCCAGGACCAGGATCGTCATCGACAGGAGCGGCGCCAGGCCGCCGAGGCATCGCTTCGCGTGCATATGCATGGGAAAACCGTTCCGCATCCGGGCGATCACGGCCCCGACCTGTGGACCACTCGCCGGTTGTGGACAGCGGCGTCACCCGTCGGCCCGCGGGTCCCGTACACTTCTTCTGGCGATCCGGGTCACCGGGTCGACTTCGCACGCCCCGGTATCGGGTGCCGGCCACGGTCGGTCTCCCGGTGTCAGCGCCCCTCGGTCCTTCGTGGCTCGGCGCATCGCGGGCGTCAGGCGCGGGAGCCGTCCGGTTCCCGCGGCACAACCGAGAAACCCAAGGAGAACGGCCATGGCCGTCGTCACGATGCGGGAGCTGCTGGAAAGCGGCGTCCACTTCGGTCACCAGACCCGTCGCTGGAACCCGAAGATGAAGCGCTTCATCTTCACCGAGCGCAACGGCATCTACATCATCGACCTGCTCCAGTCGCTGTCGTACATCGACCGCGCCTACGAGTTCGTCAAGGAGACCGTCGCCCACGGCGGCACGGTCATGTTCGTCGGCACGAAGAAGCAGGCGCAGGAAGCGATCGCCGAGCAGGCGACCCGCGTCGGCATGCCCTACGTCAACCAGCGCTGGCTGGGCGGCATGCTCACCAACTTCTCGACCGTCTACAAGCGCCTGCAGCGCCTCAAGGAGCTCGAGCTCATCGACTTCGAGGACGTCGCCGCTTCGGGTCTGACGAAGAAGGAGCTCCTGGTCCTCTCGCGTGAGAAGGCCAAGCTCGAGAAGACCCTCGGTGGTATCCGCGAGATGTCCAAGGTGCCCAGCGCCGTCTGGATCGTGGACACCAAGAAGGAGCACATCGCGGTCGGCGAGGCCCGGAAGCTCAACATCCCGGTCGTCGCCATCCTCGACACCAACTGCGACCCCGACGAGGTCGACTACAAGATCCCGGGCAACGACGACGCGATCCGCTCCGTCACCCTGCTCACCCGCGTGATCGCCGACGCGGTCGCCGAGGGCCTCATCTCCCGCTCCGGCGTCGCCACCGGCGACAAGGGCGACAAGGCCGCCGCCGAGCCGCTGGCCGCCTGGGAGCGCGACCTGCTCGAGGGCGAGAAGAAGGCCGACGAGGCCGAGAAGCCCGCCGAGGCCGCTGCCGAGGCCCCCGCGGCTGAGGCTCCGGTCGCCGAGGCGCCCGCCGCCGAGGCTCCGGCCGCCGAAGAGGCGCCCGCCGCCGAGGAGGCCCCCGCTGCCGAGGCCGCTCCGGCCGCCGAGGGCGAGCAGGCCTGAGTCAGGCCGTAGGCCGTCCGGCGGCTGAGCCGTCGGTACGGCCCCAGGGACGATAGTGACGGCGGGTGGCGTCTTGACCGAGCCGCCCGCCGTTCACCCACCGCCCCAGATCTTCGTAGATCTTCGAGACTTCGAACTCCGAGAGAGATTCACAGATCATGGCGAACTACACCGCCGCTGACGTCAAGAAGCTCCGTGAGCTGACCGGCGCCGGCATGATGGACTGCAAGAAGGCCCTGGACGAGGCCGAGGGCAACGTCGAGAAGGCCGTCGAGGCGCTCCGGATCAAGGGCCAGAAGGGCGTCGCCAAGCGCGAGGGCCGCTCCGCCGAGAACGGCGCCGTGGTCTCGATCATCGCCGACGACAACTCCTCCGGCGTCCTCGTCGAGCTGAAGTGCGAGACGGACTTCGTCGCCAAGGGCGAGAAGTTCCAGGCCGCGGCCAACGCCATCGCCGAGCACGTTGCCAAGACCTCCCCGGCCGACCTCGAGACGCTGCTCGCGTCCGAGATCGAGGCCGGCAAGACCGTCCAGGCGTTCGTGGACGAGGCCAACGCCAACCTCGGCGAGAAGATCGTGCTGGACCGCTTCGCGGTCTTCGCCGACGGCTTCGTGTTCGCGTACATGCACCGCACGATGCCCGACCTGCCCCCGCAGATCGGTGTCCTCGTCGAGCTGGACAAGCCGAACGCCGAGGTCGCCAAGGGCATCGCCCAGCACATCGCCGCCTTCGCGCCGAAGTACCTCTCCAAGGAGGACGTGCCGGCCGAGGTCGTCGAGTCCGAGCGCCGCGTCGCCGAGGAGACCACCCGCGCCGAGGGCAAGCCCGAGGCCGCCCTGCCGAAGATCGTCGAGGGTCGCCTCAACGGCTTCTTCAAGGACGCCACGCTGCTCGGCCAGCCGTACGCGCTGGACAACAAGAAGTCCGTCCAGAAGGTCCTGGACGAGGCCGGTGTCGCCCTGAAGCGCTTCACGCGCATCAAGGTCGGCATCTGAGTCCGTACCGCGATCGACGCGTCGGCCCGATAGGGTCGGGTGCAGTCGTCCGGTACGCCGTCACGCGCACGCGTGACGGACGACAGCAGATCTGACGAGGAGGCCATTGCCGAGCACGGGTTGCGGACGACACCCCACCGGCAGTGGCCTTCTTCGTATGTGCACCACGTGAAAGAGGCGGGATCTCCCATGACCACCAAGCCCCAGAAGAGCGACGACGGCAAGGTACGCGGCCGGTTTCTGCTGAAGTTGTCCGGTGAGGCATTCTCCGGTGGCGGGGGCCTGGGCGTGGACCCGAACGTGGTGCACAAGATCGCCCGGGAGATCGCGGCCGTCGTCCGGGACGGCGCGGAGATCGCCGTCGTCATCGGCGGCGGCAACTTCTTCCGCGGCGCCGAACTCCAGGTGCGCGGCATGGACCGGGCCCGCTCGGACTACATGGGCATGCTGGGCACGGTCATGAACTGCCTCGCCCTCCAGGACTTCCTGGAGAAGGAAGGCATCGACAGCCGCGTCCAGACGGCCATCACCATGGGCCAGGTCGCCGAGCCGTACATCCCGCTGCGGGCCGTGCGGCACCTGGAGAAGGGCCGAGTGGTCATCTTCGGCGCCGGTATGGGCATGCCGTACTTCTCGACCGACACCACCGCCGCGCAGCGCGCCCTGGAGATCGACGCCGAGGCGCTGCTGATGGGCAAGAACGGCGTGGACGGCGTCTACGACTCCGACCCGAAGACCAACCCGGAGGCCGTCAAGTTCGACGCCCTCGGCTACGGCGAGGTCATCACACGCGAGCTGAAGGTCGCCGACGCCACCGCCGTCACACTGTGCCGCGACAACAAGCTTCCGATCCTCGTCTTCGAGCTCCTGACGGAGGGCAATATCGCTCGCGCCGTCAAGGGTGAGAAGATCGGCACGCTTGTGGGTGAGCAGAGCAGCCGGGCCTGACCGGCACAACCCCGGTCTCGTACGACAGTCCCTGACCGGGGGACGGACCCTGGCCGGGGGATGGACAATGTCCTGCCGGTCGGGAACCGTGCACGAAGAAGACGCGACGCAGCCGGCCGCCGCCCCCGCAAGGATCCGCAGCCGGGCCTACTCAAGACACGCAGGAGCAAGTGGTGATCGAAGAGACCCTCCTCGAGGCCGAGGAGAAGATGGAGAAGGCCGTCGTGGTCGCCAAGGAGGACTTCGCCGCGATCCGCACCGGCCGTGCGCACCCGGCGATGTTCAACAAGATCGTGGCCGACTACTACGGCGCGCCGACGCCGATCAACCAGCTGGCTTCGTTCTCCGTGCCGGAGCCGCGCATGGCGGTAGTCACCCCGTTCGACAAGACGGCCCTGCGCAACATCGAGCAGGCCATCCGCGACTCCGACCTGGGCGTCAACCCCAGCAACGACGGCAACATCATCCGGGTGGTGTTCCCCGAGCTCACCGAGGAGCGCCGCCGCGACTACATCAAGGTCGCCAAGACCAAGGGCGAGGACGCCAAGGTGTCCATCCGCGCGGTCCGTCGCAAGGCCAAGGACGCGATCGACAAGCTCGTCAAGGACGGCGAGGTCGGCGAGGACGAGGGCCGCCGTGCGGAGAAGGAGCTCGACGACACCACCGCGAAGTACGTCGCCCAGGTGGACGAGCTCCTGAAGCACAAGGAAGCGGAGCTGCTCGAGGTCTGATGAACGACTCTTCCTGGGGCTCACCGCCACAAGCCGGGTCACGGGCCGGGTACTGGGGGCCCGCCGCCCAGGGGCCTGTCCAGGGGGCCGCCCCGGCGGGTCCCGCGTACGATGCGCCTGAGGCGCAGCAGACTCGCCCCATGCCCATCGTCCCCGACGTACCCGCGCACGGCGGAAACCAGGATGACGAGCGGGGGGCCGCTCGGCCGGGCGGCCCCTTGTTCCGAGACGATCCCTACGGCAGCGCGTCCTACGGCAACCCGCCCTACGGCGGCACGCCCTATGGCAGCGGGCCGTACGGCGACGCCGCGCGCGGCGACGACACCCCGTCGGCACGGCCCCACGCGGCGGTGCCGCAGAATCCGGAGCCCATGCCCGACGCCCCTCAGCCTGCGCCCGCACCGCAGAAGAAGAGCGCGGGCCGAGACCTGGGCGCGGCCATAGGGGTCGCGGTCGGACTCGGCGCGGTGATCCTCGCGTCGCTGCTCGTGGTCAAGGCCGTGTTCGTCGGCGTCGTCGCGGTGGCCGTCGTCGTCGGGCTGTGGGAGCTGACCAGCAGGCTGCAGGAGCGCAAGGGCATCAAGGCGCCGCTCGTGCCGCTCGCGGTCGGCGGCGCCGCGATGGTCGTCGCCGGGTATGTCCGGGGCGCCGAGGGCGCCTGGGTCGCCATGGCCCTCACCGCTCTCTCGGTGCTGGTCTGGCGGATGACGGAACCGCCCGAGGGCTATCTGAAGGACGTCACCGCAGGCGTCTTCGCGGCCTTCTACGTCCCGTTCCTGGCCACGTTCGTCGCCCTGATGCTGGCCTCCGACGACGGAGCGCAGCGCGTCATCACCTTCCTGCTGCTGACGGTCGTCAGCGACACGGGCGCGTACGCCGTCGGCTGGCGCTTCGGCAGGACCAAGCTCGCCCCGCGCATCAGCCCCGGCAAGACCCGCGAGGGCCTGTTCGGCGCGGTGTCGTTCGCGATGGTCGCGGGCGCGCTGTTGATGCAGTTCCTGATCGACGACGGCACCTGGTGGCAGGGACTGCTGCTCGGTTTCGCCGTCGCCGCCAGCGCCACGCTCGGCGATCTCGGCGAGTCCATGATCAAGCGGGACCTGGGCATCAAGGACATGGGCACGCTCCTCCCGGGCCACGGCGGCATCATGGACCGGCTGGACTCGCTGCTGCCCACGGCTCCGGTCGTCTGGGCGTTGTTCGTGCTCTTCGTCGGCTCCGGCTGACCCACCCCGCGCACAGCGGCTCGTACGGGCCCTCGCCCCGGTCTCCGGGACGGGGGCCCGTCGCTGCGAGACCGCCCCGAGGCCGCTGCCGCTGTGACGAGCGCGGCACCGGTCACACGATTCGATCTGCGACACTGATATGGCTATGCCTAAGCCCGGAGAACTCACTTTCGTCGCCCCCCGCGGAGCTCAGAAGCCGCCGCGGCACCTTGCCGACCTCTCGCCCGCCGAGCGGAAGGAGGTCGTGGCGGAGATCGGTGAGAAGCCGTTCCGTGCCAAGCAGCTGTCGCAGCACTACTTCGCGCGTTACGCGCACGACCCGGCCGAGTGGACGGACATCCCCGCCGGTTCGCGCGAGAAGCTGCGCGAGGCGCTGCTGCCGGACCTGATGTCGGTCGTCCGGCATCTGTCGACGGACCAGGGGACCACCCGCAAGACCCTGTGGCGGCTGTTCGACGGCACGCTCGTGGAGTCGGTGCTGATGCGCTACCCGGACCGGGTGACGATGTGCATCAGCTCGCAGGCCGGGTGCGGGATGAACTGCCCGTTCTGCGCGACCGGGCAGGCGGGGCTGGACCGGAATCTGTCCACCGCCGAGATCGTCCATCAGATCGTCGACGGCATGCGGGCGCTGCGGGACGGCGAGGTGCCGGGCGGGCCGGCCCGGCTGTCGAACATCGTGTTCATGGGCATGGGCGAGCCGCTCGCCAACTACAAGCGGGTCGTCGCCTCGATCCGGGCGCTCACCGACCCCGCCCCCGACGGGCTCGGGCTCTCGCAGCGGGGCATCACCGTGTCGACGGTCGGGCTCGTGCCGGCCATCCACCGGTTCTCCGACGAGGGCTTCAAGTGCCGGCTCGCGATCTCCCTGCACGCCCCCGACGACGAACTGCGCGACACCCTCGTCCCCGTGAACACGCGGTGGAAGGTGCGCGAGGTGCTGGACGCCGGGTTCGAGTACACCGAGCGCTCCGGGCGCCGGCTGTCCATCGAGTACGCGCTGATCCGGGACATCAACGACCAGGCCTGGCGTGGCGACCGGCTCGGCCGACTGCTCCGCGGCAAGCCCGTGCACGTCAACCTGATCCCGCTCAACCCGACGCCGGGCTCGAAGTGGACGGCCTCGCGGCCCGAGGACGAGAAGGCGTTCGTCGAGGCGATCGCCTCGCACGGGGTGCCGGTGACCGTCCGGGACACCCGTGGTCAGGAGATCGACGGGGCCTGTGGACAGCTTGCCGCCACCGAGCGGTAATCTGTCCCGGTAGATACATCTTCATATCCGACAGGGGAGCGCCACAGCGCTGAGAGTGCGGTCATCGGGCCGCAGACCCTCTGAACCTCGCCCAGGTCATTCTGGGTAGGAAGTTCGGTCATCACCGTGAACACCAAGAAGCATTGGGCTGCCCTCGTCTGCCTCGGCCTTGTCACGCTGTCCGCGTGCGGGTCGTCCTCCGGCGACGAGGGAGACGCGGCGCAGTCCAAGACCGTCACCCTCGTCAGCCATGACTCATGGGCCGTGTCCAAGACCGTGCTCGCCGAGTTCGAGAAGACCTCCGGGTACCGGGTGAAGGTCCTCAAGGACGGCGACGCCGGGCAGGCCGTCAACAAGGCCATCCTCACCAAGGACAACCCGCAGGGCGACGTCTTCTTCGGCGTCGACAACACCCTGCTCTCCCGCGCGCTCGACAACGGGCTGTTCCAGTCGTACGAGGCGAAGGGGCTGGACCAGGTCGGCAGCGCGTTCCGGCTGGACGCCGAGAAGCACCGGGTCACGCCGGTCGACTTCGGCGACATCTGCGTCAACTACGACAAGGCGTACTTCACCGAGCACAAGCTGGCCCCGCCGGCCTCCTTCGACGACCTGATCGAGCCCGCCTACAAGAACCTCCTCGTCACCGAGAACGCCTCCACCTCCTCGCCCGGACTCGGCTTCCTGCTCGGCACGGCCGCCAAGTATGGGGACGGCGGCTGGGAAGGCTACTGGGCGAAGCTCAAGGCCAACGGCGTCAAGGTCGTCGACGGCTGGGAGCAGGCCTACAACGAGGAGTTCTCCGGGTCCGCCGGCGGCCGGAAGGCGGGGGCCGACCGGCCGCTCGTCGTCTCCTACGCCTCCTCGCCGCCCGCCGAGGTGATCTACGGCGACCCGAAGCCGACGACCGCCCCGACCGGGGTCGCGGCCGGCACCTGCTTTAGGCAGGTCGAGTTCGCGGGGCTGCTGAGCAACGCGCACAACAGCGAGGGCGGCAAGGCGCTGATCGACTTCCTGATCGGCAAGGAGTTCCAGGAGGACATGCCGCTCAACATGTTCGTCTACCCGGTGCGGACGGGCGTGCAGGTGCCGGCCGAGTTCACGCAGTACGGGCCGCAGGCGAAGGATCCCGAGACCCTCGCCCCGGCGAAGATCGCCGAACACCGCGACGACTGGGTCAAGTCATGGACCTCGCTCGTACTGAAGTAGCCGAAGCAGCTGAAGCAGCCCCCGGCAAACGCAAGGGCAAGGGCGGCAAGGGGGGCGCGGCGGTCCGGCTCGGGCTCATGGCCCTGCCCGTCGCGTTCTTCGCGGTGTTCTTCGCCTACCCGGTCGCCGCGATCGTCGCCCGGGGGCTGAACGTCGACGGGTCCTGGCGGTTCGGGCGGCTGTGGGACGTGCTCGCCCAGTCCGATGTCCGGCATGTGCTGTGGTTCACCACCTGGCAGGCGCTCGCCTCCACCGCGCTCACGCTGCTGGTCGCGCTGCCGGGCGCGTATGTGTTCGCCCGGCTGGACTTCCCGGGCAAGCAGGTGCTGCGCGCGGTCGTCACCGTCCCGTTCGTGCTGCCGACGGTCGTCGTCGGCACGGCGTTCCTGGCACTCGTCGGGCGCGGCGGGCTGCTCGACGACCTGTGGGGCGTACGGCTGGACACGACCGTGTGGGCGATCCTGCTCGCGCACGTCTTCTTCAACTACGCCGTCGTGGTACGGACCGTGGGCGGGCTGTGGGCGCAGCTCGATCCCGGGCAGGAGGAGGCGGCGCGGATGCTGGGCGCGTCCCGGCTGCGCGCCTGGCGGACGGTGACCCTGCCCGCCCTCGGGCCCGCCGTCGCGGCCGCCGCGCTGATGGTCTTCCTCTTCACCTTCACCTCCTTCGGTGTGGTGCAGATCCTCGGCGGCCCGACCTTCTCGACCCTCGAAGTGGAGATCTACCGGCAGACCTCCGAGATCTTCGACCTGTCCACGGCCGCCGTCCTGACGATCGTCCAGTTCGCGGCCGTCGGCGGGGTCCTCGCCGTGCACGCCTGGGCCGTGCGGCGGCGGGAGAGCGCGTTGCGGCTGGTGGACGCGGCGGTGACGGCGCGGCGGCCGCGCGGGGCCGGGCAGTGGTCGCTGCTGGCGGGGGTGCTCGTGAGCATCGCCGTGCTGCTCGTGCTGCCGCTGGCAGTGCTGGTGCAGCGGTCGTTCGACGCCCCCGACTTCGCCTACTACCGGGCGCTGACCAGCGACGACGGCAATGTCTTCCTGGTTCCGCCGATCGAGGCGATCGGCAACTCGCTTCAGTACGCCCTCGCCGCGACCGCGATCGCGGTGCTGATCGGCGGGCTCGCCGCGGCCGCGCTCACGCGTAGGGACGCCGGACGGCTGGTGCGGGGCTTCGACGCGCTGCTGATGCTGCCGCTGGGCGTCTCCGCGGTGACCGTCGGCTTCGGGTTCCTGATCGCGCTCGACGAGCCTCCGCTGGACCTGCGCGGCAGCTGGATCCTGGTGCCGCTCGCGCAGGCGCTGGTCGGCGTGCCCTTCGTCGTCCGCACGATGCTGCCCGTGCTGCGGGCGGTGGACCGGCGGCTGCGGGAGGCGGCGGCCGTGCTCGGGGCGTCGCCCTGGCGGGTGTGGCGGGAGGTCGACCTGCCGATGGTGCGGCGGGCGCTGCTGGTCGCGGCCGGGTTCGCCTTCGCGGTGTCGCTGGGGGAGTTCGGCGCGACCGTGTTCATCGCCCGGCCCGACAACCCGACGCTGCCGGTCGCCGTGGCGCGGCTGCTCGGCCGGGCCGGTGAGCTCAACTACGGGCAGGCGATGGCCCTTTCGACGATTCTGATGGTGGTGTGCGCGGTGGCCCTGCTGGTGCTGGAGCGGCTGCGGACCGATCGGACGGGGGAGTTCTGATGCCGCTGCTCGAACTCGACGGCGCTACCGTGCGGTTCGGTGGGCGGCCTGTGCTGGACGGCGTCGATCTCGCCGTCGCCGAGCACGAGGTGGTGTGTGTGCTCGGGCCGAGCGGGAGCGGCAAGTCGACGCTGCTGCGGGCGGTGGCGGGGCTGCAACCGCTGGATTCCGGGCGGGTGTCGCTCGGCGGGAGCGATCAGGCGGGGGTGCCCGCGCATCGGCGCGAGCTCGGGCTGATGTTCCAGGACCACCAGCTGTTCCCGCAGCGCGATGTGGGCGGCAATGTGGCCTTCGGGCTGCGGATGCACGGTGTGCCCAAGGCTCAACAGGGCGAGCGGGTGCGGGAGTTGCTCGAACTCGTCGGGCTGCCGGGGGCCGCGGGCCGGGCCGTGGCCGCGCTGTCCGGCGGGGAGCAGCAGCGGGTGGCGCTGGCCCGGGCCCTCGCCCCGCGGCCCCGGCTGCTGATGCTCGACGAGCCGCTCGGGCAGCTCGACCGGTCGCTGCGTGAGCGGCTGGTCGTCGAACTGCGGGAACTCTTCGGCCGGTTGGGCACGACCGTGCTCGCGGTCACCCACGACCAGGGCGAGGCGTTCGCGCTCGCCGACCGGGTCGTGGTGATGCGGGACGGCCGGATCGCCCAGTCCGGCACGCCGCTGGAGGTCTGGCAGCGGCCGGCGGACGCGTTCGTGGCCCGCTTCCTCGGCTTCGACAACGTGGTGGAGGCGACCGTCACCGGCGAGGTCGCGGTCACGCCGTGGGGCAAGGTGCCGGTGCCGGCCGGGTCGGCGCAGGGGGCGCGCACCTTGCTGGTCCGGCCCGCCGGGGTGCGTCTGGTGGGTGTGGACGAGGGACTGCGCTGCACGGTCGCCGCGCGCACCTTCCGGGGCACGCATGTCGCCGTGCACCTTCAGCCGGAGGGCGCGCCGAAGCTGGAGGCGGCGTGCGCGCTGCGGGACGCGCCGGAGGTCGGGAGCACGGTGGAGGCGTCCTTCGACCCGGCCGAGATCGTCGTGCTGGACTGACGCGGGCCCGGGAAAAGCGGGTGGCCCGCCCCGGTCGGGGGCGGGCCACTCACGTTCGGGTCGGTGGTGGAGGTCAGCGGTGGCTGGCCCCACGGCGACGCATGCCGAAGAACACCGCGCCGCCGCCGACGGCGACCAGTGCGGCCGCGATGCCGGCGATCAGACCGGTGTTGGAGCCCGCGCCGGTCTCGGCGAGGTTGGACTCCTGGACCGCGGCCGACGGGGCGTTGCCCGCTGCGGCCGGGGGCGCGGTGCTCTCGCTCGCCGAGTCGGACGGGGACGGCGAGGCGGTGTCCGTCTCGGCGGGCGGCGGAGTGGTGTCCGACGGCGTCGAGGACGGGGTGGTGGTCGGGGTGGTGTCGTCGGCCTTGCAGGCCTTGGACGGGGTGGTCAGGTTCGGGGCTATGTCGGCGTCGACGAGGGTCTTCTTGCCGTCGTTGGCCACGACATGGATGCGGTACTCGGCGTTCGGCTCCCAGTCCTCGGCGAAGGAGATGGTGACGCCCTCCTTCGTGCCCTTGACGGTCTGGGCTTCGCCGACCTGCCTCAGGTCGGCGCCGTTGTTCTCGAGGAACACGGTGATCACGGCCGGGACGCCCGAGGGGTCCTTGTCGGTGACGGTGATGACGCCCTTCGTGCCGTCACAGGCGGCTGCGGCGGAGAACTCGCCGATCTCGCAGGCCAGCGCGGTGCCGGAGGCACTGAGCGCGAGGGCGGCGGAGGCGGCGGTGACGCCGAGCATGCGCACCGAACGGGCGGCGGTACGGCGGGATAGGGACACGTTTGTCCTTTACGGGAAGCGCAACTGCGGGGGGTGGAGGGGGAGGTGACGCCCCCGGGTGAGCGGAGTGCTTCACCATCCCCAGCCGACTCACAGGTCTATAAGCGTTCCATAAGAAGTGTCAATGCGGCGACCCCTCTGAGCGGTTGCCTTTACCCGCTTATTAACCACCGAGACGTTTCAACGCCTCCGGAGCCTCCTCGATCCGGTCAACGAGGGCGATACGGGACTCCATCGCCCGCTCCCGGGCGAGTGACCGCAAGAGCGGCCAGGCCGGGAGGCGTTCGGTCCAGTGCGCGCGGTCCACGAGCACCATCGGCGTCGGCTCGCCCCGCGACTCGTAGTAGTTGGGCGTCGTGTTGTCGAAGATCTCCTGGACGGTTCCGGCGGCGCCCGGCAGGAACACCACGCCCGCGGTGCAGCGGGCCAGCAGGCCGTCCTCGCGGGTGGCGTTGGAGAAGTACTTGGCGATGTGCGCGGCGAACGGGTTCGGCGGCTCATGGCCGTAGAACCAGGTGGGGATGCCCACCGAGGCCCCGCCGCCGGGCCAGTCGGCGCGCACCTCGAAGGCGGCCCGGGCCCAGTCGGTGATCGAGGGGGTGAACTTCGGGGCCTTGGCGAGGCGTCGGAGGGAATCGTCGAGCATCTCGTCGCCGAAGGGGGCCGCGTACGCGCCGAGGTTGGCCGCCTCCATCGCGCCGGGCCCGCCGCCGGTCGCCACCGTGAGGCCCGCGCGGGCGAGTTCCCGGCCGAGGCGGGCGGCTCCGGCGTACTCCTCCGTGCCGCGGGCCATCGCGTGACCGCCCATCACCCCGACCACCCGGGTTCCGACGAGGAGTTCGTCGAGGGCGTCCGAGACGGCGTCGTCGTGGATCGAGCGGAGCATGGAGCCGAATATGTCGCCGTCCGCCTTGGTCTGCTGGAACCAGGCGTAGGTGCGGGCGTCCGGGGTCGCCTCGTAGCCCTCGGCCAGGTCGGCGAACAGCTCGTCGGGGCCGTAGACGAAGCCGCGGTACGGGTCGAAGGACAGACCCGGCACGGGCGGGAGCACGAGGGCCCCCGAGGCGCGGGACTTCGCGGCCGCGTCCGGGTGCATCGGGCAGCCGAGGAAGACGGCGGCCGCGGTGTCCAGGGCGAGCAGGACCTCGGTACGGTCCGTCAGGTCGACCGACTGGACGCGGAAGTGCGAAAGGGTGCCGTGGTCGCGGACCACCTCGTCGAACTCGGCGAGGGTCTCGATCTCACGGTCGTGGGAGCCGTCGAACGGCTGGGCGGGTGTCGTCGGATGCACCCGCCCATGCTAGGCACTGCCGTGCGAACGGGGGTTCAGCCCTCCACGGCCGACGGGTCCATCCACACGATCTCCCAGGTGTGGCCGTCGAGGTCGTCGAAGGAGCGGCCGTACATGAAGCCCATGTCCTGGGTCTCGCCGCTCGGCGAACCGCCCAGCGCGAGCGCCTTGTCGACCAACTCGTCGACCTTCGCGCGGCTCTCGGCGCTCAGCGCGATCAGGACCTCGCTGGTCTTCGTGGAGTCCGCGATCTCCTTCTTGGTGAAGGTCGAGTAGAACGGCTTGACGAGCATCATCGCGACGATCGTGTCGCTGATCACCACGGAGGCCGCGTTCGCGTCGCTGAACTGGGGGTTGATCGTGTAGCCGAGCTCCGTGAAGAACTTCTTCGAGGCGTCGAGGTCGTTCACGGGCAGGTTGACGAAGATCATCTGCTGGTAGGCCGGGGCGGTCATCTGGTCTCTCCCGAGGTTCGTGTCGCCGGTTCGTGTCGCCGGTGTGCTGCTGTTCGGTGGGGTAGACCCGGGGGCCGGGCCGAACTCATCGGTGGGCGGGAGATCTTCTCGGCCGGGGTTTCAGCGGGCCAGCGGGAGCGCCGCGAGTTCGGCCACGACGAGGGTGAGCGGGACGAACAGCGCCAGCAGCGCGCCGGTGCGCATGGCGGCGGCGCTGCGCAGCGTCTTGGCCGGAGCGCCCAGGCGCAGCAGCGCGGCGGTGGTGTCGGCGCGGGCCTGCCGCGCCTCCACGGCCGCCGTCAGCAGCGTGGCGACGGTGGAGCCCGCCACGACCAGTGCGCCGAGGGTGGTGAGCGGGCCGAAGGACGGGTCGGCCGGGTCGTACAGCGCGGCCATCGTGTACGCGCCGGAGGCCACCGCGCAGACCACGCCCAACGGGCGGCCGATGCGGGACGCCTCCTGCATCAGGCCCCGGCCGGCGAGGAGGCGGAGGGCGCCGGGGCGGGCCGTCTGCAGCAGCCGGCCGCACAGATGGGTGAGGCCGGGGCCGGCCAGGGCGAGGCCGATCGCGGTGAGGATCCAGCCGAGGAGGACGCCGGTGGGGCCGCTCGGGAGGCCGCCGGGGAGCGGCAGGGAGCCGTCGGCGGCGCGGCTCGCGTAGCCCTCCACCGCCAGACCGGTGGCCAGCAGCGCCGCTCCCCAGGGGAGGGCGGTGGGGTCGGGGACGGGGGTGAGGCCGAGCGGGAGGTCCGGGGCGGGGGCGGCCTCGGGCTCCGGGGCGGGCGGGGTGTCGTCGGCCGGGGCGGCGGGGCGGGGCGCGCTGCTCTTCAGCCGCGCGCCGAACCGGCCGTACGCCCCGAACGTCTCCCTGGACCCCGTCGGTCCGCCCGCGCCGAACCGGCGCAGCGCGCGCGGGGCCGCCTGGGCCGCAACGCGTGCGTCCCGCGGGCGGAGCATCAACGCCACCGCGACGGAGGAGGCCGCCGGCACCAGGGCCAGCAGGGTCAGGGCGGCGGGCAGGGGCAGCGGCTGCTGCGCGGCCAGGAACTCGGCCGCCGCGCCGTCGAACGGCATGCCTGTGAGGTCGCCGCGCAGGTGGAGGAAGAGGAGGAGGGCCAGCATGGAGCCGAGCAGCGTCGACAGGGCCGTCGTCGTCGCCGAGACGGCCATCAGCCGGGCCGGGCCCAGGCCGACCGCCGCGAGGCCCGGCCGGGGGCGGGTGCCGGGGTCGGTGCGGGCCACGGCCCGCGCGAAGTAGACCGTCGCGGCGAGGGGGACCGCGCACCAGGCGAGCCGGAGCGCGGAGGCCGCCGAGGCGTCCGGGTGGGTCAGGGCGTGGCCGAGGGTGCACAGGAGGAGGAAGCCGGTGCCCGCCGAGGCCGTCGCCACCAGGAGACGGCGGAGCTGGACGGCGGGGTGGGCGCTGCGGGTCAGACGGAGAGCGAGCACGCGGCCCCCCGGCCTTCCGGCTCCGGCACCGGGGGCAGATGCACCGTCTTCACCCGGCGCCCGTCCAGCAGCGGCACTGTGCGGTCGGCGAGGGCCGCGGTCTCCGCGTCGTGGGTGGCCAGCACCACCGCGATGCCGTGCGAGCGGGCCGCCGTCGTCAGGGTGCGCAGGACGTGCGCCCGGTCGGCGCGGTGCAGCGGGGCGGTGGGCTCGTCGGCGAAGAGGATCGAGGGGGCCGGGGCCAGAGCGCGGGTGATGCAGACCCGCTGGCGCTCGGCGTGGGTGAGTTCGTGCGGGCGGCTGCGGGAGCGCTCGCCGATGTCCAGGCGCTCCAGCCACTCCATCGCCGCGACCTTGGCCCGGCGGCGGCTGGTGCCGCGCAGCATCAGGGGGAGGGCCGCGTTCTCCCAGACGTTGAGCTCGGGCACGAGGACCGGCGTCGGGTCGATCCAGCCGAAGCGGTCGCGGCGCAGCCGTTCGCGGGCCATCGGGCCCATGGTGTGCACGGGGACGCTGTTGAACCAGACCTCGCCGCGCTGGGCGGGCACCAGGCCGGACAGACAGTGCAGCAGGGTCGTCTTGCCGCTGCCGCGCGGGCCGCTGACGGCGAGGATCTCGCCCTCCCGCACCCCCAGGGAGACCCCGCCCAGGCCGGGGGAGCCGTCGGGGTGCGTGAAGTGCAGGGAGCGTGCCCAGAGCACGTCGTTGTCCGGTGGGGCCTCCATGGGCGTACACCTCGGTTCAGATCCGTTGGTTCCCTGGTCGTTCCCCCGTCCGGGGGCGTGAAGGGGGAACGAAGGCAGGGCCGATCGGTCACGAGCACGCTAAGGAGGTCGCGGCGGGCATCCGCACAGCACACGGCCCCGGGCCGCCGTTTCTCACTCGAACGGCAGACACCGGGGCCGGTGTTGATCACAGAGTCAGCTCATCAGGCTGTCGGTCAGAGCTTCGTCCACGCCTCCGTCAGCGTCGCGCGCAGGATCTGCTCGATCTCGTCGAACGTCTCCTGGTTCGAGATCAGCGGCGGGGCGAGCTGGACGACCGGGTCGCCGCGGTCGTCGGCACGGCAGTACAGGCCGTTCTCGAAGAGCGCCTTGGACAGGAAGCCGTACAGGACGCGCTCGGTCTCGTCCGCGTCGAAGGACTCCTTCGTCGCCTTGTCCTTGACCAGCTCGATGCCGTAGAAGAAGCCGTTGCCGCGGACGTCGCCGACGATCGGCAGGTCGTGCAGCTTCTGGAGCGTGGAGAGGAACGCGCCCTCGTTGTCGAGGACGTGCTGGTTGAGGTTCTCGCGCTCGAACAGGTCGAGGTTGGCCAGGCCCACGGCCGCGGACACCGGGTGGCCGCCGAAGGTGTAGCCGTGCAGGAAGGTGTTGTCGCCCTGGTAGAACGGCTCGGCCAGCCGGTCGCTGATGATGCAGGCGCCGATGGGGGAGTAGCCCGACGTCATGCCCTTGGCGCAGGTGATCATGTCCGGGACGTAGTCGAACTTGTCGCAGGCGAACATCGTGCCGAGGCGGCCGAAGGCGCAGATGACCTCGTCCGACACGAGGAGCACGTCGTACTGGTCGCAGATCTCGCGCACCCGCTGGAAGTAGCCGGGCGGGGGCGGGAAGCAGCCGCCCGCGTTCTGCACCGGCTCCAGGAAGACCGCGGCGACCGTGTCCGGGCCCTCGAAGAGGATCTGCTGCTCGATCTGGTCGGCGGCCCAGCGGCCGAAGGCCTCGGGGTCGTCGCCGAACAGCGGGGCGCGGTAGATGTTGGTGTTCGGGACCTTGTGCGCGCCGGGTACGAGCGGCTCGAAGGGGGCCTTCAGGGCCGGCAGGCCGGTGATGGACAGGGCGCCCTGCGGGGTGCCGTGGTAGGCGACCGCGCGGGAGATGACCTTGTACTTGGTGGGCTTGCCGGTGAGCTTGAAGTACTGCTTGGCGAGCTTCCACGCGGTCTCGACGGCCTCGCCGCCGCCGGTGGTGAAGAAGACCTTGTTGAGGTCGCCGGGCGCGTGGTGGGCGAGACGTTCCGCCAGCTCGACGGCCTTGGGGTGGGCGTAGGACCACACCGGGAAGAACGCGAGCTCCTGCGCCTGCTTGAAGGCGGCCTCGGCGAGCTCCACGCGGCCGTGGCCGGCCTGGACCACGAACAGACCCGCGAGTCCGTCGAGGTAGCGCTTGCCCTTGTCGTCGTAGATGTAGGTGCCCTCGCCCCGGACGATCGTCGGGACCGGGGAGTTCTCGTACGAGGACATGCGGGTGAAGTGCATCCACAGGTGGTCGTACGCGGTGCGGCTGAGGTCCTTTGAGCTCACGGTTATCGGGTCCTCACGGTTATCGGGTTCCCCACATGTAGGTCTGCTTCTTCAGCTTCAGGTAGACGAAGCTCTCGGTCGAGCGCACGCCGGGCAGGGCGCGGATGCGTTTGTTGATGACCTCCAGCAGATGGTCGTCGTCCTCGCAGACGATCTCGGCGAGCACGTCGAACGAGCCCGCGGTCATCACCACGTACTCGACCTCCTGCATGGCGGTCAGCGCCTCGGCTATGGACTCGACGTCGCCCTCGACGTTGATCCCGACCATCGCCTGCCGGCGGAAGCCCACGGTCAGCGGGTCCGTGACGGCGACGATCTGCATCACGCCCTGGTCGAGCAGCTTCTGGACGCGCTGGCGCACGGCCGCCTCGGAGAGGCCGACCGCCTTGCCGATCGCGGCGTACGGCCGCCGGCCGTCCTCCTGGAGCTGCTCGATGATGGCGAGGCTGACGGCATCGAGGTGCGGGGTGCCGCCGTTCCTGGACTCGCGGGAGTCCCTGTGCTCTGCGCTTCGACTGGCCACGACCTCACTGTGCACGACGTCTCGACAGTTCCGCAAGGTCGATGCGATGAAATTCGTTGTTTACGCGAGCGAGATCTGCGGATTCCGCAGCCATCACGCGATCGGGGGTGTTGAAAACGTCGGTGCGCGGATTAGTGTGGGTGTCTCAGTCCATGGACACCCGCACGCGGGACACCCGCACTTGGAGGGCCGGTCAGTGACCAGCGAGCTGCGTCGTCTGCGCAACTACATCGATGGTGAGTTCCGGGATGCCGTCGACGGACGGACCACCGAGGTGGTCAACCCCGTGACGGGCGAGGCGTACGCGACCGCGCCGCTGTCCGGCCCGTCGGACGTCGACGCCGCGATGGCGGCCGCCGCCGCGGCCTTCCCCGGCTGGCGCGACACCACCCCGGCCGAGCGGCAGAAGGCCCTGCTGAAGATCGCGGACGCGTTCGAGGAGCGCGCCGAGGACCTCATCGCGGCCGAGGTGGAGAACACGGGCAAGCCGATCGGGCTGACCCGCTCCGAGGAGATCCCTCCCATGGTCGACCAGATCCGCTTCTTCGCGGGCGCGGCCCGGATGCTGGAGGGGCGCTCGGCCGGCGAGTACATGGACGGGATGACGTCCATCGTGCGCCGCGAGCCGGTCGGCGTCTGTGCGCAGGTCGCGCCGTGGAACTACCCGATGATGATGGCCGTGTGGAAGTTCGCCCCGGCGATCGCGGCCGGCAACACGGTCGTCCTGAAGCCCTCGGACACCACCCCGGCCTCGACCGTCCTGATCGCCGACATCATCGGCTCGATCCTGCCCAAGGGCGTCTTCAACGTCGTCACCGGCGACCGGGACACCGGCCGGCTGATGGTCGAGCACCCGACCCCGGCGATGGCCTCCATCACCGGTTCGGTGCGCGCCGGCATGTCGGTCGCCGAGTCGGCGGCCAAGGACGTCAAGCGCGTCCACCTGGAGCTGGGCGGCAAGGCGCCGGTCGTCGTCTTCGAGGACACCGACATCGCCAAGGCCGTCGAGGACATCTCCGTGGCGGGCTACTTCAACGCCGGCCAGGACTGCACGGCCGCCACGCGCGTGCTCGTCCAGGAGTCGATCCACGACGAGTTCGTGGCGGCGCTGGCCAAGGCCGCGGCCGAGACGAAGACCGGCCGGCCGGACGACGAGGACGTGCTGTACGGCCCGCTCAACAACCCCCACCAGCTCCAGCAGGTCAGCGGCTTCATCGAGCGGCTGCCCGCCCACGCCAAGGTCGAGGCGGGCGGCAAGCGCGTCGGCGACCAGGGCTACTTCTACGCGGCGACCGTCGTCTCCGGTCTGAAGCAGGACGACGAGATCATCCAGCACGAGGTCTTCGGACCGGTCATCACCGTCCAGTCCTTCACGGACGAGGACCAGGCCGTCGAGTGGGCCAACGGCGTCGACTACGCCCTCGCGTCCTCGGTGTGGACCAAGGACCACGGGCGCGCGATGCGGATGTCCAAGAAGCTCGACTTCGGCTGCGTGTGGATCAACACCCACATCCCGCTGGTCGCCGAGATGCCCCACGGCGGCTTCAAGAAGTCCGGCTACGGCAAGGACCTGTCGGGCTACGGCTTCGACGACTACACCCGCATCAAGCACGTGATGACCTCCCTCGACGGATAGCGCTCCGCGGCGCAGAGCCGCCCCTCGGGTCGACGCCCCGGGGCGGCTTTGCCAGCTCTTTACAACCCGCCCCGGGGCTGCCTCGTCTCTCCGCCCGATCCGTCGCCCGTTCCGTCGACGGACCGAGGAAAGAGAGCGATTCATGCGACTCATGCCCCGAACGGGCCTCACCGCCCTGGCAGTTGCGACCACCGCCCTGCTGGCCTGCGCGGCCCCCGCGCTCGCCGACGCGGGGACGCCGACCCCCGTCCCCGACACCCGCAGCGCGAGCCCGGTGCCGAGCGAGGCCGCCGACGACCGCACGCCGGCGGACGAGGCCGGCACGGCTCCGTCCGCCGTCCCGAGCCAGGTCGGCGTCGTGCCGCGCGGCGCGGCCGACACCGGCGTCGAGGAGCCGTCGGCCGACAGCAACGGCACGCTGATCGGCGGCAGCGCGACCGCGGTGGTCGCGGCGGCCGGCACCGCCTTCTACGTCGTACGCCGCCGGAGGGCGACCGGCGCATGAGCCCGCTCTCCAGGCGCGCCCCGGCCGCCCTCGCGGCCCTGGCGGCACTGCTGCTCCTCCCGGGCTGCGCCGCCGACGAGGCCGAACCGGCCGCCGCACGCACGCCGGGCGGCTCCTCGGCCCCGGTCGCGCGGGCGGCGCAGCCCCTCGCGCGCTCGGCGCCGGTCGGGCTGCGGATCCCCGCCATCGAGGTCGACGCCCCGGTCATGCGACTGGGACTGGCCGCCGACGGCAGCGTCGAGGTGCCCCCGGTCGAGAAGGACGACCGGGCGGGGTGGTACGAGCACTCGCCGACGCCGGGACAGACCGGACCGTCGGTCGTCCTCGGCCATGTCACGGTCGGCCGGTACGGCGACGGCGTCTTCCGCCGCCTCGATCAACTGCGCGACGGCGACCTGATCGAGGCGCGCCTGGAGAACGGCACGACGGCCCGGTTCGCCGTCACCGAAGTACGCACCGTCGACAAGGCGCGGTTCCCGACCGAGGACGTCTACGGGAACGTGGACCGGCCCGAGTTGCGTCTCATCACGTGCGGCGGCCCCCGTACCGGCGACGGATACCGCGACAACGTGATCGTCTTCGCCGCGCTGAGCCCGTCGGCCGGTCCATCGGCCGGTCCGTCGGCCGGTCCATCGGGCGGTCCGTCGGCCGGTCCATCGGGCGGTCCGTCGGCCGGCACTGCGTCGAGCGCTGCGGGAGAACGTTGAAACGGCTCGCCTCGCGGGAGAGGGCGGCGTCCGAGCTGTTCGCCGCCCTCTACCCACGCCTCGCCGGCTGGTGCCGCCGGCTCGTCGACGACGACGAGACCGCGCACGAGATCGCCTCGGAGGCGTTCACCCGGCTCTGGGCCCGTTGGACGGCGGTCGCGGAGCCCCAGGGCTTTCTCTTCGTCACCGCCGCCAACCTGGTCCGCGACCACTGGCGCAAGCTCGAACGGGAGCGCCGGGCCGTGCGCCGGGCCGGCGTCGAGGCCGCCGTCGCCCCGCCCGCCGAACCGGTCGACCCCTCGGTGCGGATGCTCGTGCAGTCCCTGCCCGACCGGCTGCGCGTGCCGATCCTGCTGCACTACTACGCTGACATGCCGATCAGGGAGGTGTCCGCGCTGACCGGGCGCAAGGAGGGAACCGTCAAGGCCGACCTGCACGCGGCCCGTGAACTGCTCCGCGCCCATCTGAGGAGAAGCCTTGATCACACCTGCTGACGACTTCGACGACGGCCCGGACCTCGACCCCGACGACCCCCTCACCGTCATCCTGCGACCCGCCTCCGGCCGTCTCGGGCCGCCGCCCGGCCGCTACGAGGAGGTCCGCCGTGGCGCGGCCCGCCGCCGGCTGCTGCGCGCCGCCGCCGGGGCCGGGGCGACCTGCGCGGCCCTCGCGCTCGCCGTCCTGCTGCCGCTGCGCCTCACGGCCTCCGACGCGCCCGCACGACCGACGGTCCCGCTCGCCCCGCCGTCGGTGAGCGGCTCGCCGACCGCGCCCACCCCGTCGGCCGTGCCCTCCCCGGCGGACGCGCCCGGGCCGGCGGGCCGGCGCCCTACCGAGGGGGCCCCGACCCCCGTACCGGACGCCCGGGCCTCGACCGTGCCGACCGGCACCGCTGCCTCCACCACCGACCCGGTCCGTAACCTCTCGCCGACACCGGCCGCCCGGGACGAGTCGTCCACGGCGCGTACGCCGTCCGTCGCGCCCTCCGCGTCGAGTACGCGCCGCTGAGGCCGATGCACGCACCGTAGCCGTCGGGGGGCGGTTGCTCCTACCCTGGAAGCCGCCGTCGGGGGAGGGTGGCCGTGTCGCGTACCACACCGCAGCCGTCGGGGCGCCGGCTGGAGGACTCGATCGCCTGGGCGGTCCGCAACGCGGACGGCGTCGTCGCCATCGGGCTCGCGCTGACCGTGGCCCTGCTGGACATCACGGACAAGGGCTTCGACGAGGACAACGACATCGTCTCCGGCGCCATCCTGCTGGTGCTGGCCGCGCTGGTGTACGGCTCGCTGACCGAGCGCCGACGGCGGATGGCCGACCTGCGCGCCGCCACCGCCGGGACGAGCCGGGCCATCGAGGACCTCGCGATGGTCCGCACCCTGGCCGGCCCGGAGGTGGGCCTGGCGCACGAACAGGCCCGACGCAGCACCGCCCGCTGGGTGTTCAAGGGCGGCACCGGCACCTATCTGCGGGCGGTGACGCTGCCGGAGTGCGTGCGCGAGGCGCAGCGGCAGCGCCGCTCCCTCAGCATGAAGATCGACATCGTCAACCCGGCCGACGACCGGGCCTGCGAGGCCTACGCCCGCTTCCGGCGCACCTTCGGACACGAGGACACCGGCGGCTGGACCCTCGAACGCACCCGCAAGGAGGCGTACGCCACCGTCCTGGCGGCCAGTTGGCACCGGCAGCGGCTGGACACCCTGGAGATCGACGTCCATCTCAGCTCCGTGGCCCCGGCGTTGCGCTTCGACCTGTCCGACACCTGCCTGATCATCACCCAGGACGACCCGCGCCGCGTGAGCCTGTACGTCGAGCGGGGGCGGCCGCTGTACGACTACTACGTCACCGAGTTGCACCAGAGTCGCGAGCAGGCGGTCAAACTCGACCTGCGGGAGGCCACCCCGCTCGGCGACGCACCGACCGTCGACGAGGCGAGAGTCCTGCTGGAGCGGCTCGGACTGCCGTTGCCGACGAGTTTCACCGACCGCGACGTCGGCGACATCATCGACAAGGCGCTGCACGCGGAGGATCCCTACCGCAGATGACAGCGCCGTCTTTCTGCGATCTGTCGAGGTCTGACGAGGTCTGAGGAGGGGGGAGCGATGGACTACCCGGCCCTGGAACGGGCCGCACGGCGGGGGGCGTCCGCCGAGCTGACGGGGCATGCCGCGGCGGAACTGGAAGAGATCGTGTCCGGCCGCCGCGCCCTGCGCGCGGTGCGCCATCCCCTGGGTTTCGTCTGCCTGCCCGTGCTGCGCGACGGCGCCGAGGGCGTCTGCGTGCATGTCTTCGGACCGACGGACCCCATTCTGATCGACCATCAAGTGCACTCCCACAGCTGGGAGTTGACCAGCACGGTGCTGTACGGGCGGCTGAGCGACCGGCGCATGGAGGTGGCCGAGGAGCGCGCGCAGCCCACCCACCGGGTCTTCGAGGTGCGCAGCGAACCGTCCGGGGTGGACGAACTGCGGCCCACCAGGCGGCTGGTGCGCTGTTCTCCCGGCCCCGAGCGGACCAGCGCACCGGGCCAGACCTACGCCCTCGCCGCGGGTGAGTTCCACACCACCGTGGTGCCGGACGGCCGTCCGACCGCCACCCTGGTGCTGGGACGGACGCTGCCCGGCCGGGCGGACCTCTCCCTGGGCCCGGTACGGGCCCCGGGCCACTGGGTGGTCCGCAGGATGTGCGACGCGGCCCAGACCGCCCGGATCGCCCAGGCCGCGCTCAGGAGGATCCATGAGCCCCAGCCCCCGCTCGTCTGACTTCACCGCCGAGTGCCGTACGGCGGTGGCGGCCGCCGAGGCGGCCGGGGCGCTGCTGCGGTCCCGCTTCCCGGACGGCTTCGCGGCCCGGCCCAAGGGGGACCGCGGCGATGTCGTCACCGACCTGGACCTGCTGGCCGAGGCCGTGGTCGTGGACCGGATCCGCGCGCAGTTCCCGCAGGACCGCGTCCTCGCCGAGGAGGCCGGCGACCTGGGCGGCGGGGGCGGCGGCCGGACGTGGCTGGTGGATCCCCTCGACGGCAGCAACAACGTGGTGATCGGGCTGCCCGTCTACGTCGTCGGCGTCGCCCTCTGCGTCGACGGGGCGCCGGTGGTCGGCGTGGTGCACGACCCGGTGACCGGGCGGACCTGGTCCGCCCGGCACGGCGGCGGCGCGCACGGCCCCGCCGGACGGCTGCTCGCCCCCGCCGGCCGGCCGGCCTCCCCGGCGGGACCGCTGCTGGCCTGGACCCAGGGGCACGCGGTGCGCCGCGACGACCCCGCGGTCTGCGCCCTGCGGCACACCCTGGAGCTGCGCTCCCGCCGGCTGCTCCAGCTGTGGGCGCCCCTGCTGGCCTGGGCGATGCTGGCCCGCGGGGACATCGACGGCTTCGTCGGCTACCGCGCGGAGGCCATCGACCTGCCGGCCGGCGCCCTGCTGGCCCGCGAGGCGGGAGTCGTCCTGCGCCATCTCGACGGCCGCGACTTCATCGGCGGCTTCACCGGCCCGGACACCGAGCGCTCCTTCGTCGCGGGCCGGCCGGAGGTGCTGCCGTCCCTGCTGGAACTGGTCGCCGAGTCCGCGGTGTCGGCCCCGTGAATGCCTGAACGCCTGCACGGCTACCGGGTGAGCGCCAACGCCCCCACCGACGCCGCCACCGCCGTGACCGCCAGCACCGCGCCCGTACCCATCAGCCGGGCCACCGGCACCCGGACCCCGTACGCGAGGCAGCGTTCGTACCACAGGAGGGTCGCCAGCGACGCCCACGGGGTGATCACCGGGCCCGCGTTGGTGCCCACCAGCAGGGCGAGGAGCTGATCGTGGTTGGCGACCGGCACGGCCCCCTCGCCGGCGAGGTAGACGGGCAGGTTGTTCAGAACGTTCGACAGGCCGCCGCCGACCGCCGCCGCGCGGAACTGGCCCAGCAGGCCGCCGTCCGCGCCGACCGCCGAGGCCAGCAGGTCGTGCAGACCGTGCGCGTTGACCGTCTCCACCACCAGGAACATCCCCGGCACCATCACCAGCAGCCGCCAGGGGATCAGGGACCAGCGCAGCGCCGAACGGCCGCGCAGGGCGAAGGCCGCCACGGCGACCGCGGCGGCCGTCGCGGACGCGATCCACAGCTCCACGTCGGCGACCAGGATCGCCAGCAGGAACCCGCCACAGGCGAGCGCACAGGCACGGAAGAGCACGGCGTCGGCGGGCCGGTGCACCGGCGGCACCGCGTAACGATCACGACCCCCGCGCGACCCGAGGCCCGAGCCGAGCCCGCGGCCTGCGCCGAGCCCGCGGCCCGAGCCAGGCTCGCCGCCTGCGCCGGGCGCGCCGGGCGTGCCGGGCGCGCCGGGTTCGCTGCCTGCGCCGCCCGCGTCGGGCGCGCCGCCCGCGTCGGGCGCGCCGCCCGCGTCGGGCGCGCCGCCCGCGCTGAGTTCGCCGCCTGCGCCGCGCTCGCGGCCCGAGCCAGGCTTGCCGCTTTCGCCGGGCGCGCCGGGTTCGCCGCCTTCGCTGGGCGTGCCGGGTTCGCGGCCTGGGCCGGCCGCGCTGCGCTCGCGGTCCTCGTGCAGGCGCTCTTCGATCTGCGCGGCGCCCGGCCCGTCGGGCTTGGAGCGCTCGTCGCCCGCGTCGGGCGTGCAGCGCTCGCTGCGTTCGCCGCCTGGGCCGGGGGTGCTGTGCTTGGGGCCCGTGTCGGGCTTGCTGGCCTTGCGTAGGCGTTCCGTGATCTGTGCCGCGCCCGGGCCGGCCTCGGGCTTGCGCCCCGGCTCGGGCTTCGTGCGGCGGCCCCGGCGCCAGTAGAAGAGCCACAGGCAGGCCGTCGTCACCAGGATCGCGGCCAGTTGGGGTGCCCACATCCGTGCTGCCAGCCCCGCCGGGGACAGTGCGACGCGGTCCGCGGCCAGCAGGTTCGTCAGGTTGGAGACCGGCAGGAGCAGGCTCGCCGTGTTCGCCAGCCACACCGTCGTCATCGCCAGCGGGACCGCCGCGATGCCGATCCGCCCCGCCAGCGCCAGCATCACCGGGGTCAGCAGCACCGCCGTCGTGTCCAGGTTCAGCGCGATGGTGGTGACGGACGCGAACGCCACGCACAGGAGGAACAGCAACGGGTAGCTGCCCCGGCCCGCTCGTGCCACCCGCGCCGCGACCACGTCGAACACCTCTGCCCTGCTGGTGAGTTCGGCGAGCACGATCACCGTGCCCAGGAACGCCAGCAGCGGGGCGATCCGCCCCATCGCGTCGGACGCCGAACCGCTCGGCAGCAGGCCCGAGGCCACGCACACCAGTCCGATCGCGAGAAGGCCGATCGCCACCCGGTCGAGCACATGCAGACGTCTCAGCACAGACACGCTGGGAAGGGTCGCACAATTGTGCTCCGCTGTGACCAGGGACGGGGACCGGTCCGGAAAAAGCCCATATCTACGCTCGCTCACGGCATCATAGATATATGGGGGGTCGTCAGATGACCGGTGACGCAGGGCCGTTGGACTTCTTCGTCAGCTATTCGCCGGCCGACGAACGCTGGGCGTCCTGGATCGCGTGGACGCTGGAGGAGGCCGGATACCGCACGGTGCTGCAGGCCTGGGACTTCGTGGCCGGCACCAACTTCGTGGACTTCATGGACCGCGGGGTGAGCGAGTCCGCGGCCGTCATCGCCGTGCTCTCGCGCAACTACGAGCGCTCCCGGTACGGCCGGATGGAGTGGCAGGCCGCGCTGCGCGCCGACCCGGACGCGCCCGAGCGGCGGCTGCTCACGGTCCGGGTCGAGGACATCCCCGTGGAGGGGCTCCTCGCCACCATCACCTACGTCGACCTGGTGCCCGTCACCGATCCGTCCGCCGCCCGCGACCTGCTCCTCACCCGGGTCCGGCAGGCCCTCGACGGGCGGGCCCGGCCGAGCCTGCGGCCCGCGTACCCGGGCGACGGCCGCACGGTCCCGCCCGCCCCCGCCCCCGCCGTGCCGGTCGCGCCCGCCTCCGGACGCCCGCTCGGGCGGGCCGGCTGGGCCGGGCGGCGCAGGCCCGCCGCGCCGCCCGCATACCCGCGGGTCACCGGCGACCCGGCCACCCGCGAGGCGGTCACCGTGCTCCAGCTGGCCGGGCCCGCGTTCGGGCGCGGTCAGGATCCGGCCGAGCTGCAGGCGGCGATCTGGGGCGACCTCGTCGAGCTGTACGACGCCGGGGCGCCCGCCCCCGAACTGCTGGTGGTCACCGGCGATCTGACCGCCTCCGGCAGCCCCCGCGAGTTCGACCAGGCGCTCGCCTTCCTCACCGGACTGCGGGCGCTGCTCGGCCTCGAACCGCACCGCGTCGCCCTCGTCCCGGGCGGCCATGACGTCAACCAGGCCGCCTGCCGGGCCTACTTCAGCACCTGCGAGGCCGACGAGATGCCGCCCCGGCCGCCGTACTGGCCCAAGTGGCGGCACTTCGCCCGGCTCTTCCAGGAGCTGTACCAGGGCCTCGACGCCGTCTTCGACAGCGATCAGCCGTGGACCCTCTTCCCCGTGCCGGAGCTGCACACCGTCGTCGCCGGGCTGAACTCCTCGATGGCCTACAGCCATCGGCTCGACGACCGGTACGGCCTGCTCGGACCCGAGCAGGCCGCCTGGTTCGCGCAGGCGCTGCGGCCCTACGAGGAGGAGGGGTGGCTGCGCATCGGCGCACTGCGGCACGCCCCCGGGACGGCCCGGGCCGGCCTGCCGCGCGGCACGGCCCAGGACGGCTCGGGGCCGCTGCGCGACACCGACGTGCTGGCCCGGCTCACCGCGCCCCGGCTGCATCTGCTGCTGCACGGCCCGACCGGCCCCGGCGCGCACCCCGCCCTGCCCACCGCCGCCGGCGAGCTGCCGCTGCTCGGCGCGGCCGGACCCGCCCGGCACCAGCTGCTGCGCATCGGCCGCGACGGGCTCACCGCCTGGCCGGGCCCCGGCGAGCCGCGCCGCAGCCGCGTCGAGTGGCGGCGGGCCCACCGGGCCTTCGCCCCCGACGACGACCATTCCGACGACGGCCCCACCGGCGTCCCCGACCCGACGGCCGGGGCCGATCCCGATCCACGGGCCGTGCCGTCGCCCGCCGACATACTTCTGGCCCGGGTCGCGGAGGTGTGCCGGACCCGGCACGAGGGCGCGCAGCTCCGCCCGGTCGCCGGCCCGGTGCCCCAACTCCTCGTCACCTGGACCCAGTCGGGCTTCGTCCGCCAGCAGCGGGTCGCCGTGCACACCGGCACCCCCACCGACCAGGACGTCGAACGGGTCGTCGCGCTCGTCCACGCCGCCGACTCCGAGACCGAGGCCGAACTCGTCCACGACGGCCCGCCGCCCGCCCGCGAACTGCGCGACCAGGCCCGCCGCAGAGGCGTCCGGGTGCGCAGCTTCACCGAGTTCCAGGGCCTGCTCGACCTGCGGGCCTACGTCGGCGCCCAGAGCGAGCGGCTGCGCACGGACCCCCGCTACCCGCCGGGCATGTACCTGCCCCAGCGCTACCGCGAGGCCGAGCGGCTCGACGCCGAGGACCGCGACGGCCTGGTCGACGACATGCTCCGCCTCCTCGACTCCGACCAGGGCCGCTTCCTGCTCCTGCTCGGCGACTTCGGCCACGGCAAGACGTTCGCGCTGCGCGAGCTGGCCCGCCGGATCCCCCTCGAACTGCCCCACCTGGTACCGCTGCTGGTCGAACTGAACGCGCTGGACCGGGCCTACTCCTTCGAGGGCCTGGTCGCCGCCCACCTCGCCGCCCACGGCGTCGACAACATCGACCTGCGCGCCTTCAGATACATGCTCCAGCAGGGCCGGATCGTGCTCCTCTTCGACGGCTTCGACGAACTCGTCACCCGCGTCACCTACGACCGGGCCGCCGAACGCCTCCAGGTGCTGCTCGACTCCGCCGTCGACAGCGCCAAGATCGTCGTCAGCAGCCGCACCCAGCACTTCCGCTCCCAGGGCCAGGTGCTGACCGCGCTCGGCGAGCGCGTCGGCCTGCTCCCGCACCGCCGGGTGCTCGCCGTCCAGGAGTTCACCCCGGCGCAGATCCGCGCCTACCTGATCAACCGCTACGACGGCGACGACCGCGCCGCCGACCGCCGGGTGCGCCGGCTCGACGCCATCCCCGACCTGCTCGCCCTGTGCCGCAACCCCCGGCTGCTGGGCTTCGTCGCCGACCTGGACGACGACCAGCTGCGCGCCGTCGCCGGGGCCGGCCGCGCGCTCAGTCCCGCCGGGCTCTACGAGGAGGTGCTCAGCGCCTGGCTGCGCTTCGAGCAGCAGCGGGCCGGCGGCCCCGGCCGGGCCCCAGGACTGAGCCTGGAGCAGCTGTGGAACGCGGTCACCGCGCTCGCCCTGAGGCTGTGGCAGAGCGGCCAGGACTCGCTGCGGCTCGACGAGCTGACGGACGTCGCCGAGACCCTGACCGGCCTCGCCGACAGCCGGCTGTCGGTCCCGCAGGCCGCGCACGCGGTCGGCTCCGGCAGCCTGCTGGTGCGCAGCGAGGACGGCGTCTTCCGGTTCATCCACGGCTCGGTGGTGGAGTGGCTCATCGCCCGCGAGTGCGCGCTGCGGCTGGCCGCGGGGGACAGCACCCTGCTCGGCCGACGTCAGCTCAGCCGGCTCGCCGTGGAGTTCCTGTGCGACCTGGCCGACCACCGGGCCTGCCAGGAGTGGGCCGAACAGGCGCTGGCCGCGCGGGAGACCGGGGGCGCGGAGGTGTCCCGCGCCAACGCCGTGAAGATCCTCTCCCGGCTGCGGGTGCCCGCCCACACCGATCTGCGCGGCGCGGCCCTCGCCGGGGAGGACCTCTCCTACCGCGACTTCTCCGGCGTCGACCTCACCCGCGCCGACCTCACCGACGCCCGGCTCGTCGGCGCCAACCTCTCCGGCGCGGTCCTGCGGGACGCCAGGCTGACCGGCGCGCGACTCGACGGCGCCGATCTCACCGGGGCCGACCTGCGCGGGGCCGATCTGCGGCGGGCCCGGCTGATCCGCACCGATCTCACCGGCGTCCGGGTCGAGGGCGGCCGCTGGCGGCGGGCCGCGCTCATCGGCGCGACCACCGGGGCGGGGCTGCCGGACAGCCCGGAACTCTCGGTTGCGGCGCTGGCGCCCGGCATGGCCGTCGACTCCGGGTTCCGGCCCTCCGCGGTCGGCGTCCCCTACGGGTTCGACATGCGCACCAGCCGACTGCCCGAACCCATCTCCTACAGCCCCGACGGCGAACTCCTCGCCGTCGGCAGCGAGGACGGCGGGGTGCTGGTCTGCGACGCCGTCACCGGCATCGCCCTGCGCACCCTGCAGGGCCACACCGACCGCGTCTACGCCGTCAAGTTCCGCGAGCGGGTCCTCGCCACCGGCAGCGCGGACGGCACCGTCCGGCTGTGGGATCCGGTGTCCGGCGCGTGCCGGCACCGGCTGGAGATCCACCCGCGGGGCGTCTGGCCGGTAGCGCTGGACGCCGGGGGAGCCCTGCTCGCCACCGGCGACGCCGACGGCGTGGTCACCGTGTGGGACACGGCCACCGGCGCCCCGCTGCACCGGCTGCCCGGTCACTCCGCGCCCGTCTACACCGTCGCGTTCACCGCCGACAACGCCACCCTCGTCACCGGGGACGCCTCCGCCGCCGTCCGCCTGTGGGACCTGCGCTCCGGCCGGCTGCTCGGGGCGCTGCCGGGGCATCGCGGCGCGGTGTTCCGGGCCCGGTTCAGTCCGGACGGCGCCCTGCTGGCCACCGGCGACATGGGCGACGGACGGGCCGGCACCGTGCGGGTGTGGGACGTGGCCCGGCGGTGCGTGGTGCACACGTTCACCGGGCACGCCGGCCGCGTCTACACGCTCGACTTCCACCCCGGGGGCCGGTTCCTGGTGAGCGGCGACACCGAGGGCCAGGTGCGCCTGTGGGACCTGGCCGCCGGGGCCGGCGCCGGGGTGCTCGGCGGCTGCCGCGGGGCCGTCTACCAGGTGCTGTTCGATCCCGACGGCACGCTGCTCGCCGCCGGGGACAGCCAGGGCGTCGTCCGGCTGTGGCGGTTCGCCCCGGAGGCCGACCCGGCCGCCGGGCCGGTCGCCGTGCCGCTCACCCGGCAGCCCACCGAGCACCGCGGCTCGGTGTGGGTGTGCAAGTTCCGGCCGACCGGGGAGGGCGCCGCCCCGGAGACCGGCTCGCTGCTGGTCACCGGCGGCAACGACGGCGTCGTCCGGCTCTGGGACCCGGCCACCGGTCAGGGGCGGCGGATCCTGCGCGGGCACGGGCGGCGGATCGGCACCCTCTCCTTCAGCGCCGACGGCTCGATGCTCGCGGCGGGCGGCAACGACGGCGTCGTCCGGCTGTGGCACTGCGCCTCCGGGCGGCGGCTGCGGGAGCTGGCCGGGCAGAGCGACCGGCTGATCTCGGCCGTGTTCAGCCCCGGCGGCCCGCTGCTCGCCACCGCGAGCAGCGACGGCGACATGTACCTGTGGAACGCCGAGACGGGCGAGTACCAGCGCGAGCTGGACGTCGAGACCGACCACGTCTGGGCGGAGGCGTTCAGCCCGGACGGCGAACTCCTCGCCACCGCCAACGACGACGACACGGTGTGCCTGTGGTACCGGGCGACCGGCGCGCACGTCGTCACCATCGGCGAGCACTTCGGGCGGGTCCGCTCGGTCGCCTTCCGGCCCGACGGCGCGGTCCTGGCGACCGGCTGCGACGACCGCAAGGTGCGCCTCTGGGACCTCGCCGAGCGCCGGATCACCGCCGTCCTCGACGGGCACACCGACCGGGTGTACGCCGTCACGTTCGCGCCCGACGGCTCCTGGCTGGCCAGCGCCTCATGGGACGGCCGGGCGGTGATCTGGCGGGACGGCGTGGCCGCGCACCGGCTCACCGGGCACACCGGCAAGCTGTGGACGGCCGCGGCCCACCCGAGCCGCCCGCTGCTGGCGACCGCGGGCGACGACCGCAAGGTCCGCCTCTGGGACACCCGCACCGGCCGCGAGCTCGCCGCCCTGACCGGCCACACCGGCCGCGTCCTCGCGGTCGCCTTCAGCCCCGACGGCTCGACGCTGGCGAGCGGCGGCGAGGACGGCACCGTCCGGCTGTGGCAGCTCCCCGCCGACGGACCGGCGGCGCTGCGCGCGACGCTGGTCGGTCTGCCGGGCGGCTGGGCCGCGCTCGCGCCGTCCGGCGGCTACAAGTACGAGGGCGATGTCACCGGCGAGTTCTGGCACGCGGTGGGCATGTGCCGGTTCGAGCCGGGGGAGCTGGACGGGCACCTGCCGGGGGTGCGGAACGTGGCACTGGAGGACCCGCTGGAGTGAGCCTGCGGCGAGCTCGCGGTGCGCGGGAGGTGAGCGGGCGGTGAGCTACTTGAGCGCGGCCGTGATGATCCGGGTGACGACCGGATTCGCGTCCGCGCTCTTGGCGTCCGTGGAGTTGACCGAGTAGACGAGGGTGCGGCTGAGGTCGCGGGTGGCGGCGACGGCGGAGTTGTAGCCGTACCGGCCGCCGGACTTGACCCAGTAGACCTTCCCGTCGGCCTCGAACCGGGTGAGGCCCGCGCTGTAGGCGGCGCCCTCGATGCCCGCCGGGACCGTGAACATCTCCTCGAGCTGCGGCTGCGGCACGATCCGGCCCCGGAACAGGGCGGTGATCAGCCGCTCCAGGTCCACGGTCGTGGAGATCATGTCCCCGGCGGCGAACCGGTCCGCCTGGTTCCACTCGGTGACGTCCCAGAACTCCGTCGTCCCGTCGGCCTTCTCCACCTTCTGGTAGCCGAGGTTGTGCGGGCCGAGGATGCGCGGGTCGGCGCCCGGGAAGTACGTGTCCCGCATCCCGGCCGGCGCGAGCACCAGCCGCTGGACCTCCTCGGCGTAGGCGTGCCCGGTCACCTTCTCGATCAGCAGGCCGAGGAACGTGTAGTTGATGTTGAGGTAGTGCTGCTGCTTCCCCGGGCAGAACTCCGGCTGCTTCGCGCCCGCCGACGCGGCGACCCGCTGGGGGCTGAGGGTGTCGAAGCGGTGCGCGTACACCTCCTCGAAGGTCTCGCCGAGACCGTCGCCCGCCGGGATGCCGCTGGTGTGGTTGAGCAGCTGCCGCACGGTGATCGGCCGGAACTGCCTGCCGAGCAGGCCGGGCAGATAGCGCTGGATCGGCGTGTCCAGATCGATCCGCCCGTCGGCCGCGAGCCGCAGCACCGCCGCCGCCGTCACCACCTTCGTCGTCGAACCGGCCCGGAACCGGGCGTCCGGGTCCGCGGGCGCGCCGCTCGCCAGGTCGTGCACGCCCGCGCTGCCGCGCCAGACGCCGTCGGTGCCGCCGACCCGGACCAGGGCGGCGGTCGCGTCGGCGTCCGGGAGCCCGGCGAGCGCGGCGGCGAGCGCCTGGGTGTCGAGGCCGTTCGCGCGCTGTGCGGCGGCCGCGCTGGGCGCGGTGGGTGCGGCGGGCGTGGCGAAGGCCGGGGCGGCCAGCGGTCCGGCCGCCGTGAGGGCGAGGACGAGGGAGGCGGCGAGGACGGTGGTGCGGCGGCGAGCGCGCATGCGGGGACTCCAGCCAGGGCGGGTCGGAAGATTCGTGATGATCCTCCGGCGGCACGGGACCGTTCGGGATCGTCGCCGAGGAGGGTGCCCGCCCCCGAAGGAACCCTGAGCAACTGCCTTACGAGATGGGGGAGTTGCCAGGGGCGTCCCCTACGGGTGGCGAAAAAACTGTTATCCGGGGGCCGCCCGGGCCGTCTCCACGGCTGTGATCTCCGACATTGCCAGCAGCGGGGGCTCGGCTGAGAGGGTGCGGGCATGAGGACGTACGCCGACGCCGAGGCCGCCCGGCACTGGCGTGCCACCATCGCCGACGCGCAGAGCGGCGACCGGCAGGCGATGGACGAGTTGGTGGCGGGCTGGCTGCCGCTCGTCTACAACATCGTCGGCCGCGCCCTCAACGGCCACGCCGACGTCGACGACGTCGTCCAGGAGACCATGCTGCGCGCTGTCGACAATCTGGGCTCGCTGCGCGACCCCGACAGCTTCCGCTCCTGGCTGGTCGCGATCGCCATGCGGCAGATCCGGGACCGCGCCCGCCGGGGAACCGCACAGCGCCTCGACGACCAGGTGCCGCAGGGCGAAACCGCCGACTTCGCCGAACTCACCGTGCTCCGGCTGCAGTTGGAGGGCCAGCGGCGTGAGGTCGCGGAGGCGGTGCGCTGGCTGGACGACGAGGACCGGCAACTGCTGTCCCTGTGGTGGCTGGAGGTCGCGGGCGAGCTCAGCCGCCGCGAGCTGGCCGCGGCGCTCGGCATCAGCCGGCAGCACGCCGCCGTGCGCGTCCAGCGGGTGAAGGAGCGGCTGGAGGTCTCCCGGGGCATCGTGCGCGCCCTCGACGGCGCCTGCCCCGACCTGCGCGAACTGACCGCCCGCTGGGACGGCCGGCCCGACTCCGTCTGGCGCAAGCGGCTGGCCCGGCACATCCGCGGCTGCGGCTACTGCGGCGACACCCGCGAGTCGGTCGTCCCGGCGGAGCGGCTGCTCGTCGGGATCGCGCTGGTGCCGGTCCCGGTCGGCTTCACGATCTCCCTGACCCTCGGCGGCAAGACGGCCGCCGCGGCCGCCGGCACGGCCTCCGCCGGCTGGTCCGCGAAGGTGCTGACCGCGCTGACCAAACCGGCCGTCGCGGTCACGGCCGGTGCGACGCTCGCCGCGGGCGGCGCCTACGTCGTCGTCCAGACCCCCGACGACCCGCCCGCCCGTGCGGCCGTCTCGCCCACGGCGGCGAGCGCACCGGTCACCGCGCCCCCGCCGTTCTCCCTTTCGCCCTCGGCCTCCGCCTCGCCGTCGAAGTCCGCGTCCCCGTCCCCGTCGGCGAGCGAGCAGAGGACGGCCCCGTACGGCGGTGTCGTCGACGCCGTCGACAGCGCGCCCGACCCGGACACCGCGCCGGCCGCCCTGCCGCAACGGCCCGCGTCCGGCGTGACCAGCAGCGGCGGCGCGCACGCCACCATGAACCACCGCGGGGACAGCGTGACGCTCAGCGGCCAGGGCTATGTCCTCGTGCGCTGGCAGATCTCGCCGCAGTACCGGCCCGGCAACCTGGTCATGCCCAGCTGGACCGGCCTCAAGGGCAAGCTCTTCCATGTGGCCTCGGGCGGCGGCCGCCGTATGGACGACTCCGTCAGCAGCACGGACCGCACGGCCACCGGCATGGGCAGCACGACCACCGGCTACCTCGTGCTGCCGCCCGGCACCCAGCAGATGTGGCAGAACGAGTACTTCTACGTCGCCGGCACGGTCACCCTCACCGTGAACGAGCGGGGCGGCGACTACGGCCTCAACGTCTTCCCGACGACCTGGGACGCCGTCGAGAAGGACGTCACGACCGGCCCCGACCAGGGCGCGACCCGTTACGGCCTGGTCCGCGACACCGGCGCGGACGACACCCCGGTCCCGCAGTACCTCACCCGCGAGACCCCGGCCGACCCGGCGACCGTGGCTCAACTCTCCCGCGTGTAGCGGTCCTGGGCGTCGAGGACGTCGTCCCCGTGCTCGAAGGCCCAGGCGCCGACCGCGTCGATGGCGGGCAGCAACGTCCGTCCGAGCGCGGTCAGTTCGTACTCGACCCGGGGCGGGGCGCCGCCGTGCGCATGCCGGGCCACCAGCCCGTTGAACTCCAGCCGGCGCAGCGTCTCGGTCAGCACCTTCTGGCTGATCCCACCGATATGGGAACGGAGTTCGCCGTGGCGCACCGGGCCGTCGCGCAGCGCCCACAGCACCACGGCGTTCCAGGTGTGGGAGAGCAGGTCGAAGGCGAGCCGGGCACGGCAGTCGGCGAGGAAGGCCTGGTCCGTAGTCACGCACCGAATGGTGCCCGAGCGGACTCCTACCGTCAGGCGTATGCGGATCGGAATTCTCGGAACAGGATCGATGGCGGACGCGCTGGGCGGACAGTGGGCGCGGGCGGGACACGAGGTACGGGCCGGCGGCCGGGGCCGGGGCGGGGGCCGGAGCGGGGGGCTGCGTGAGGCGGCCGAGTTCGGCACGGACGCGGTGCTGCTGGCGCTGCCCTACGCGGCGGTCGCCGACGTGGTCGGCGACCTCGCGGACGTGCTGCGCGGGCGGGTGCTGATCGACTGCACCAACCCGGTGGGCGAGGGCTTCGCCCTGCTCACGGCGGGCGGCCCCGCGGCGGCCCGGCGCATCGCCGACGCGGCCCCCGCCGCGCACGTCGTCAAGGCCTTCAACCTCTGCCACTCCGGCGTCTGGCGCCTCGCCCCGCCGGTCTTCGACGGCCGTCCGCTCGCCGTCCCCCTGTGCGGGGACAGCGAACCGGCCCTGGACGTCGTACGACGGCTCGTCCGCGACCTCGGCTGCGAGCCGCTGACCGCCGGGGGTCTGGACCGGGCGGGCCTGCTGGAGGCGACGGCGGCGCTGCTGATCGGCCTCTGGGTCGGCGAGGGAGCGGACGCCCAGGCGATCGCGCCGCCGCTGCGGTATGCGGCGGGCTAGGGCCTGTCCGGCGGATCAAGTCGCAGGAAATCGGCAGTGCCGAATCGGCGCCGGTGAGCGGGGTGATGGGGGTCCCCCCGCTCGAGCGCGGCCGAGAGTGGGGGAGCGTGCAGGTGCAAGGCGGAGGAGGGCGTCGACGCGGAGCGTCGGCAACCGACGACAACGCCGCAGCTGTGCGTGCCACACCCCGCGTCTGCGGCATGATCCGCCGGACAGGCCCTAGCCGCTCTTGCGCAAGGCGCAGAGGGCGTCGATGCGGTTGGTGGTGATGGAGTCGACGCCCGCGTC
The DNA here is from genome assembly GCF_053594615.1 of Streptomyces sp. NPDC001858. Classification (NCBI taxonomy): domain Bacteria; kingdom Bacillati; phylum Actinomycetota; class Actinomycetes; order Kitasatosporales; family Streptomycetaceae; genus Streptomyces; species Streptomyces sp. NPDC001858. The sequence continues at coordinate 90,662 of NZ_JBSFEV010000015.1, forward strand.
GATGAGGCGGCGCATGGCGCGGCGGGTGTCGGGGGTCCAGACGGAGAGCAGGTAGCCGTCGTGGTGGACGCGGTCGGCGAGGGCCCGGTCCACCAGGGAGAAGCGGTAGTTGAGCCAGCGCGGCCGCACCGCCGCGAGCAGCGCGGGCCGCGGCGGGGCCAGGCTGGTGCAGGTCAGGGCGATCTCGGCGGACGGGTCCGCTTCGCGCACGGCGAGCATGGCGACGGCGTCGGCGCAGTAGTAGACCCGGTCCGCCGCCCCCGCCTCGCGGACGGCGTCGACGATCCGCCGGGCCGTGCGCACCTCCCGGGTCCCCGGCAGGTCGAGCATCAGCCGGCTGCCCTCGGTCGCCGCGAGCGCCTGCGCGAGGGTCGGCACCCCGCCGGCCGTCAGTCCCCGCACCTCGGCCGCGGACAGCGACCGCAGCGGCCGGTCCAGCTCCCACAACCGCTTCAGCGTCTGGTCGTGCAGCAGGACGGGCACGCCGTCCTTGGTGAGCCGTACGTCGAACTCGACGGCGTCCGCGCCCTGGTCGAGCGCGGAACGCAGCGAGTCGAGCGTGTTCTCACGGAAGCGGTAGGGGTCGCCGCGATGGGCCACGGCGGTCACGTTCTGCATGGGCTCATTGTGTCCAGGTCAGGCACTGAGCCATGCGGCGGTGTACGTGTCGATCTCGTCGCGGAGGCGTCGCTTGCCGGCCTCGTCCAGGAAGGACGCGTCGACCGCGTTCCCGGCGAGGTCGGCGACGCCCCGCTCGTCCAGGTCGAGGAGGCGGGCGGCGACCGCGTACTCGGAGTTCAGATCGGTGCCGAACATGGGCGGGTCGTCGGAGTTGATCGTGACCAGGACGCCCGCCTTCACGAACTCCTTGATCGGATGCTCGTCGAGGGTGCGGACCGCGCGCGTGGCGATGTTCGAGGTCGGGCACACCTCCAGGGCGATACGGTGCTCGGCGAGGTGCGCGAGCAGCTTCTCGTCCTGCGCGGAGCTGGTGCCGTGTCCGATGCGCTCGGCGCGCAGGTGGGTCAGCGCGTCCCACACCGTCTGGGGGCCGGTGGTCTCCCCGGCGTGCGGCACCGAGCGCAGACCGGCGGCGATGGCCCGGTCGAAGTAGGGCTTGAACTGCGGGCGCTCCACGCCGACCTCGGGGCCGCCGAGCCCGAAGGAGACCAGCCCCTCCGGGCGGAGCCGGTCGTCGGTGGCCAGGCGGGTGGTCTCCTCGGCGGCCTCCAGCCCTGCCTCGCCGGGGATGTCGAAGCACCAGCGCAGCACGGTCCCGAACTCCGCCTCGGCCGCCTTGCGGGCGTCCTCGATGGCGTCCATGAACGCGCGTTCGTCGATGCCGCGCCGGGTGGACGAGAACGGGGTGACGGTCAGCTCGGCGTACCGCACCTGCTGGCGGGCCAGGTCCCGGGCGACCTCGTAGGTCAGCAGCCGGACGTCCTCCGGGGTGCGGATGACGTCGACGACGGACAGATAGACGTCGATGAAGTGGGCGAAGTCCGTGAACGTGAAGTAGTCGGCCAGGGCCTCGGGGTCGGTGGGCACCTTGGAGTCGGGGTGCCGGGCGGCCAGTTCGGAGACGATGCGGGGGGAGGCGGAGCCGACGTGGTGCACGTGCAGTTCGGCCTTGGGCAGCCCGGCGATGAAGGCGTGCAGATCGCGGGGGCCGAGAGCCGCGGCGGCTGCGGCGGCTGCGTCGAGGCGGTCGGTCATGGGGTCCTCCCCGGGACGGCGCCCCGGCCGGACGGGCCGGACGGGACGCGGGTGATCGGCTGATCGATGCGTCGGGATCCCGAGATCCCGGGATCATCGTAGGCGGCGAGGCCGGGAGACCGCGGTCGGCCCCGCCGACCCCGGGCCGTAGCATGGCGACACGCTTGGCAGAGGGCGGCCGAGGGCGACGACAGGGGGACCCACGCATGTCCGACGACACCCCGACCCCGGCGACCGTCCCCCAGGACACGGTTCCCGCAGTCACGTTGGACAAGAGCGAGGGCGGGACCCCTGGGTCCGGCGGGGCGGGCAACGGCGGGGCGGATGGTGGCGCGGCGGGCAGTGGCTCGGCGGGCAGTCGCGGGGCGGACGGCGTTGGGGCGGGCAGTCGCGCGGCAGACGGCGGCGGGGTGGACAGCCGCCCGGCGGGCAGCGGCGGGATGGACATTGGCACGGCCGACGGTGGCGGGGCGGTCAGTGGCGCGGTGGGCAGCGGCGGGCCGGGCAGTCGCGCGGCAGACGGCGGCGGGGTGGACAGTGGCCCGGCGGGTAGCGGCGGGGCAGAGAGCCGCGCGGCCGACGGCGGCACGGCGGACAGTGGCGGGCCGGGTAGCGGCGGGGCGGGCAGTCGCGCGGCCGACGGCGGCGGGATGGACAGTGGGCCGGCGGGTAGCGGCGCGGCGGACAGTCGCGCGGTCGACGGCGGCAGCGGAGCGGTCAGTGGCGCGGTGGGCAGCGGCACAGCGGACCGTGGCGGGCCGGGCCGCGGTGCCGGGGCTTCGGCCGTTTCTCCGGTCGCGCCGAATCCTTGGGCCGCGCCGGGCGACAGCGCGTGGAGCGGCCCCGGGCACACCGTCGTCGCGAACGAGTTGCTGGCCCCCGCAGGCGATACGCCCCCGTCCGTCCACGATCAGCGGACGGTCACCTCGCTGCCCGGTGTCACCCCGCAGCCCTGGGCCACCCCCTTCGGTGGCCCGCAGACGGGTGGCCCGCTCGGCTCGTTCCCGCCCCCCGACCCCGCCACCGCCGCGGGCGGCCCGCCCCCCAACCTGTTCGCGCCGCCCGCGCAGGGCGGTGCGGTCCCGCCACCGCCCATAGCCCCCGACGGCCCCGGCCAGGTCCCCTACGGGTACCCCGGCGGGTACGGCTACCCCTCCCACCCCCACTACGGGGGCGGCGCTCCGGGCCTGTACGGCTGGGCCGGGAACGGGATGGAGGACAGCAACGGCATGGGCATCGCCGGACTCGTGCTCGGCATCCTCGCCGCGGTCGTCTTCTGCCTGTGGCCGCTGGCCATCGTCCTCGGCATCCTCGGTGTCGTCTTCGGCGCGATCGGCCGCGGCAAGGCGCGCCGCGGCGAGGCGTCAAACCCCGGCCAGGCCCTGGCCGGAATCATCTGCGGAGCCGTCGGCGCACTCCTCGCGATCGCGCTGGGCATCCTGGTGATCGTGACCCCCTGAGCCCCGGCAGGCTCCGCCCGGCTCAGGCTGCGTTCGCCCGCAGTCGCTCCCGGGCCTGCATCAGGGCGAAGCCCAGGAGGTTCTGGCCTCTCCAGCGCTCCGGATCCGTCGCCGCCGCGTCGGTCGCGGACAGGCCGATGCCCCAGACGCGGTCCATCGGGCTGGCCTCCACCAGCACCCTCCCCCAGCCTTCGGCCGGGGGGACCCCCATCTCGCTTCGCTCGCCCGTGCCCAGCAGGAACGAGCGCAGTGCGGGGTCCGAGGCGAACTTGTGGACGCTGCCCTCGACCACGATCCGCAGCCGCTCCCGCTCCCAGACCGCCTCGTCGAACCCGCGGACCAGCCGCCCCGCCTTCTTCGCCTGCGAGGGGTGTCCGGCGGCGAGCACCCGCTTCTCCGCCTCCGCGTCTTCGAAAAGCCTCGCCTTCTCCGCCATCATCCAGTGCTCGGCCGTCGCGTACGGGACTCCGGCGACCACGAACGGTGACGGCCACCACTGGCTGAGGCAGCTCGCGCCCACCTGCCCGTCGGGCTGCGGCCGGTGCCCCCAGAAGTGCAGGTACTTGATCCTCGCCCCCGCCCGGACGGCCCTGACCAGGGCTTCCAGGCCATCGATCTGTTCCATGCACCCGAGCATCGCAGCCACCACTGACACCGCGCCGCGCCTTTTCCCGCCGATTCCCCCGCCGATTCGCCCCCGCCGACAGATTCCGTCGCGTAACCAAAAGGCAACAACGGAATCACTTGTTGGAGTGCCCTGGCTCTGTCAGGATCGGCAATCAAATCAGGCTGGAGCTACGCAACCCGCCCCCGCGCAATGCGGGGCGAAGGCGGAGGAGAGCGACATGCAGGACCGGTTCCCCGCGCAGGAGCGCCTCGCGGGCGGTGCCCAGTACATCGCGGGCCGCCTCACCCACGGCACCTCGGGCCGTGCCCACGCCGTGCTCGACCCGGCCACCGGAGAGGAGGTCTACCGCTACGAGCTGGCCTCCACGGTCGACGTCGACGCCGCCGTCGCCGCGGCCCGCGCCGCCTTCCCGGGCTGGTCCGGCCTCACCCCGGGCGAGCGCTCCGACGCACTGCACCGCTTCGCCGCCGTACTCGCCGACCGGGCCGAGGAGTTCGCCCGGGCCGAGTCCCTCCAGTGCGGCAAACCCCTGAAGCTGACCAGGGAGTTCGACGTCCCGGGGACGATCGACAACACCGCGTTCTTCGCCGGCGCCGCCCGCCACCTCGCGGGACAGTCCGCCGGCGAGTACTCCGGCGACCACACCTCCTACGTGCGCCGCGAGCCCATCGGCGTGGTCGGCTCCATCGCGCCCTGGAACTACCCCCTCCAGATGGCCGCCTGGAAGATCCTCCCGGCGATCGCCGCGGGCAACACCATCGTGCTCAAGCCCGCCGAACTCACCCCGCTCACCTCGCTGCTGTTCGCGCTGGCGGCCACCGAGGCCGGCCTCCCCGACGGTGTCGTCAACATCGTCACCGGGACCGGGAAGGAGACCGGCGAGCATCTGGTCGGGCATCCCGACGTCGCCATGACCTCCTTCACCGGGTCCACCGCCGTCGGCAGGCGGGTCGCCGAGATCGCCACCGCGACCGTCAAGCGCCTGCATCTGGAGCTCGGCGGCAAGGCGCCCTTCGTGGTCTTCGACGACGCCGACCTGGAGGCCGCCGCCAACGGCGCGGTCGCGGGCGCGCTCATCAACACCGGGCAGGACTGCACGGCCGCCACGCGCGCGTATGTGCAGCGGCCTCTCTACGAGGCCTTCGTCGAGCGGACGGCCGCCCTGATGGAGACCGTCCGGCTCGGCGACCCCTTCGCCGCCGGGACCGACCTGGGCCCGCTGGTCTCGCACGCGCACCGCGACCGGGTCGCCGGCTTCGTCGACCGGGCCCGCGGCTACGCGCGCGTGGTCACCGGCGGCGCGGCTCCACAGGGCGGGCTCGAGAAGGGCGCGTACTATCTGCCCACCCTGATCGCGGACGCGGCGCAGGACAGCGAGGTCGTCCGGTCGGAGATCTTCGGGCCGGTCCTGGTGGTCCTGCCCTTCGACACCGACGAGGAGGGGCTGGCGTTCGCCAACGACACCCCCTACGGGCTGGCGGCCTCCGCCTGGACCCGGGACGTCTTCCGGGCGAACCGTGCGACACGCGAGCTGAAGGCGGGGTGCGTATGGGTCAACGACCACATCCCGATCATCAGCGAGATGCCGCACGGCGGGTACAAGGCCTCCGGCTTCGGCAAGGACATGTCAGCGTACTCGTTCGAGGAGTACACCCAGGTAAAGCACGTTATGTTCGATAACACGGCGGTCGCCCGCAAGCCCTGGCACCGCACCGTCTTCGGGGACGCGTAAGCGACGACGCACCAGCGACGACTCATCAGCGAAGATCGGCTGCCGACCACGGCCGGACCTCCCGAAAGGGCACCACGAGCATGGAGCAGAACGAGCCCGACCGCCTGAGCCCGGCCCAACTGGCCGCCGTACGGCGCAGCTTCCGCAACGGCAGGGCGGCCATGACCCGCCGCTCGCTGCTGCGCGCCTCCGCCGGCGGCGCGCTCACCCTGGGCGGCCTCGGAGCGCTGAGCGGCTGCGGGATCCCCGCGGCCGGCAAGACCGAGGGCGGCACGTCCGCCGACGACCACTCGGCGCAGGAGAAGACCGTCAACTTCTCCAACTGGACCGAGTACATGGACGTCGACGACAGCGGCAAGCGCCACCCCACCCTCGACGCCTTCACCCAGCGGACCGGCATCAAGGTCAAGTACACCGAGGACATCAACGACAACAACGAGTTCTTCGGCAAGATCAAGCCGCAGCTCGCCGCCGGCCAGGACACCGGCCGCGACCTGATCGTCCTCACCGACTGGCTGGCCGGCCGTCTCATCCGCCTCGGCTGGGTGCAGAAGCTGGACGCCGCCCACCTGCCGCACGCCTACGCCAACCTGTCCCAGCAGTTCCGCAGCCCCGACTGGGACCCGGGCCGGGCGTACTCGTACCCCTGGCAGGGCATCTCCACCGTCATCGCCTACAACAAGAAGGCGCTGGACGGCGTCGAGGTGAAGTCGGTCTCCGACCTGCTCGACAATCCCAAGCTCAAGGGCCGCGTCGGCTTCCTCACCGAGATGCGCGACACCATGGGCATGACGCTGCTGGACATGGGCAAGGACCCGGCGAAGTTCACCGACGACGACTACGACGCGGCCATCGCCCGGCTGCAGAAGGGCGTCGACAACGGCCAGATCCGCCGCTTCACCGGCAACGACTACACCTCCGACATCACCAGCGGCGACTTCGCGGCCTGCATCGCCTGGGCCGGTGACGTCGTCCAGCTCAAGGCGGACAGCCCCGACGTCGACTTCGTCATCCCGGACAGCGGCTATCTGACGTCCAGCGACAACATGCTGATCCCCAACAAGGCGCGTCACAAGACCAACGCCGAACGGCTCATGGACTACTACTACGAGCCGGAGCCGGCCGCCGAGCTTGCCGCCTACATCAACTACGTCTGTCCCGTGGACGGCGTACAGGCGGCGCTCGCGAAGATCGACCCGGATGCGGCGAAGAACCCGCTGATCATCCCCGACAAGGCCATGCAGGCGAAGTCGCACTCCTTCCGCTCCCTGAGTTCGACGGAAGAGACCGACTACGAAGCCAAGTTCGCGAAGCTCACTGGGGCGTGACGACGATGAAGACGAACGACAACGGCGGCGGCGACGTCCGCCTGACCGGCATCAGCAAGACCTACGGCTCCTTCACCGCCGTCCAGCCGCTCGACCTGACCGTCCCGCAGGGCTCGTTCTTCGCCCTGCTCGGGGCCTCCGGCTGCGGCAAGACCACCACCCTGCGCGTGATCGCCGGTCTGGAGGAACCTTCCTCCGGAACCGTCCGCCTCGGCGACCAGGACGTCACCGCGCTCCCGCCCTACAAGCGCCCGGTGAACACCGTCTTCCAGTCCTACGCCCTCTTCCCGCACCTCGACATCTTCGAGAACATCGCCTTCGGCCTGCGCCGGCGCGGCATCAAGAGCGTGAAGAAGCAGGTCGAGGACATGCTGGAGCTCGTCCAGCTCGGCGAACAGGCGCGCAAGAAGCCGCACCAGCTCTCCGGCGGCCAGCAGCAGCGCGTCGCCGTGGCCCGCGCGCTGATCAACACCCCCAAGGTGCTCCTCCTCGACGAGCCCCTCGGCGCCCTCGACCTCAAGCTGCGCCGCCAGATGCAGCTGGAGCTCAAGCGCATCCAGACCGAGGTCGGCATCACCTTCGTGCACGTCACGCACGACCAGGAGGAGGCCATGACGATGGCCGACACGGTCGCCGTGATGAACGCGGGCCGCGTCGAACAGCTCGGCTCGCCGAGCGACCTCTACGAGAACCCGCACACCACGTTCGTCGCCAACTTCCTCGGCACCTCGAACCTCATCGAGGCCGAGGTCGACACCAAGAGCGGCGACGACATCGTCCTCAAGGCGGGCGGCGGCAAGCTGGTGCTCCCCGGGGCGCGCTGCTCCGCGCCGACGACGGCCGGCGGCAAGGTGCTGGTGGGCGTGCGCCCGGAGAAGATCTCCCTCACCCACGCCGACGACGCGGGCGAGGTCCCCGAGGGCCGCAACCGCATCACCGGGAAGATCGCCGACTCGTCGTTCATCGGCGTCTGCACGCAGTACGTGATCGACAGCCAGGTCTGCCCGGAGTTCGAGGTCTACGTCCAGAACATCGACCGCGACACCCGCCTCACGCCCGGCGCCGACGTCGTCCTGCACTGGAACCCGGCCCACACCTTCGGCCTGGACGCCGCCCAGGACATCGACGCCGGCATCCAGGAAGAGGCGGCGGTCTGAGATGGCGACGCTCACCGAGGCGCCCCCGCCTCTCTCCCCGACGGCTCCGGAGCACAAGCCGCCGCGCAGACGCGGCCGCTGGACGCCGTACTGGCTGCTGCTGCCCGGTCTGCTCTGGCTGATCGTGTTCTTCGCGCTGCCGATGGTCTACCAGGCCTCCACCTCCGTGCAGACCGGCTCCCTGGAGGAGGGCTACAAGGTCACCTGGCACTTCGCGACCTACTGGGACGCGCTGAGCGAGTACTGGCCGCAGTTCCTGCGCTCGATCCTGTACGCCGGCGCCGCGACGATCCTCTGTCTGATCCTCGGCTACCCGCTGGCCTATCTGATCGCCTTCCGCGCGGGACGCTGGCGGAACCTGATCATGATCCTGGTGATCGCGCCGTTCTTCACCAGCTTCCTGATCCGCACCCTCGCCTGGAAGACGATCCTCGCGGACGGCGGCCCGGTCGTCGGGGCCCTCAACACGCTGCACATCCTGGACGTCACCAGCTGGCTGGGCTGGACCGCCGGCGACCGGGTCCTGGCCACGCCGCTCGCGGTGGTCTGCGGTCTGACCTACAACTTCCTGCCGTTCATGATCCTGCCGCTGTACTCCTCGCTGGAGCGCATCGACGGACGGCTGCACGAGGCGGCCGGCGACCTCTACGCCAAGCCGAGCACCGTCTTCCGCAGGGTGACCTTCCCGCTGTCGATGCCCGGAGTCGTCTCCGGCACGCTGCTGACCTTCATCCCGGCGGCCGGCGACTACGTCAACGCGGAACTCCTCGGCAGCACCAAGACCCGCATGATCGGCAACGTGATCCAGACGCAGTTCCTGAACGTCCTGGACTACCCGACGGCCGCGGCCCTGTCCTTCATCCTCATGGCCGCGATCCTCCTCATGGTCACCTTCTACATCCGCAGGTCCGGGACGGAGGATCTGGTCTAAATGCCCTTCGTCAACTGGCTCAAGCGCCATTTCGTGGTCATCGCGGGACTCATCACGCTCGCGTATCTCCTCCTGCCGAACATCGTCGTCACGGTGTTCTCCTTCAACAAACCGAAAGGGCGCTTCAACTACACCTGGCAGCAGTTCTCGACGGACGCCTGGAAAGACCCGTGCGGGGTCTCCGGCCTGTGCGGCTCGCTCTCCCTCAGCCTCCAGATCGGCATCTGGGCGACCATCGGCGCGACGGTCCTCGGCACGATGATCGCCTTCGCGCTGGTCCGCTACCGCTTCCGCGCGCGGGGCGCCGTCAACTCGCTGATCTTCATGCCGATGGCGATGCCCGAGGTCGTCATGGCCGCCTCGCTGCTCACCCTGTTCCTCAACCTGGGCGCACAGCTCGGCTTCTGGACGATCCTCATCGCGCACATCATGTTCTGCCTCAGCTTCGTCGTGACGGCGGTCAAGGCACGCGTGATGTCCATGGACCCGCGCCTGGAGGAGGCCGCCCGCGACCTCTACGCCGGTCCCGTGCAGACCTTCGTCAGGGTCACCCTGCCCATCGCCGCCCCCGGCATCGCCGCGGGCGCGCTGCTCGCCTTCGCGCTCTCCTTCGACGATTTCATCATCACCAATTTCAACGCCGGCTCGACCGTCACCTTCCCCATGTTCGTCTGGGGTTCGGCACAGCGCGGAACGCCGGTGCAGATCAACGTCATCGGCACCGCGATGTTCCTCGTCGCCGTCCTGCTCGTGCTGATCTCGATGGTCGTCGGAAACCGCCGTCACCGGCAGAAGGCGTGATCCCCGTGCACCCGAACCGGTGGATCGACGCCCTCGCCGACGCACAGCCCGTCCCGTACTGGCTGGAGGACCCCGCCAAGCCCCGCCCCGAGCCGGCGCTCACCGGCGCGGAGAGCTGCGACCTGCTGGTCGTCGGGGGCGGCTACAGCGGACTGTGGACCGCGCTCGTCGCCAAGGAGCGCGAGCCGGGGCGGGACGTCGTGCTGCTGGAGGGCCGCGAGGTGGGCTGGGCCGCCTCGGGCCGCAACGGCGGCTTCTGCGCCGCCTCCCTCACCCACGGCCTGCCCAACGGACTGGCCCGCTGGCCCGACGACATCCACCGGCTCCAGGAGCTGGGCGGGCGCAACCTCGACGAGATCGAGGCGGCGATCGCCCGGCACGGCATCAGCTGCGACTTCGAGCGCACCGGCGAGATCGACGTCGCCACCGAGACGTACCAGGCGTGGGAACTGCGCGACTGGTACGAGGAGCTCGAACGCAGGGGCCTCGCCGAGGGCATCGAGTTCCTCGACGCGGACGCGGTCCGCGCACAGGTCGCCTCGCCCACCTTCGAGGCGGGACTGCACGACCGCCGCGGGGTCGCCATGCTCCACCCCGCCAAGCTGGCCTGGGGCCTGAAGCAGGCGTGCGTCCGGCTCGGCGTGCGCCTGTACGAGCACACCCCCGCCCTGACGCTCAAGCCGTACGGCGCCGGGATGGCCGTCCGCACCCCCTATGGGCAGGTCCGCGCCCGGCAGGTCGCGCTCGGCACGAACGTCTTCCCCAACCTGGTCAAGCGGGTGCGGGCCTACACCGTCCCGGTCTACGACTACGCGCTGATGACCGAACCGCTGACCACCGCGCAGCTCGCCTCGATCGGCTGGCGGAACCGGCAGGGCCTCGGGGACTCAGCCAATCAATTCCACTACTTCCGGCTGTCCGCCGACAACCGGATCCTGTGGGGCGGATACGACGCGGTCTACCCCTACGGGGGCCGGGTGCGCGCCGAGTACGACGACCGGCCGCAGACCTACGCCAAGCTCGCCGGGCACTTCTTCACCTGCTTCCCGCAGTTGGAGGGCGTCCGCTTCACGCACGCGTGGGGCGGCGCGATCGACACCTGCTCGCGTTTCTCCGCGTTCTTCGGCACCGCCCACCACGGGCGGACCGCGTACGCGGCCGGGTACACCGGTCTGGGCGTCGGGGCCACCCGATTCGGGGCCGAGGTCATGCTGGACCTGCTCGCGGGCGAGAGCACCGAGCGGACGCGGCTGGAGATGGTCCGGCGGAAGCCGCTGCCCTTCCCGCCCGAGCCGTTCGCCTGGACCGGCATCGCCCTCACCAAGTGGTCGCTGGCCCGCGCGGACGCGCACGCCGGCCGCCGCAACCTGTGGCTGAAGACGATGGACCGGCTGGGCCTGGGCTTCGACAGCTGACGCCTGCCCGGTGAGGTGTGACCTGGTTCACCCCTACGGGTCGTCGGAACCCGCGTAATGCTCGCCCCGGACCTCCCTCTCCCTCCTGACGCGCTCGCGTCGAGAAGGCAGAAGTCAGAAGTCACAGGGAGGTCTTCACATGGCTGGGGCGAAGACGGCAGTCGAATGGCTGGCATCCGTCGCACCGGATCCCGAGGCATGCCGCTGGGAATGGGAGCGCAACCCGATGGGGGTGGCGCTGCTGCCCGCGGGCCGGGCCTGGGACGTGCTCATCCTGCCGGGCCGGCTCGGCTATCCCACCCTCGACGTGCTCACCCGGATCCTCGACCGGCCGGGCCCCGTGCTCGTCGACTTCGGCGACGACCGCATGGGCTTCTTCGTGGAGCCCGGCACGGCCGCCCGCTGGCTCGGCACCGGCATCCGCACGGCCGGGGCAGGCACCTGGATCGTCGTGCCGTACCCGGGGCGCTCGACCGGGGGCGTGCGGTGGCTGCTCCCGCCGGACGGCTCGGGCACGCTGACGGATGCGGCGCTGCTGGAGCTGGCGATGCATGAGGCTGCCGCCGGCTTGGCGGACTAGGCGGTGCCGGGGGCTGTTGTCCGGCGGGTGCGGGTTCGTTGTGGCTGGTCGCGCAGTTCCCCGCGCCCCTTGAGGGGGTTGCCGTTCCGGGGTTGAATTCGTTGGGCCTGCTTGGGGTGTCGGTGGTCGGGTGCGGCCTCGTCGTGGCTGGTCGCGCAGTTCCCCGCGCCCCTTCAGGGCGGTGCCGCGTGCTGTTGTCCGGCGGGTGCGGCCTCGTCGTGGCTGGGCGCGCAGTTCCTCGCGCCCCTTCGGGGCGCTGCTCAGCCGCGAACTTCAGTCCGACGATGTTGCCTTCAGGGCCAGCCATAGCTCCATGCGGACGTCCGGGTCGTCCAGGGAGCGGCCCAGGATCTCCTCCACCCGGCGCATCCGGTAGCGCAGGGTGTGGCGGTGGACGCCGAGGTCGGCCGCCGCCGCGTCCCACTGGCCGTGGCGGGAGAGCCAGGCGCGCAGGGAGGCCACCAGGTCGCCGCGGCCCGTCGCGTCGTGCTCGTGCAGGGCGCGCAGCAGGCCGTCCGCGAACGCCTTCACCGCGTCGTCCGCGAGCAGCGGCAGGACCGAGCCTGCCGCGAGCTGCTCGTGCTCCACGAAGACCCGGCCCCTGCGCCGCGCCACCGACAGCGCCTGCTCCGCCTGCTTGTACGCCGCGGACGCCGCGATCGGCCCGGCCGGCGCCGACAGCCCGACGACGAGGCCGTTCTCGTCCGCGGGATCGGGCGCGCCGTCCCCGAAGGAGCGCGCGCAGGCCGTCGCGGCCGCGCCTGAGTCCCTGACCAGCGCCACCAGCCGGCCGCCCTCCGGCACCGCCAGGACGGCCTCCCCGGCCCGGGCGGCCGCCGACTCGACCGTCTCGACGAGGTCGCCGAAGGGGTCGGTGGACGGGTCGGCCGACGCGGACGTCGACGTCGGCTCGGCCAGCAGTATCCGGAACGGGGTGTCCAGCAGATCGCCGTACAGGTCGCCGGCCACGGCCCGCGCGTGGTCCGGTTCGCCCGCCAGCAGCATGCGCAGCACCGCCGCGCCGATCCGCTGCTGCGCTGCGTGCAGCGGCCGGGAGCGCTCCGTGGTCAGGGTGAGCAGGGCGATCGCCGAGTGGACGGCGTACCGCTCGGCGGTGCCCAGCGCCGACGCGGTGCCGACGGCGAGCGCGGCGCGCGGGCGCCGGCCGGTGCCCAGGGAGTGCAGCTCGACCCGGTCGTCCTGCTCGGGGTGCTCCGGTCCGCCGCCGCCCCCGACCACCGCCGAGGCCGGGGCGGGCCGCTCCCGCAGCCGTTCCACCTCCGCCGTGAGCCGCGCGGCCCGGCGGCCCGCCCACTCCGGCGCGGCGGCCACGACCGCGCCCGAGGCGTCGTACAGCGCCGCCCACCCGTTCACCTGGGCGGCGAGCGCGCCGAGCAGCCCCTGCGGGCCGTCCGTCAGCGCCTGTTTCGTCAGCTCGCGCTGGGCCGCGAACCCGGCCGTCACCGCCCGGTACTGGTCGGCCGCGATCGCCGCCGACACCGCCTTGCTGATCGCGAGGAAGGGCGTGCGGCGCGGCACCTCCAGCAGCGGCAGGCCCTCCTCCTCGGCCGCGTCCACCAGCGCCTTCGGGATCTCCTCGTAGTTGACGCCGACGGCGAAGCCGATCCCGACCACGCCCGCCTTGGCCAGCCGCCGCACATAGCGCCGCATGGCCTGCGGATCCTCCGCGTCCAGCTTGAGCGCGGTGATCAGCAGCAGCTCCCCGCCCTCCATGTACGGCACCGGGTCGGCGAGCTCGCTGACGTGCGCCCAGCGCACCGGCACGTCCAGCCGCCCCTCGCCCGCCCGCACGGTGAGCTTCAGCGCGGAGTGATGGACGAGCGAGGCGAGCGTGGGGGTCATGGAGCCTTCACTGGGAGAGCGTGATCATTTGGCCACCGCGTATGAACGGCCTGCCTCGATTCTGCCTCACCGGCGGAGTCCCAGGAGACTCTTCAACCCCGCAGGTTCACCAGCAGCGGCGGTGCGTGCTCGCCCCGCACGCTCGTCAGCGACAGCACCGCGTGCCCGGGCGGGACCTCGTGCGCCAGCTGGGACGCCGACCACCGCTCCCGCTCGACCTGGCGCACGGTCACCGCGTCCGTGGTCACCGCCTTGCCGGTCACCAGCTTGCGCAGCGCGTGGATGGCGCGGGTCATCGGCTGGTCGGCGAAGACCGTGTGCTTGGCGACCTCCGTGGTCTCCACCCACTCGGTGCCCCAGGTCTGCGCGAACCTGCTGCCGTCCCAGGTGGTGATGCCGCAGAACGCCATCCGGCAGCCGACGGCCCCGTACAGCGGCCCGTGCAGCGCCTCGGGGACGTCGCCGACCGTGCGCAGCGCGAGCACCACGCCCGCGTTCTGCGAGCGCAGCCGCTGCAGTCGGCGCACCGATCCGTCGGTGATCGTCCCGGTGGCGTCGTCCAGGACCAGACAGGCGAAGTGGTCGCGCCGCTCCCGTACGACCGTCTGGAACTGGGCGAGGACCAGCCGGGTGATCAGCCGGGCGGCCTCCTCGTGGCCCCGCTCGGGCAGGTCGACGCGGACCCGCAGCGGGTGATGGGCGACGGCGCGCAGCGAGAACGCCCGGTGCGCGTCGCCGCCTGCGCCGAAGAACTCCGCGAACACCGGACGGTTCAGCAGCGCCAGCCGGTCCGCGAGCGGACGGCCCGCGTCGCCCGGCGTCCCCGTCTGGCGGATCCGCGCCTCCAGCTCACGGCGCTGCACGTCGTCGCCCGCCACCGCCTCGCGCAGCGCGCCCAGCGCGCCCGGCTCGCCCTCCAGGAGCTCACGCAGCTCGGGGAGCGTGGGGAAGCGGCCGTGCGCCGCCCGGTAGGGGCCCAGCAGCTGGGCCAGCGCCGTGGCCGCGCCCTGCCCGCTCACCGCGTCCAGGTCCCCGACCAGCGCCTCGGCGAGGATCCCGGCCGCTTCGTCGGGGTCGTCGGAGCCCGCGTACGGGTCCAGGTCGTGCACGGACGACGGGTCGCCGATCCGGACGATCACGTCGAAGGCGGAGTCCGCGCCGAGCGGGCCGCCGCCGGGCGACGACACCGCGACGACGGCGCACGCCCCGGTGAGCGCCTGGAGCGCCAGCGCCTCGGTCAGCGGTTCGAGCAGGGTCCGCGTCTTGCCGGAGCCGGACGGCCCGACCGCGAGCAGCGAGGTGCCCAGCACGTCCGGGCCGAGGGCCGCGCCCGCGTCCCGGTAGCCGACCGGGGTGCGCTCGGCGGCGGCCCAGCGGCCGATGCGCACCTGGCCGGCGAGCAGATCGTGGCGGGCGGAGCGCCGGGGCAGGTCACGGGCGCCGGAGGGGTGGGTCCAGGCCGCGCCGCCCTGGCGCAGCACGGTCTCCCGGAAGTCCGCGAGCCCCGCCGTCCACGCCCGCCGCACGCGCACGCAGTCCACGTCGTTCATCCGGCCGGCCGTGACCTCGCCGGTGAGCAGCTCGGCCGCCTCGTGCTGTCCGGCGTCCCGCAGCTCGGGCCACTGGGAGCGCGGCCGTTCGGCGGCGGGCGCCGGGTGGTCGGGCCCGCCGTGCCGGGCGGCGAGTCGTTCCTTCACGTACGGCCACCAGCCGCCGACCTTCGCGAACGGCCACACCACCAGCAGCGTGATGACCGCGTACAGCGCGTTCGTGAACAGCCAGGAGGCGAACAGCTCGTAGCTGCCGGAGATCAGCACGATCAGCGAGAACAGCGGGTCGACGACCGGCAGCGCGTCCCAGCCGACCCCGAAGGCCTCGGGGAACACGAAGCTCAGCGTGGCGAGCGCGCCGAGCAGGGCGAGCAGGGCGCGGGCGGGCTGCGGCCGGCGGCCGACGAAGTGCCGCACGACGTGCGGCCAGCTGCCCAGCCGGCCCATGGCGTAGACGAGGACGCCGAAGAAGACGCCGTCGTAGACCACCCGCGCCTCCGCGCCCTCCATGGTCTTCGGCGAGGCGATCGTGCCGCCCCACCACCAGTCCTCGGGGGTGAACAGCCGCAGCAGCGTGAACTGGTACGGCATCGCGCCCCGCCGCCACACCGACCACAGCACCAGCGCCACGATCAGCGGTACCAGGATCCCGACGACCGTCACGGGCGCGAGCCGCTCCGCCGCCCGGGCCGCCGCCTTCGGCAGCCGGTACCCGAACCGCCAGATGCCGGGCCCGGCGGCCGGCCGCTCCTCGTTCAGCCACTCGGCGGTGGAGGAGGAAGATCGCGCGGTCGGCGCTTGCGCGGGCCGTGGCGGCACCTGCGGCGGTCCCGCCGGGCGCGGCACAGGATTCGCATGCGTACCCCGCATGTCCTGCGTCCCGTCGCTGTCCATCGCCCCTGCCCCCTGACCAGCCGTTCCGTCTGCCGTGCGCGAGTCAATCTAACGCGCCCACAACGGGAGTTCACCGTTTACGCGGCCGGGCCCGCGCCGATCGCCGGCCGACGGCACTGTCCACGACGGACAAGCCGCCTCGCCGACACCGCCCACATGGAGCATGCCGACCCCCCTCTCCCCGTCCTAGCCTGCGAGAAAGGAAGCCACGTGTCCGCAGAGCCGTGTCCGCGAAACCCCAGGAGCCCCTCATGACCGCCCTTCCGCAGGAGCGCCGCGTCGTCACCGCCATCCCCGGCCCGAAGTCGCAGGAACTGCAGGCCCGCCGCACCGCCGCGGTCGCGGCCGGGGTGGGCTCCGTGCTCCCCGTCTTCACCAAGCGCGCGGGCGGCGGGATCATCGAGGACGTCGACGGCAACCGTCTGATCGACTTCGGCTCCGGCATCGCGGTGACCTCCGTCGGCGCTTCCGCCGAGGCCGTCGTACGCCGGGCCACGGCCCAGCTCGCCGACTTCACCCACACCTGTTTCATGGTCACCCCCTATGAGGGCTATGTAGAGGTCGCCGAGGCCCTCGCCGAGCTCACGCCGGGCGACCACGCCAAGAAGTCCGCGCTGTTCAACTCCGGCGCCGAGGCCGTCGAGAACGCCGTCAAGATCGCCCGCGCGTACACCAAGCGCCAGGCGGTCGTCGTCTTCGACCACGGCTACCACGGCCGGACGAACCTGACGATGGCGCTCACCGCCAAGAACATGCCGTACAAGCACGGCTTCGGCCCGTTCGCGCCCGAGGTCTACCGCGTCCCGGTCGCCTACGGCTACCGCTGGCCCACCGGCGCCGAGAACGCCGGCCCGGAGGCCGCCGCGCAGGCCGTCGACCAGATCGTCAAGCAGGTCGGCGCGGAGAACGTGGCCGCGATCATCATCGAGCCGGTGCTCGGCGAGGGCGGCTTCATCGAGCCGGCCGAGGGCTTCCTTCCGGCCATCCGCCAGTTCGCCTCCGACCACGGCATCGTCTTCGTCGCCGACGAGATCCAGTCCGGCTTCTGCCGCACCGGCCAGTGGTTCGCCTCCGAGCACGAGGGCATCGTCCCGGACCTGATCACGACGGCCAAGGGCATCGCGGGCGGTCTGCCGCTCGCCGCCGTCACCGGCCGCGCCGAGATCATGGACGCGGCGCACGCGGGCGGCCTGGGCGGCACCTACGGCGGCAACCCGGTGGCCTGCGCGGGCGCGCTCGGCTCGATCGAGACGATGAAGGAGCTCGACCTCAACGCCAAGGCGAAGCACATCGAGTCCGTCATGAAGGCCCGGCTGACCGCCATGGCCGAGAAGTTCGAGGTCATCGGCGACGTCCGGGGCCGCGGCGCGATGATCGCCATCGAGCTGGTCAAGGACCGCACGACGAAGGAGCCGGACGCCGCGTCGACCGCCGCGCTCGCCAAGGCCTGCCACCAGGAGGGCCTGCTGGTCCTGACCTGCGGCACCTACGGCAACGTGCTGCGCTTCCTGCCCCCGCTGGTGATCGGCGACGAGCTGCTGAACGAGGGCCTCGACATCATCGAGCAGGCCTTCGCGCGCATCTGATCCGGCAGCCGGTCCGCGCGTCGCACAGCGGATTCCCAGCGGCCGCAGAGCGTGTGAAGAAGGTGTGCGGGGAGGATGGCGGGACGGAATACGGCCTGTCGCCCCGCCTGTCACTGCCGTACGTTCTACCCAGATGAGAGATACACCCCGTCCACAGGCGACTGTGGACGGAAACCGGGCCGGGGCCTCCCCAGCTTCGACCTGGTCGTGCCCTCGCGCACACAACCGGAGCCTCCGGCTTCGGAGCTCCACACCGATCGGACGGCCGCCCGCCCCAAACCCCCCGGGGCGGCCGGCATCCCGGTCCGGACGGCCACTCCGGAACTACCCCCCCTGTTCCGGGGTGGCCGACCTCCTTCTCCTCCTGGCGCAGACCCTGGACCCGTTCCGGGGTCTTTTTCGCGGGGTTTTTCAGGCGAACTGCGATACGGTACGTATCGTCTCGCTTCACCGCCTGGAGGAACCGATGGAACGCTTTGTCGACGCCGCGCCCGGCATCCGGCTCTGGGCGGAGGAACGCGGCCCCGCCGAGGCGTCACCCCTGCTGCTCGTCATGGGCGCGCAGGCATCCGGGCTCGGCTGGCCGGACGAGTTCGTGGACCTCCTCGCCGCCCGCCATCGCGTGATCCGCTACGACCACCGCGACACCGGCCGTTCCACCTGGGCGTACGACGAGCATCCCTACCCCCTGACCGCGCTCGCCGAGGACGCCGTCACGGTCCTGGACGCCTTCCGCGTCGACCGGGCGCATGCCGTCGGCATGTCGATGGGCGGGACGCTCACCCAACTCCTCCTCGCCGACCACCCCGACCGGCTGCGCACTGCCACCCTCATCGGCACGGGCGCCCTGAGCAGCACGCCCTACCGGGCGCCGGACGGCAGCCGGGTCCCGGTGGTGGAACTGCCCGGCCCCGCGCCCCGACTGCTGGAGCTGTGGACACACCTGGAACAAGAACAGGAACAAGAACAGGAGGGCCGCGAACAGGAGGGCTTGGAACTGGAGGGCCCGGAGGTGGAGGCGGAACTGGACCGGCGGGTCGAGCACTGGCGGCTGCTCGGCGGCGACGGGATCCCCTTCGACGCCGAGGACGCCCGCGCCCTGGAACGCCGGATCATCGCGCACACCGGACACCACCGCTCCGGCACCGCGCATGCCCGCGCCGACGCCTCCGGTCTGCTCCGTACCGAACAGCTCGCCCGCAACGCCGTCCCCACCCTCGTCGTGTCCGCGCCGGCCGAGCCCGTCTACCCGCCGCCCCACGCCCGGCACCTCGCCCAGGTGATCCGGGGCGCCCGCCTGGTGGAGATCCCCGGCATGGGGCACGCCCTGCCCCGCCCGGTGCACGCCCCGCTGGCCGCCGCGATCCTGGGCCAGACCGCCCGGACCCGCGTTCCCGAGGGCGGCAGCTCCTGACAAGCTGGAGCCCATGTCGCCCCGCCCCCGCCCCGGCCCGCGCGCACTCCTGCCCGGCCTGCTCGGCCTGCCCGCGCTGCTCCTCGCGCTGATCACCTGGCAGGTGGCCGCCGACGGGCCGCTCCTGGGCCCGGACGAGCGCGTCAGCCGCGCCCTGGTCCACCCGGACCGGGCCTCCGAACTGCTGGCCGACCTGGGCAACGTGCCGGTCGCGGTGCCCGTCCTGGTGCTGGTCGCGGCCTATGTGGCGGGGCGGCGCAGGGCGGCCGGCCAGGCGCGGTGGTGGGCGCCGTCCGTCGCCGCGCTCGCGCTGCTCGTGCTGGTGCCGCTGATCGTCGTCCCCCTCAAGGAGTGGACCGACCGGCCCGGCACGCCCGCCGTGCCGCCCGCCACCGGCTACTACCCCTCCGGGCACACGGCGACGGCGGCCGTCGTCTACGGCTCCGCGGCGCTGATCCTGCTGCCCTGGCTGCGTACGGCGCTCGCCCGGCGGCTGGCCGTCGCCGTGAGCGTGCTCCTCGTGCTGGCCGTCTCGTTCGGGCTGGTCCGGCGCGGCTACCACTGGCCGCTGGACGTCGTGGCCAGCTGGTGCCTGTGCACGGTGCTGCTGGCCGCACTGTGGCTCTTCCTCGAACGCGAACGGGAGCGGGAGCGAGGCCGTGGACCCCGCCAATCCGGCGCGCCCTCGCCGTCCACCCGTACGACTCGGACAAGCGCTGCCGCGGCTCGCCGCCCCTACCGTGGAGCACGCAAGCCACAGGACACCCCCAACGCGGAAGGGCCGGGAACGCCACTATGACTTCCACCCACGCCTTCTGGCTCGCCGGCCGCCAGGCCACCGGCGAGACAGCCTTCGACGTCACCTCCCCGTGGGACGGCCGGCTCGTCGGCAAGGTCAGCGTGCCGACGGACGCGCAGGTCGAGGAGGCCGTCGCCGCCGCCCACGCGGTGCGGGACGAGTTCGCCGCCACCCCGGCCCATGTGCGCGCCGCCGCCCTGGACCACGTCAGCAGGCGGCTCGCCGAGCGCACCGAGGAGATCGCGCAGCTGATCTCCGCCGAGAACGGCAAGCCGATCAAGTGGGCGCGCGGCGAGGTCGGGCGCGCGGTCTCGGTGTTCCGGTTCGCGGCCGAGGAGGCCCGGCGGTTCAACGGCGGCGAGGCCCAGCGCCTCGACACCGACCCCGGCGGCCAGGGGCGGCTCGCCCTCACCCGGCGCTTCCCGAAGGGCGTCGTGCTCGGCATCGCGCCGTTCAACTTCCCGCTGAACCTGTGCGCCCACAAGATCGCCCCGGCGATCGCGGCCGGTGCGCCGATCATCCTGAAGCCCGCCCCGGCGACCCCGCTCTCCGGCCTGGTCATCGGCGAGCTGCTCGCCGAGACCGAGCTGCCCGTCGGCGCCTGGAGCATCCTGCCGGTCGCCAACGACCGTATGCCCGCCCTGGTCCAGGACGAGCGGCTGCCGGTCATCTCCTTCACCGGCTCCGAGCAGGTCGGCTACGCGATCGCCGACGCGGTGCCGCGCAAGCACTGCACCCTGGAGCTGGGCGGCAACGGCGCGGCCGTGATCCTCGCGGACTACGCCTCCGACGCCGACCTCGACTGGGCCGCCGGCCGCATCGCGACCTTCTCCAACGGCCAGGGCGGCCAGTCCTGCATCTCCGTGCAGCGGGTCATCGCGGACGCCGCCGTGTACGACCGGCTGCTGCCGCGCATCGTCGCCGCCGTCGAGGCCCAGGTGGCCGGCGACCCCGCCGACGCCACGACCGACGTCGGCCCGCTGGTCAGCGAGGACGCGGCCAAGCGCGTCGAGACCTGGGTGGACGAGGCCGTCGCGGCCGGCGCCTCGCTGCTCGCGGGCGGCAAGCGGGACGGCGCCTCGTACGCGCCGACCGTCCTCGCCGATGTGCCGGCCGACACCACGATCGCCTGCGAGGAGGTCTTCGGACCGGTCCTCACCGTGCGCAAGGTGGACGGCGAGGCGGCGGCCTTCGCCGCCGTCAACGACTCCAAGTACGGCCTCCAGGCGGGCGTGTTCACCCACGACCTGCAGATCGCCTTCCGCGCCCACCGCGCGCTGGAGGTCGGCGGTGTCGTCGTCGGCGACGTGCCGTCCTACCGCGCCGACCAGATGCCGTACGGCGGGGTCAAGCAGTCCGGCTTCGGCCGCGAGGGCGTCAAGTCCGCGATGGACGAC
The DNA here is from genome assembly GCF_053594615.1 of Streptomyces sp. NPDC001858. NCBI lineage: Bacteria > Bacillati > Actinomycetota > Actinomycetes > Kitasatosporales > Streptomycetaceae > Streptomyces > Streptomyces sp. NPDC001858. The sequence goes on from NZ_JBSFEV010000015.1 coordinate 111,913, forward strand.
TACACGTACGAGCGAGTCCTGGTCCTGACGGGCCTCGCGCTCTAGTTAATGGGAACCATTTTCAGATAGGCTCCGCGGAGAAGGGGCCCGGCATCGATGCCTTCCGGTGCCGGGCCCCTTCTGCGTGCCGGGCCCCTTCTGCGGGTCGGCCGGGTCCGGCCCCTCAACCGGTGAAGCCGACCCGCGCGAGCCGTAGCGGGCCGCGCAGCCTGAGGTGCAGATCGTGGACGCCCTCGGCGCGCAGGGGCGCGTCGACGGTGACGTAGTCGTACGGGCCGGCGGTCGGCGTGTCGACCGTCAGCGTGGCCAGGGTCGGACCGCCGTCCAGGGCGAGCTCCACCGCGCCCTCGCCCGCCACGCTCACGGTCACCCCCGTCGTCGTGCCGAAGTCGCAGGCGCGGTAGAGCAGTTCGCCCGTCCCGCCCCCGACCGGGGTCACCGCGTCGCCCGAGGTCTTCGTGCGGTCGACGATCTCGGTGCCGCTCTGCTCGTCGAAGTCGACGGCCGCCAGGCCGTGCCCGCGGACCGGGCGCGGGGCCGACGGCTCGCCCTCCAGCGTCACCGTCGTGCGCAGCCGGACGTCCGCGCTGGACGCGCCGACCAGCAGGTCGTAGGGGCCGGACTCCACTCGCCACCGGCCCTGCGCCACGTCCCAGAACGCGAACGCGGAGAGCGGCACCTCGAAGGACAGCTCCGCCTGCGCGCCCGGGGCGAGCCGCACCCGGCGGTGGTCGAGCAGCTCCCGGCGCGGCCGGGTGACCGAGGGGTCCACGGCGCGCGTGTAGAGCTGGACGACCTCGTCGGCGGCCCGGTCGCCCGTGTTGGCGACCGTGCAGGCCAGCTGCACCGAGCCGGCCTCGACGCGCACCGCCAGGTCGGCGTAGGAGAACGACGCGTACGACAGGCCGTGCCCGAAGGGGAACAGGGGGGCGCCCTCGAAGTACAGATACGTCTGGCGGGCGCCGATCACGTCGTAGTCGAGGAGGCCGGGCAGATCGGCGTCGTCCGCGTACCAGGTCTGCGGGAGCCGGCCCGCCGGGGAGACGTCGCCGGCCAGGACGCGCGCCAGGGCGGTGCCCGCGGCCTGGCCGCCGTGCGCCGTCCACAGCACCGCCGACAGCGGGCCCGGCTCGATCGCGTACGGGTACGCCGACACCAGGGCCAGCACCGTGCTCGCGTGCGCCGCCCGCGCGGCCGCCAGCAGCCGCTCCTGGTGGGGCGGCAGCCGCAGCGTCGTACGGTCCTGCGTCTCCCGGCCGTTGATGTGCGGATCGTTGCCCGCCACCACCACGACCACATCCGCCTCGGCCGTGACGCGGGTCACTGCGTCCTCGCCGGATTCGACGACGACGATCTCGAAGACCTCGGGACGCTCGCCGCTCTCCTCGTCCGGCCCGGCAACCCTGACGCCGTCGGCGGCGACACAGACAGGGCGACCCGTTCCCAGGTGCAGCAGGAGGTGACCGTTTCCATGGGGTTCGAGACGGAACGTCTCCTGGACGATCCAGCCGCCCGGCTGGTCGGCGGCGGCGCGCAGAAAGCCGTCCTCGGCGACGGAGAGATAGCGGCCGTCCGGCGCGCGCAGCGTCAGCACGTCCTCGCCCCAGTCGACGAGCGCGAGCTCCGTGCCGACGGCGTCCGTGGTCAGCGGCGGGAGGTCGGTGCGGCCGGCGAGCAGCGCCGGGTCCAGGGCGCCTTCCGCGCCGCGCACCTCGTCGTCGGCCTCGGGGGCGGCGGGGACCTTGAGGAACGTGCCCGCCGAGGTCTTGAGCAGGACCCGGTCCACGCCCTCCGCGAACGCGACGCGCTCCGCGCCGAACCGCTCGTACAGCCCCTCCAGGGGAGTGGAACGGTGGATCAGCGTGCCGCTGTACCAGTCGAGCTTGCACTCGTCGGCGAGCAGGCCGACCACCGCGATCCGGGTGTCGGCGGCCAGCGGCAGCACCCCGTCGTTGCGCAGCAGGACGATCGCCTGCTCGGCGGCCTCCCCGGCCAGCGTGCGATGGGCCGGAGTGTCGAACTCGCCGGTGCCCGCGTGCGGATCGTAGTGCGGGTCGAACTCGCCCAGCCGGAAGCGCACCGAGAGCTGGCGGCGGACCGCCGTGTCGACGTCGGCCTCCGTCAGCAGGCCCTGCTCCAGGGCGCCGGTGACCCGGGCGACGACCGTCGCGCCGTCGGTGCCGAGGTCGGTGAAGCTGTCCACGCCGGCGACCAGCGCCGCCGCCGTCGCCTCCTCGTGGGTGTCGAAGTAGTGCTCGGACTCGACCAGGTTGGTGGGCGCGCCCGCGTCCGAGCAGACCAGCAGATCGTCGTCCGTCCAGGTGCGCAGCTGCTCGCGCAGATACGGCGAGACATGGTTCGGCCGGCCGTTGACCAGGTTGTACGCGGGCATCACCCCGGCTACCGCGCCCGCCTCGACGGTCTCCCGGAAGGCGCGCAGGTCGTACTCGTGCAGCACGCGCGGGCGGACCGAGGACGAGGTGACGTCCCGGCCCGTCTCGTTGTTGTGGGCCAGCCAGTGCTTGAGGACCGGGGCCGTGCGCCAGTACGTCGGATGATCGCCGCGCAGCCCGTGCGTGTAGGCGGTGGCGATGGCGGAGGTCAGCTTCGGGTCCTCGGAGTAGCCCTCCTCGTTGCGGCCCCACAGCGGGTGGCGCAGCAGATTGACCGTGGGGGACCAGACGTTGAGGCCGACGCGCTCGTCGCGGGCGCGCATCGCCCGGACCTCCTTGGACACCGCCTCGCCGACCCGGCGCACCAGCTCCGTGTTCCAGCTCGCGGCCAACCCCACGGCCTGCGGGAACACCGTGGCCGGGCCCATCCACGCGACGCCGTGCAGCGCCTCCTGGCCGGTGCGGAACGCGGCGATGCCCAGCCGCTCGACGGCGGGGGCGAACTGGTGCAGGAAGGAGACCTTCTCCTCCAGGGTCAGCCGGGACAGCAGATCGTCGATGCGCTTCGCGAACGGGAGCTGCGGATCGCGGAAAGGCGGCGTGGGCGGCGGGTGTGCGGTCACGTGGGGATCCCTTTGCGGTGGAGCGGGGAGGGCTCTTTCGAAGCGCTTCGATGCTCATTCGACCGCGGGGTGGGTGTCAAGAGACCGGGCCACTATTTCAAGTGGCGCATAAGAACAGGTCACTCGCCGACACCTCGGAGGAATTTGGATGCGACCCTTGTGCGCCCCCGACCCTTCACTTAACCTCGCAGCAACATCGAAGCGCTTCGACGAAGAGTTGGCCCCCGTGCCCCAGTCCAGGGCTGTCCAGGACTGTCCAGGGTCGTCCACGGTCGCCGATGGTCGGAGGACCGCTTCAGCTCAGCCAGATCCACTGAAGACACCGCAGCCGACGGCCACCGCCGGGTGTCCTGGTGCGCCATGAAGGGTTGACGCAATGACGCCGAACGCCGCTTCCGCCTCCTCCGGGCCCAGCCGGAGAAGCTTCCTCGCCTCCACGGCGGTCGCCACCGCAGCGGTGGCGGGAGGGATGCCGCTGCTGTCCGCCTGCGGCGGCACGGACAGCGGCTCGCGCGACGGCACCACCTCGGGCAAGGACGCGAACAAGCTGCTGCCGACGTTCGTCGCCAGCACGGTCGCCCGGCCGGACCTGCCGTCGAAGAACGGTTCGGCGTCCGGCTACACCGGCAAGGTCGACCTCGCGGCCCTGACCGCCTCGGTCCCGAAGAAGCTCGGCACCGGCGCCTCCTTCAAGATCATGTCCCCGTTCTGGGGTTCCCCGCCGAAGGCCGGCTGCGCCTACTACACGGCGCTCGACGCCGCCGCGGGCACCAAGATCACCTGGCAGAACCAGGACGGCAACACCTACGGCCAGAAGCTCGGCGCCGTCCTCGCCTCCAGCTCCATACCCGACATGGTGGTCGTGCCCGGCTGGGAACTGGTCGGCAAGATCGCGAACGCGGTCACCGCGAAGTTCATGGACCTCGGCCCCTACCTGGCGGGCGACAAGGTCAAGAAGTACCCGAACCTGGCCGCGATCCCCTCCGACGCCTGGCGCATGGGCATCTTCGGCGGCGCGCTGCGCGGCATCCCGATGCCCGCCGCCACCGCCTCCTTCATCGTGCCCTACTACCGCAAGGACATCTTCGACGAGAAGGGCTACGCCGTCCCCAAGTCGCCCGACGAGTTCCTCGCCTGGGCCAAGGAGGCCACCAGCGCGAAGGCCAAGGTGTGGGCCTGCGGGGACATGAACTGGACCGCGTGGAACATCTTCGGCGTCCGCGGCTCCGGTCCGATCGGCTGGCACCTCGGGTCCGACGGCAAGCTGACCTACCGCGTCGAGCAGCCCGAGTACCTCGAAGCCCTGGAGTGGACCCGCAAGCTGTTCGACGCGGGTGTGGTCCACCCCGACGACAAGGCACGCTCGGGCGACGCGGGCCAGCGGTTCACCGCCGGGCAGATCCTGGTCTACAACAACGACATGTCCGGCTGGTACGGCAAGACCGCCGAACAGGCCGCGGCCAACCCGGACTTCGCGATCGAGGGCATGGACATCTTCGGCGCGGACGGCGGCGACCCGTCGCTGTGGGCGGCCCAGCCCGCCGGCATCTGGTCGATGATCCGCAAGGGCGCCTCGAAGGCGACGATCGAGAACGCCCTGGCCGCCGCCGACTTCGCGGCCGCGCCCTACGGCACCAAGGAGCGGATGCTCGTCGACTACGGCGTCGAGGGCACCCACTACACGGTCAAGGACGGCGTCCCGGCCAAGACCGACCTCGGCAACTCCGAGGTGATCAACGCCTGGGTGATGCTGTCCGCACCGGCCGCCTACTACGCCCACCCCGACTTCCCCGACGTCGCCCGCAAGCAGGTCGAGTGGCAGCAGCGGATGGGCGCCTTCATGAAGAAGACGTCCACGTACGGCATGAACATCGTCGAGCCGACCCGCTACGCCAGCCTCTCCAGCCAGTTCGAGCAGCTGGAGATCGACTACGTGCGCGGCAACAGGAAGCTGTCCGACGTACAGGCCGCCGTCTCCACCTGGAAGTCCTCCGGCGGCGACAAGCTGCGCGACTGGTACAAGCAGCTCATCGACCAGAACGGCAGCGGCAACTGATGTCCCTCACGGCCGGGAGCAGACCCGACGGAACCCGTCCCCCCGCCGCCGTCGAGGAACCGGCGGCCGCGGTCGCCACGGCGGCGGCCGAGGGGCGCGCGCCGCGCAAGGCGGGCAGGCTGGGCAGGGCGGGCAAGGCAGGCAGGGCGGACAAGGCCGCCAAGGTCCCCTGGCGGATCCGGCTGCGCCGCGACCGCGCACTCATCCTCATGACGCTGCCCGTCATCGTGCTGCTCCTGCTCTTCAACTACATCCCGCTGCTCGGCAACGTCGTCGCCTTCCAGGACTACGACCCGTACGTCTCCAGCAACGGCGTCACGGCGATCTTCCACAGCCCCTGGGTCGGGGTGGAGCAGTTCTCCCGGATGGCCGACGACCCGCTGTTCTGGGACGCCGCGAAGAACACCCTCCTGCTGTTCGCGCTCCAACTGGTGCTGTTCTTCCCGATCCCCATCGCCCTCGCGCTGCTCATCAACAGCGTGATCCGGCCCCGGGTGCGGGCCGTGGCACAGGCGATCATGTATCTGCCGCACTTCTTCTCGTGGGTCCTCGTGGTCACCGTCTTCCAGCAGATCTTCGGCGGCGCGGGCATCATCGCGCAGACCTTGGAGGACCACGGCTGGAGCGGCTTCGACCTGATGACCGACGCGAGCCTGTTCAAGTACCTGGTCACCGCGCAGGCCGTGTGGAAGGACGCCGGCTGGGGGATCATCGTCTTCCTCGCCGCGCTGGCCGCCGTCAGCACCGACCTGTACGAGGCCGCCGCCATGGACGGCGCCGGGCGGTGGCGGCGCATGTGGCACGTGACGCTGCCCGCGCTGCGCCCGGTGATCGCGTTGCTGCTGGTCCTGCGCGTGGGTGACGCGCTGAGCGTCGGATTCGAGCAGTTCCTGCTCCAGCGGGACGCGGTCGGCGTGGGGGCCAGCGAGGTGCTCGACACCTACGTATGGAACATGGGTATCCAGAACGGCGACTTCAGCTACGCGGCCGCGGTCGGCCTCGTCAAGGGAGTCATCGGAGTGTGCCTCGTCCTGGCCGCGAACAAGTTCGCGCATCTGCTGGGCGAGCAGGGGGTGTACCAGAAGTGAGTCTCAACACGCAGCTCGTCCGCAGCCTCAAGGCCCCCGCCCGCCCCGTGTGGGACGAGCCGCCCGGCAAGGCCGGACTCACGCTGAAGGGCGGCTTCCTCGCCCTGTGCTGCTTGGGCGTGCTCGGTCCGCTGTGGATCGTGATCGTCACCAGCCTCTCGCCGAAACCGGTGATCGACCGGGCCGGCGGCCTGGTCGTGATCCCCCAGGGCATCACCTTCGTCAACTACACGGAACTGCTCAGCGGCGGCCAGGTCAGCCGGGCGATCATGGTCTCGGTCGGCGTCACGCTCGTCGGCACGCTGTTCTCGATGACGGTGTCGGTGCTCGCGGCCTACGGGCTGTCGCGGCGCGGCAGTCTGGGACACCGGTTCTTCCTGGTGACCATGCTGGCGACGATGTTCTTCGGCGCCGGGCTCATCCCCACGTACCTTCTGGTGCAGTCGCTGGGCCTCACCGACACCTATCTGTCGCTGATCCTGCCCAGCGCGGTCAGCGTCTTCAACATCCTGGTGCTGCGGGCCTTCTTCATGGGGATCTCCCCCGAACTCACCGAGTCCGCCCGCATCGACGGGGCCGGCGATCTGCGCATCCTGCTGACCATCGTCATGCCGTTGTCGCGGGCCGTGCTGGCCGTCATCTCGCTGTTCTACGCGGTCGGGTACTGGAGTGCCTGGTTCAACGCGTCCATCTATCTCACCGACCAGCAGATGATGCCGCTGCAGAACGTGCTCATCCAGCTGGTCCAGAAGAACACCGAGGCGCCGACCGGTCTGCAGCAGGCCGTCCGTACCGGTGAACTCTCCGCGCTGGGGCTGCAGATGGCCGTGATGGTCCTCGCGCTGATCCCCGTCGCGGTCGCTTCGCCGTTCGTCCAGCGCCACTTCAAGGAAGGCATGCTGACCGGCGCGGTCAAGGGGTAGTCGGGCGCCTGCCGTCCCGGGGGCGCCTGCCGTCCCGGGGGCGGGTGCCGCACGGCGACCGCGGGCCCGTCGTGGCCGGCCGCGCAGTTTCCCGCGCCCTGAAGGCACGTGCGGTGGACCGGCCTTGAAGGGGCGCGGGGAACTGCGCGAGCAGCCACGAACCATCCGCAGCCGCATGACAACCGGACGTCCCCGAACCCACTTCACCCACCCGAGGTTTCCCATGCACGTCACCCGCCGCACCGTCCTCGCCGGCGCCGCAGCCGCCGCCGCGCTCACCGCGCTCCCCGCCGGGCAGACGGCTGCGGCTGCCGGCGCCGCCTACCGCTGGCGCAACGCCGTGATCGGCGGCACCGGATTCGTGACCGGCGTCCTCTTCCACCCCGCCGTCCGCGGCCTCGCCTACGCCCGCACGGACATCGGCGGCGCCTACCGGTGGGACGACCGAGCCGCCCGCTGGACCCCGCTCACCGATCACCTCGGCTGGGACGACTGGAACCTCCTCGGCGTCGAGGCCCTCGCCGTCGACCCGGCGCATCCGGACCGCGTCTACCTCGCCCTCGGCGCCTACGCGCAAGTCTGGGCGGGCAACGGAGCAGTCCTGCGCTCCGAGGACCGCGGCGCGACCTGGACCCGCAGCGACCTCACCGTGAAACTCGGCGCGAACGAGGACGGCCGGGGCATGGGGGAGCGGCTGCTGGTCGATCCGCGCGACAGCGACACCCTGTGGCTGGGCACCCGCCACGACGGGCTGCTGAAGTCCACGGACCGGGGCGCCACCTGGGCCGCCGCGAGCGGCTTCCCGGGCGTCCCAACCCCCTCCGGGCAGGGCGTCTGCCTCCTCGTCGCCGTCGGCCGCACCCTCTACGCCGGCTGGGCCGACTCCGACGGCACCACGCCCCACCTCTACCGCACCGCCGCCGACGGCGTCACCTGGGAGGCCGTCCCGGGCGCCCCCGCCGGCGCCGCCGCGAAGACGCCCGTCCGCGCCGCCTACGACTGCCGCACCCGTGAGCTGTACGTGACGTACGCCGATGCCCCCGGCCCCAACGGCCAGTCCGACGGCAGCGTGCACAAACTGGCCGTCGCCACCGGCGTCTGGACGGACGTGACGCCCGCGAAGCCCGGCGGGACCGACGCCTTCGGCTACGGCGGCGTCGCCGTCGACGCCCGCCGCCCCGGCACCGCCGTCGTCTCCACCAACAACCGCTGGGCGGCCGTCGACACGCTGTACCGCACGACCGACGGGGGCCGCAGCTGGACGTCCCTCAAGGACTCCGCCGTCTTCGACGTCTCCGAGACGCCCTACCTGCGGTGGGGCGCCGACGCGCCCAAGTTCGGCTGGTGGATCCAGGCGGTCGGCATCGACCCGTACGACTCCAGGCACCTCGTCTACGGCACCGGCGCGACCCTCTACGGCACCCGGGACCTGAAGCACTGGGCGCCGCAGATCCGCGGCCTGGAGGAGGCGTCCGTCGTCCAGCTGGTGTCGCCGCCGGCCGGCGAGGCGCACCTGCTCAGCGGGTCGCGGGACATCGGCGTCCTCTACCACGAGCGGCTCACGGCCTCGCCCTCGCGCGGCATGGCCACGAACCCCGTCTTCGGGTCGGCCACCGGCCTCGCCCAGGCCGCCGCGAAGCCCTCCTACGTCGTGCGCACCGGCTGGGGCGACCACGGCAACGGCGCGTACTCCGAGGACGGCGGCCGGACCTGGGCGCCCTTCACTGCCCAGCCCGCCCTGGCCGAGGACGCCCCCGGGCCGATCGCCGTGAACGCCGACGGCACCGCGCTGCTCTGGTCCTTCGTGCACTGGGACGGCACCCGGTACCCCGCCCACCGCTCGGCGGACAACGGCGCCTCCTGGACCGAGATCGCCTCCTTCCCCAAGGGCGCCACGCCGGTCGCCGACCCGGTCGACCCGGCCGTCTTCTACGCCTACGACATGGACACCGGGACCGTGCTCGCCAGCACCGACAGCGGCCGCACCTTCACCGCGCGGGCGACCGGACTGCCCGCCGGGGACAGCCAGTTCAAGCTGGTCGCGGCCCCGGGGCGGACCGGCGACCTGTGGCTGAGCACCAAGTGGAACGGCCTGTACCGGTCCACCGACGGCGGCGCGAGCTTCGCCAGGGTCGACAGCTGCTGGGCCTCCTACACCCTCGGCTTCGGCAAGGCCGCCGCCGGCGCCGACTACCCCGCGATCTACCAGGTCGGCTCCACGGAGGCGATCACCGCCGTCTACCGCTCCGACGACGGCGCACAGAGCTGGGTGCGGATCAACGACGACGCCCACCAGTGGGGCTGGACCGGCGAGACCATCGTCGGCGACCCGCGCGTGTACGGTCGGGTCTACCTCGCCACCAACGGGCGCGGCATCCAGTACGGGGAGCCCGTCTGATGCCCGAGCACCGGCGGCCCGCCCTCGGTGACGCCACCCGCGGCCGCATCCTCTTCGGCGGCGACTACAACCCCGAGCAGTGGCCCGAGGAGACCTGGCCCGAGGACGTCCGTCTGATGACGGCCGCCGGCGTCAACTCCGTCACCCTCGGCGTCTTCTCCTGGGCGAAACTCGAACCGAGGCCGGGCGCACGGGAGTTCGGCTGGCTCGACACGCTGATGGACCTGATGCACACGGCCGGCATCGGCGTCGTCCTGGCCACCCCCACCGCCTCCCCGCCGCCGTGGCTGGGCCGGCTGCACCCCGACACCCTGCCCGTCGACGGCGACGGCCGCACCGAGTGGTGGGGCGGCCGCCAGCACTTCTCGCACTCCAGCGCCACCTACCGCCGCCATGCCGCCGCCATCACCGAGGACCTCGCCGCCCGCTACGGCGACCACCCCGCCCTCACGATGTGGCACATCAACAACGAGTACTGCACCTACGACTGGAGCGAGCAGGCCGCCGCCCGCTTCCGCGCCTGGCTGCGGCAGCGCTACGGCGACCTCGATGCCCTCAACGAGGCCTGGGGCACCGCCTTCTGGAGCCAGGGCTACGGCGACTGGGTCGAGATCCACACCCCCCGCCACGCCCACTACCTGAAGAACCCCGCCCAGGTGCTGGACTTCAAGCGGTTCACCTCCGACATGCTGCTGGAGTGCTACACCGCCGAGCGCGACATCGTCCGCCGGGCCACCCCGCACCTCCCCGTCACCACGAACTTCATGCCGCTGTGGGTCGGCCAGGACGCCTGGCGCTGGGCCGAGGAGGAGGACGTCGTCTCGGTCGACCTCTATCCCGACCCGCGCGACCCGCTCGGCGCGCAGCACGGCGCGCTCGTCCAGGACCTGACCCGTTCGCAGGCTGGCGGCCCGTGGATGCTGATGGAACAGGCCGCCGGACCGGTCAACTGGCGGGGCGTCAACCACCCCAAGCCGCGCGGCCTCAACCGGCTCTGGTCGCTGCAGGCCGTGGCCCGGGGCGCGGACGCCGTCTGCTACTTCCAGTGGCGGCAGTCCCGGCAGGGCGCGGAGAAGTTCCACTCCGGCATGGTCAGCCACGCGGGGGAGGAGGGCCGCACCTACCAGGAGATCAAGCAGCTCGGCGCCGACCTGGCCAGGATCTCGCCCGAGGTGACCGGCAGCCACAGCCGCGCCGGAATCGCGATCCTGCACGACTGGCACGCCTGGTGGGCGGGCGACCAGGAAGGCCGCCTCTCCCACGAGGTCGACCACCCGGCCGTGCTGGGCGCCTGGCATCGCGCGCTGTGGGAGGCCGGTCTGGCCACCGACTTCGCCCACCCCGAACACGACCTCACCGGCTACCGGCTGCTCGTCGTCCCCCAGCTCTACGCCATGACGGACGCGGCGATCGACAACCTCCTCGCCCACGTCCACGGCGGCGGCACTCTCGTGGCCGGCTTCCTGACCGGCGTCGCCGACGCCGACGACCGGGTCCGCCCCGGCGGCATGGACGCCCGGCTGCGCGAGCTGTTCGGCATCCGCACCCTGCACGAGTGGTGGCCGCTGGACGCGGACGAACGCGTCGAGACCGACGGCTTCCGCGGGACCCTGTGGTCGGAGGAGCTGGAAGCAGCCGACCCGGACGCGGTGCAAGCCCGCTACCAGGGCGGTGAGCTCGACGGACTGCCCGCCGTGCTGCGCAACGACCGCGCCTGGTACGTCTCCACGCTGCCCGAGCCCGACGCCCTGCGCACGCTGCTCGCCCGTATCGCCGCCGACGCGGGCGTCCGGCCCGTCGCCGAAGGCCTCCCGCCGGGCGTCGAGGCCGTACGCCGGGGCGAACTGCTGTTCCTCCTCCACCACGGCCGCGACCCGGTCACCGTCCGGCTCCCGGGCGCCCACCACGACCTGCTGACCGGCACGACCTTCACCGACGAGATCACCCTCGGCCGCTACGGCGTGGTGGTGTTGCGCTCATGACCGACCTCCCCCGCAACCTCGTCACCGGCGAGAGCACCGCCGCCGGACCCGTGCACGGAACCTGGGAGCACCGGCCCGCCGCCCGCTGGGAGGACGCCTTCCTCAGCGGCAACGGCCGGCACGGCGCCCTCGTGTTCGGCGACCCGTACGACGACCGGGTCGTCGTCACCCACCACACCCTGGTCCGCCCCAACGGCGCCGAACACGCCCGACCACCCGAGCTGGCGTCCGAACTCACCGCCCTCCAGGACAAGTTGCTGGCCGGCGACACCACCGCCGCCGAAGGCTTCACCGACCACCGCCCCCTGCAATGGGTCCAGCCCTTCCACCCGGCCTTCCAGCTACGGCTGAGAGCCGCCTCGGACGAGCCGCGCCGCCACCGCCGCTCCCTGCGCACCGTCGACTTCACCACCGGCGAGACCACCGCCGCCTGCGTGGGCGGCACGAGCCGGGTCTTCGTCTCCCGCGCCGACGACGTCATCGTCCACCAGGTCACCGGCCTCGACCTGGACATATCCCTGGACCACCGGCTCCCGGGCGCGCCCGAGGGCCTCGCCGTCGGACAGGGCGCGGTCCGCACCGGGGACGGCGCGCTGCTCACCCTGCGCGCCCGCTACCCGGACAGCGACCGCGCGTACACCGGCCTGACCCTCGTCCTCGCCACCGGCGGCCGCACCGAACTCGTCCACCCCGGCGTGCGGGTCACCGGCGCCGAGTCCGTCCTGCTGCTCACCCGCGTGCACCGGCACACCGGCGCATTCGACGTCACCCGCGAACAGCACGCCCTCAGCGCTCTGCCACCGGCCTACGACGACCTGCTCGCCCGCCACCTCACCCACCACCGCACCGCCTACGACCGCGTCCGCCTCGATCTGCACGCCGACCCCGCCGAACGCGCCCTCCCCGGCTCCGAGCTGCTGGAACGCCCCCGCAGCACGGCACTCCTGGAGCGCCTCTTCGCCGCCGGCCGCTACCACCTGCTGTCCTCCTCCGGCCTCAACCCGCCCCGGCTGACCGGCCTGTGGACCGGCGACTGGGACACCGCCTGGTCCGGAGCGTTCACCAACGACGCCAACGTCAACCTCCAGACCGCCTCCGCCACCGCCGCCGCGCTCCCCGAAGTCACCGACGCCCTCGCCGAGTTGATCCACCGCCAGTTCGACGACTGGCGGGAGAACGCCCGAGCCGTCTTCGGCGCCCGGGGCGCGGTCGCACCCGCGCACAGCGACGGCGAGTCGGGGCTGACGTACCACTTCAGCCGCGAATACCCGCTGCACCTGTGGACCGCCGGCGCCGACTGGCTGCTCAAACCGCTCGTCGACCACGACGAGGCCCGCGGCGAACACGACCCGCGCACCGCCGCCGCCCTGGCCGAAGTCGCCCAGTTCTACGAGGACTTCCTCACCCGCACCGACGCCGACGGCCGACTCGTCGTCGTCCCCTCCTACTCGCCCGAGAACCGTCCGGCGGGCGGCAGCTGGGGGACCCTGAACGCGGCCATGGACCTGTCCGCCGCCCGGCACGCACTGCGCACCGCCGCCGCCTACCACCCCGACCGGGCGCCCGGCTGGCTGGCCCTCGCCGACCGTCTCCCACCCCACCGGATCAACGCCGACGGCGCGCTCGCCGAATGGGCCCTGCCCGGCCTCGACGACACCTACGACCACCGCCACCTCAGCCATCTCTACGGCGTCTGGCCGCTCGACGAGATCAGCCCCTACGACACCCCGGACCTCGCGGCCGCCGCCCACCGCGCCCTGGAACTGCGCGGCGCCGAGAACGACTCCGCGCACGGCCATCTCCACCACGCGCTGATCGCGGCCCGGCTGCGCGACGGCCGCCGGGTCGCCGCCGCCCTCGGCAGCGTCCTGGACGGCGACTTCTTCCACGCCTCCCTGATGAGCGCCCACTACCCCCGCCGCGACGTCTACAACGCCGACGCCGCACACACCCTCCCCGCGGTGCTCGTCGAGGCGCTCGTCCAGTCCACGCCCGACCGGCTGGTCCTGCTGCCCGCGCCCACTCCCGCCCTGCCCTCGGGCGAACTCCGGGGCGTGCGCACCCGGTTCGGCGCGGAACTCGACCTCGCCTGGGGCCCCGAGGGCGCACGCGCGATCGTCCGCCCGCACCGCACCCACCGCATCGAACTGCGGACTTCCGCCGACGACTCCGCCGACGACATGGAGTTCCTCGACCTGGTCGCCGGCGAAGACCGCGTCCTCACCTGGGGACGCGGCAACCCCCCATGAAACACACCGCACCTCCCCCCACCCATGGAAGGGACACCATGGCAACACGCACCCGCAACAGGGTCGTCAAGGCCCTGCTCGCCCCCGCGATCGCGCTCGGCATCACCGTCGGAGCGGCCTCCGCCCCCGCCTCGGCCGCCGTCTGGAGCTCCTGCGACCAGTGGGGCAACACCAGCCTCAACGGCTACACGCTCTACAACAACATCTGGGGCTCCGGCGCCGGCAGCCAGTGCGTCTGGGCCAACTCCGGCACCAACTGGGGAGTCTGGGCCAACCACCCGGGCACCGGCGGCATCAAGTCGTACCCCAACTCCAAGAAGGTGATCAACAAGACGATCACCTCGCTCGGCTCGCTCTCCAGCAGCTACAACGTCACGGTCCCGTCGTCCGGCGCCTACAACACGTCCTACGACATCTGGGACACCGACTACGACTACGAGATCATGCTGTGGGTCAACTACAACGGCGCGGTCGGCCCCCTCGGCGCATCCCAGGGCAACGTCACTCTCGGCGGCCACACCTGGACCGTGTACAAGGGCAGCAACGGCGCGAACGAGGTGTTCTCGTTCCTGCGCACGTCCGACTCGTCGTCCGGCACCGTCAACATCCTCCCGATCCTCAAGTGGATCAAGGACACGAAGGGCTGGTTCGGCAACGAGACCATCGGTGACGTGCAGTTCGGCTTCGAGATCACCTCGTCCTCGGGCGGGCTGGACTTCGTGACCGACAACCTGACCGTCAGCAGCAGCTGAGCAGCAGCTGAGCAGCGGCTGACGCAGAGCGCGCCGAGGCCGGCCGGCCGGCCCTACACCCGGTCGACCTCGGCGCGCAGCGCGTCGTACCCGGCGAACGCCGCGTCGACGTCGGCACGGGTCAGCCCGTACCGGGACAGGTCGTAGCGGTGCGGCCGGGTGCCCCTCGGCCGGGACACGACCTGCGGGAGCCGCGCCGCGTCCGCCTCGGTCCACCGGGCGCCGACGGCGTCGTAGAGCTTCGGGGCGCCGCTCGCCGGATCGGAGCCCAGCCAGGAGTACGGGACGTCGACGAGCGCCCCGGGCGGGATCGCGGCCCGGGCGGCGATCCCGCGCCGCACCGAGTCGCTCAGCAGCTCCAGCCAGGTCGCCCCGAGGCCGTGCAGATCGAGCGGGCGCAGCGTGATGGCCATCCCGTGCTCGATCAGACTGCAGAAGGACGCCACGACGGCCGCCGGTTCGCGGTGCGTCCACACGAGCGTGGCGTCGGGGAAGACGGCGAGCAGCGCGTCGAGGTTCCCGGTGTGCAGCGGCGACTTCAGCACCCAGCGCCGGCGCGGCCGGCCGTACTGGAGCACCTGGTAGATCTGCTTGAGGTACGCGTAGTCGGGGACGAAGTCCCGCGCGTCGAGCGCCGCCCGGTAGGCCGGGATGCGGGCCTGGGACAGCGGCATGATCGTGTGCGGGAGGGCGAAGGTGCACTCCTCGGGGCCCTCCGCGACCAGCGGATGGATGTCGCGGTAGCGCGGGGCGAAGAGGTCGATGCCGCCGACCATCAGCCGCGCGGCCCGCACCGCCTTGCGGCGCCGCTCGGGCGTGCCCGCCACATCCGGTGTCAGTAACTCCCACAAGAGCGGACATCGGTGCTGCTCCGAGAGGGACAGCACCCCGTGGGTGAGCGTGGTGGCGGTGCGCGGCAGGCCGACGACGAACACCGGCCGCTCGATGGGCTCCTGCGCGATCTCGGGGTGCTCGGCGATCAGCCGCCGGACCCGGGCCCGGTTGGCGAGATGCCTGCGGACATGCCCCTGCGCCGACGACCAGCCGACCGGGGTGAGGTGCTCGTCCCGGGCCCAGTGGCCGAGCAGCAGCCGGAAGTCGGCGGCGAAGCCCGCGTCCACCGGACCGGCCTCGTCGGCCAGCTGGTCGAAGGCGCGGTCGGGCGTAAGGCGGGAGGAGAATCCCGCCCGCAGCAGGAGATTGGCCACGGCGAGCGGGAGCGGCAGGGGGAGAGGAAGCGGGACGGAGCCTGCGGACACGGTGGACACGGCGAACACCCTTTCCGGGAGCGAAAGAGGAGCGGCGGAGGGAGCGGATCCCAGCCCTCTACCCCGCCAACCCCCTTCTGTCACAAGGGTGTTCGCGCGTCCCCGCGACTATTCGGCCACCGGCAGCCGCGCCCCGTCCCGCAGGAACAGCGGGAGACGGTCCAGCGGGGCGTCGACCGTCACCGCCGCCCCGCCCTCGTAGGCGTCGCCCGTCCACGCGTCCGTCCAGGTCGCGCCCGCCGGGAGGTAGGCCGTGCGGACCGTCGCGCCCGCCGTCAGCACCGGGGCGACCAGCAGGTCCCGGCCGAACAGATAGGAGTCGTCCACCGACCAGGTCGCCGGGTCGTCCGGGAACTCCAGGAACAGCGGCCGCATCGGCGGCAGCCCCTCCTCGTGCGCCTCCCGCATGACCTTCAGGACGTACGGCTTGAGCCGCTCGCGCAGCCGCAGATACTTCTCCAGGACCGCGCCGGCCTCCTCGCCGTACGACCACACCTCGTTCGGGCCGCCCGTCATGTCCGGGCCCAGCGGCATGCCCGGGTCGCGGAAGCCGTGCAGCCGCATCAGCGGGGACAGCGCCCCGAACTGGAACCAGCGGACCATCACCTCCCGGTACGCCGGATCGTCCGGGTCGCCGCCGTGGAAGCCGCCGATGTCGGTGTTCCACCACGGGATGCCGGAGAGCGCGGTGTTCAGCCCGGCCGCGATCTGCCGGCGCAGGGTCGGGAAGTCCGCGCCGATGTCACCGGACCACAGCGCGGCCCCGTAGCGCTGACTGCCCGCCCACGCCGAGCGGTTGAGGGTGATGATCTCCTCGTCGCCGGAGCCGGACGCCCGCAGCCCGTCGTAGAACGTACGGGCGTTGTCGGCCGGGTAGATGTTGCCGACCTCCAGGCCCGGGCCCGCCCAGTAGCGCAGATTCTCCGGGAAACCGGGCTTCAGCTCGGGCTCGCAGGCGTCCAGCCAGAACGCGGTGATCCCGTACGGGACGAGGTAGTTGTCGCGGATGCGCGACCACACGAACTCCCGGGCCTCGGGGTTCGTCGCGTCGTAGAACGCGATCTGGACCGTCGAGGCGACCCCCTTGTCCGGCCAGTCGGCGTGCGCCATCGGACCGTACTGGGTGCCGATGAAGTAGCCGCGCTGCTCCATCACCGGGTGGTTCTCGCTCAGCGGCGACACCGACGGCCAGACGCTCACGACCAACTTGACGCCGAGCTCCTCCAGTTCACGGACCATCGCCGCCGGGTCGGGCCACTCGCTCAGGTCGAACTTCCAGTCGCCCAGGTGCGTCCAGTGGAAGAAGTCGCAGACGATCGCGTCCAGGGGCAGGCCCCGGCGCTTGTACTCCCGGGCCACGTCCAGGAGTTCGTCCTGGGTGCGATAGCGCAGCTTGCACTGCCAGAAGCCGGCCGCCCACTCCGGCAGCATCGGCGTGCGGCCGGAGGCCGCGCTGTAGCGGCGCTGGGCGTCGGCCGGGGCGCCGGCCGTGATCCAGTAGTCGAGCTGGCGGGCCGAGTCCGCGACCCAGCGGGTGCCGTTGCCGGCCAGTTCGACCCGGCCGATCGCCGGGTTGTTCCACAGCAGCGTGTAGCCGCGGCTGGAGGTCAGCACCGGGATGCAGACCTCGGCGTTGCGCTGGACCAGGTCCACGACCAGGCCCTTCTGGTCCAGCCGGCCGTGCTGGTGCTGGCCGAGCCCGTACAGCTTCTCGTCGTCGTAGGCGGCGAAGCGCTGTTCGAGGCGGTGGTGGCCGTTGCCCACGGCCGTGTAGAGCCGCGAGCCCGGCCACCAGAAGTGGGCGCGGTCCTCGGCGAGGAGCTCCGCGCCGTCGTCGGTGCGCAGGAAGCGGATCAGCCCCTCGGCGTTCACCTCGACGGTCAGCGCGCCGACCGTCAACTGCCCTTCCCCGTCAACGATCTTGACGCTGCTCTCGGTGGCCGGCGGCTCGTCGAGCAGCGCGCCCGGCAGCCCTTCGAGGATCGGCCCGCCGAGCCGGGCCCGCACCCGGACGGCGTCCGGACCCCACGGCTCGACGCGCAGGGTCTCCTGGCGGCCGCTCCACTCCAGCGCGCCGCCGCGCTCGCGGAAGGTGCCGACCGTGGGCGACGACTGCGCGAGACTGACCTGAGGCTGGTTTTCGACAGGCTGGTTCACGTGGGGTGCTCCCTCGAAGGAGTGCGGCAGAAGCAGTGCAGGCAGAAGCGGTGCGGCAGAAGCAGTGCAGGCAGAAGCAGTGCGGGCAGACGGGGTGCAGACATGGGGGCGCCCTGAGACGCCGTCGGTGCGGCCCGGCGCCGGGCAGACCAGGCAGACCGGGCGGGGTCAGGCGGGCCGGGTGGGCGGGGCGGGCCGGGTGGGTCAGGAAGTGGCGGGCGCCGGCCCCGTGCTCGCCCGGACGGTCAACTCGGGGGAGATCAGCACGACTTCGTCGCTGCCACGGCCCTCCAGCTTGGCGACCAGGCGTGCCACGGCATGCCGTCCCATCTCCTGTGCGGGGATGGCGACCGACGTCAGCCGCACCGAGGCCTGCACGGCGACCTGTTCGGGGCAGATCGCCACCACCGACACGTCCTCCGGCACGGCCCGGCCCTGCTGCCGCAGCAGCGCGAGCAGCGGCTCGACCGCCGACTCGTTCTGCACCACGAACCCGGTGGTGCCCGGCCGCTCGTCCAGCACCCGGGCCAGCGTCACGGCCATCGCGTCGTACCCGCCCTCGCACGGACGGTGCAGCAGCCGCAGCCCCGACTCCTTGGCCCGGTACCGCAGTCCGTCGAGCGTGCGCTCGGCGAAGCCGGTGTGCCGTTCGTAGACCGCCGGGGCCTCGCCGATGACAGCGATGTCGCGGTGGCCGAGCGTCGCCAGGTGCTCCACGCACAGTGCGCCGGTCGCCGCGAAGTCGAGGTCCACGCAGGTCAGGCCGGAGGTGTCGGCCGGCAGCCCGATCAGCACGGACGGCTGGTCGGTCGAGCGCAGCAACGGCAGCCGCTCGTCGTCGAGTTCGACGTCCATCAGGATCATCGCGTCGGCGAGCCCGCTGCCGGTGACCCGGCGGACGGCGTCGGGACCCTCCTCGCCGGTGAGCAGCAGGACGTCGTAGCCATGGCTGCGGGCACTGGTGGCCACCGCGATGGCGATCTCCATCATCACCGGCACATACATGTCGGTGCGCAGCGGGATCATCAGCGCGATGATGTTCGACCGGCTGCTGGCCAGCGCGCGGGCGCCCGCGTTCGGGTGGTAGCCGAGGGTGCGGATGCTCTGCTCGACCCGCTGCCGGGTGGTCGTGGAGATGGACCGCTTGCCACTGAGGACATAGCTCACCGTGCTCGCCGAGACTCCGGCGTGCTGGGCGACCTCGGCGAGGGTGACCATCCAGCTCTCCAAGTTTTGTGAAGCGCTTCGACAGTGCGCATTGCGAACAGGGGCGGGTGAGGGTGGTTCGACAGTAGCTCTAGCGGGGGTGGGTGTCCATAGGTTGTCGAAGCGCTTCGACAACGGGTTGCGGGAGAGCCGGTTGTGCGGGATCGGTGATGAAGGCGTTGTGGTGGATTGGTGAAGAAGGCTACGGCAACCTTTCCGGGCCCCGGCGGCCACCGGACCCGGGCACTCGTTCGGCGCAAGCCGCTCGGCGACGACCCGTACGCCTCCGGCATCGAGTCCGGCGCCGAGGCCTTCAAGGGAACGGGCCGCCCGGACACCGGGTCCGACTCGGTCGCCATCGGCTTGAAGGCGGACGCGTGGGGTGGCCACCTCGCCCGGGATCGGGTACCAACGATCGAGTAGCACTCATCGGTAACCAATGTGGTCCGAGATCCCGATTCGCGGCGAGGTGAGCCTCATGTCCGCACCACCCCTCAAGAAACCCACCGTCACCGAGCGTGAGGCCCGCCAGGTCGCCGAGGCCGCCCGGGAACAGGACTGGCGCAAGCCGAGCTTCGCCAAGGAACTGTTCCTGGGACGCTTCCGGCTCGACCTCATCCACCCCCACCCGGTCCCCTCCGAGGAGGCCGTCCGGCGCGGCGAGCAGTTCCTGGCCAAACTCCGCGAGTTCGCCGAGACGAAGGTCGACGCGGCGCGCATCGAACGCGAGGCCCGCATCCCCGACGAGGTCATCAACGGGCTCAAGGAGCTCGGCGCCCTCGGCATGAAGATCGACCCCAAGTACGGCGGCCTCGGTCTCACCCAGGTGTACTACAACAAGGCGCTCGCCCTGATCGGCTCGGCCAGCCCGGCGATCGGCGTGCTGCTGTCGGCGCACCAGTCCATCGGCGTGCCCCAGCCGCTGAAGCAGTTCGGCACCGACGAGCAGAAGCAGCGCTTCCTGCCGCGCTGTGCCACCACCGCCATCAGCGCCTTCCTCCTCACCGAGCCGGACGTGGGCTCCGACCCGGCCCGCCTGGCGACGACCGCGATCCCGGACGGGGACGACTACGTCCTCGACGGCGTGAAACTGTGGACCACCAACGGCGTGGTCGCCGACCTGCTGGTCGTGATGGCCCGGGTGCCGAAGAGCGAGGGCCACAAGGGCGGCATCACCGCCTTCGTCGTGGAGACGGACTCGCCCGGCATCACCGTCGAGAACCGCAACTCCTTCATGGGCCTGCGCGGCATCGAGAACGGCGTCACCCGCCTCCACCAGGTCCGGGTCCCGGTCGCGAACCGCATCGGCGCCGAGGGCACGGGCCTGAAGATCGCCCTGACCACCCTCAACACCGGCCGGCTCTCGCTGCCCGCGTCCTGCGTGGCCGCCGGGAAGTGGTCGCTGAAGATCGCCCGCGAGTGGTCGGCGGCCCGCGAGCAGTGGGGCAAGCCGATCGCCCACCACGAGGCGGTCGGCGCGAAGATCAGCTTCATCGCGGCGACCACCTTCGCGCTGGAAGCCGTCCTGGACCTGTCCTCCCAGATGGCCGACGAGGACCGCAACGACATCCGTATCGAGGGCGCGCTGGCCAAGCTCATCGCCTCCGAGCTGGGCTGGCGGATGGCCGACGAACTCGTCCAGATCCGCGGCGGCCGCGGCTTCGAGACGGCCGAGTCGCTCGCCGCCCGCGGTGAACGCGCGGTGCCGGCCGAACAACTCCTGCGCGATCTGCGCATCAACCGCATCTTCGAGGGCTCGACGGAGATCATGCACCTCCTCATCGCCCGCGAGGCCGTCGACGCCCACCTCTCGGTCGCCGGCGACCTCATCGACCCCGACAAGTCCCTCCAGGACAAGGCGAGGGCGGGCGCGAACGCCGGCGTGTTCTACGCCAAGTGGCTGCCGAAACTGGTCACGGGATCGGGCCAGCTCCCGGGCACGTTCGGCGAGTTCAAGACCGGCGGAGTCGACCTCGCCCCCCACCTCCGCTTCGTCGAACGGCACTCCCGCAAGCTGGCTCGCTCCACGTTCTACGCGATGTCCCGCTGGCAGGGCCGGATGGAGACCAAACAGGGCTTCCTCGGCCGGATCGTCGACATCGGCGCGGAGCTGTTCGCGATGAGCGCCGCCTGTGTGCGCGCGGAACTGCTGCGCTCGCGCGGCGAGCACGGCCGCGAGGCCTACCAGCTCGCCGACGCCTTCTGCCGCCAGTCCCGCGTCCGCGTCGACGAACTCTTCACCCGCCTGTGGAGCAACACCGACGGCGTCGACCGCAAGGTCGTCAAGGGCGTCATGGCGGGCGCCTACGAGTGGCTGGAACAGGGCATCGTCGACCCCTCGGGCGAAGGCCCCTGGATCGCCGAGGCCGCACCCGGCCCGAGCGAACGGGAGAACGCCCACCGCCCGATCAGGTGAGCCACCGCACACCAGAGCGCAGGGTGTCCTCCTTGGGGGGACACCCTGTCCCGCCGACCACCGCGTGCGGCCACAATGGGGGGCATGAGTGACAGTCCAGCTCCCCCAGGGCACGGGCCGGAAGCCCCGTCTGCCCCGCGACGCCATGCACGCACTCTCGCCGCACCGGGCGCTGACCCGAGTACGTCCAGTACTGGGGCCACCGCCCGGCACGCCGAGAGCACGCACCTGACGCCGCAGGGCCCGCCCTCCGGGCGGACGACGGGGCTTCCGGCCCCTGCCCTCGCCGACCCGCACCTCGTCTACGATCCCGTCGCGGGCGACGGCCCCAAGGACGTGGTGATCCTCGGCTCGACCGGATCGATCGGCACCCAGGCCATCGACCTCGTGCTGCGCAACCCGGACCGGTTCCGGGTGAGCGGTCTGTCCGCCAACGGCGGCCGGGTCGCCCTCCTCGCGGAGCAGGCCCGCCGGCTGCGGGTGCGGACCGTCGCGGTCGCCCGCGAGGACGTCGTGCCCGCGCTGCGCGAGGCGCTCGCCGCCGAGTACGGGGCCGGGGAGCCGCTCCCGGAGCTGCTGGCCGGCCCCGAAGCGGCGGCCCAGCTCGCCGCGTCCGACTGTCACACCGTCCTGAACGGCATCACGGGCTCGATCGGCCTCGCGCCGACCCTCGCCGCCCTGGAGGCGGGCCGCACCCTCGCGCTCGCCAACAAGGAGTCGCTCATCGTCGGCGGCCCGCTGGTGAAGGCGCTGGCCGCGCCCGGACAGATCATCCCGGTGGACTCCGAGCACGCGGCCCTCTTCCAGTCCCTGGCCGCCGGCACCCGGGCCGACGTCCGCAGACTCGTCGTCACCGCCTCCGGCGGCCCCTTCCGCGGCCGCACCAAGGCGGAACTGGCGCACGTGACCGTCGAGGACGCCCTCGCCCACCCCACCTGGTCCATGGGCCCGGTGATCACGATCAACTCCGCGACCCTGGTCAACAAGGGGCTGGAAGTCATCGAGGCGCACCTCCTCTACGACATTCCCTTCTCGCGGATTGAGGTGGTCGTGCACCCGCAGTCGTATGTCCACTCGATGGTTGAGTTCACGGACGGATCGACACTGGCCCAGGCGACGCCCCCCGATATGCGCGGGCCCATCGCCGTCGGCCTCGGCTGGCCCCGGCGGGTCCCCGACGCGGCGCCCGCCTTCGACTGGAGCAAGGCGTCGACCTGGGAGTTCTTCCCGCTCGACGACGAGGCCTTCCCCTCGGTGAACCTCGCCCGGCACGTGGGCGAGCTCGCGGGCACGGCCCCGGCGGTGTTCAATGCCGCCAACGAGGAGTGTGTGGAGGCGTTCCGCAAGGGCGCGCTCCCGTTCAACGGGATCATGGAGACGGTCACCCGGGTCGTGGAGGAGCACGGCACGCCGGTGACGGGAACTTCACTGACCGTGTCGGACGTCCTCGATGCGGAGACCTGGGCACGGGCCCGGGCTCAGGAACTGACGGCTACTGCGGAGGCGCGTGCATGACAGCCCTGATGATGATCCTCGGCATAGTCATTTTCGCGGTAGGCCTGCTCTTCTCGATCGCCTGGCACGAGCTGGGACACCTGTCCACCGCCAAGTACTTCGGCATCCGCGTGCCGCAGTACATGGTCGGCTTCGGCCCGACGATCTTCTCGCGCAAGAAGGGCGAAACCGAGTACGGCATCAAGGCGATCCCCTTCGGCGGCTACATCCGCATGATCGGCATGTTCCCGCCCGGCGACGACGGCAAGATCACCGCCCGCTCCACGTCACCGTGGCGCGGCATGATCGAGGATGCCCGCTCGGCCGCCTACGAGGAGCTCCAACCGGGCGACGAGACCCGCATGTTCTACACCCGCAAGCCGTGGAAGCGGTTCATCGTGATGTTCGCGGGCCCGTTCATGAACCTGGTGCTCGCGGTGGCCCTGTTCCTCACGGTCCTGATGGGCTTCGGCATCCAGCAGCAGACCACCACGGTCAGCTCGATCTCCCCGTGCGTCATCTCCCAGACCGAGAACCGCGACAAGTGCAAGTCGACCGACCCGGCCTCCCCGGCCGCGGCCGCCGGCATGAAGCCGGGCGACGAGATCGTCTCCTTCGCCGGTCAGCGGACGGACGACTGGAACACCCTCTCCGACCTGATCCGCGTCAGCGCCGGCAAGGAGGTCGCGATCGTCGTCGACCGGGGCGGCAAGGAACTGACCCTGCACGCCACGATCGCCACCAACCAGGTCGCGAAGAAGGACGGCAACGGGGCCTACGTCCAGGGCGAGTACGTCAAGGCCGGCTTCCTCGGCTTCGGCTCGGCCACCGGCGTCGTCAAGCAGGACTTCGGCGACTCCGTGTCCTGGATGACCGACCGGGTCGGCGAGGCCGTCGACTCCCTGGCCGCCCTGCCCAGCAAGATCCCGGCCCTGTGGAACGCGGCCTTCGACGGCGCGCCCCGCGAGCCCGACTCACCCATGGGCGTGGTCGGCGCGGCCCGCGTCGGCGGCGAGATCTTCACCCTGGACATCCCGGCCTCCCAGCAGCTGGCCCTGGCCGTGATGCTGGTCGCCGGCTTCAACCTCTCCCTGTTCCTCTTCAACATGCTCCCGCTGCTGCCCCTGGACGGCGGACACATGGCGGGCGCCCTGTGGGAGTCCCTGCGCCGCAAGACGGCGAAGGTCCTCAAGCGCCCCGACCCGGGCCCCTTCGACGTGGCGAAGCTGATGCCGGTGGCCTACGTGGTGGCGGGCATCTTCGTCTGCTTCACGATCCTGGTCCTGATCGCGGACGTGGTGAACCCGGTCAGAATCTCCTAGCCACCCAGAGTTCACGACGGCCCGGCACACTCTTGTGCCGGGCCGTCTCCCATGGTTGGACGGGTGACCGGTGTGATGTGCTCCGGCCCGCCCCGGTGCCGTAATCTCGAAGCCTGGAACCCGCCACAGACGGGACCTGGGCCTTGATCCACGACTTGGGGTTGCACAGCAGATGACTGCGATTTCTCTCGGCATGCCGTCCGTTCCGACCAGGGTTGCCGAGCGCCGGAAGAGCCGCCAGATCCAGGTCGGATCCGTGGCGGTGGGCGGGGACGCCCCGGTCTCGGTCCAGTCGATGACCACGACCCGCACGTCCGACATCGGCGCGACGCTCCAGCAGATCGCCGAGCTGACGGCGTCCGGCTGCCAGATCGTCCGCGTGGCCTGCCCCACCCAGGACGACGCGGACGCCCTCGCGACGATCGCCCGCAAGTCCCAGATCCCGGTGATCGCGGACATCCACTTCCAGCCGAAGTACGTCTTCGCCGCCATCGAGGCGGGCTGCGCTGCGGTCCGGGTGAACCCCGGCAACATCAAGCAGTTCGACGACAAGGTCAAGGAGATCGCCAAGGCGGCGAACGAGCACCGCACCCCGATCCGCATCGGGGTCAACGCCGGTTCGCTGGACCGCCGCCTGCTCCAGAAGTACGGCAAGGCGACGCCCGAGGCGCTCGTCGAGTCCGCCCTGTGGGAGGCGTCCCTCTTCGAGGAGCACGACTTCCACGACATCAAGATCTCGGTCAAGCACAACGACCCGGTGATCATGATCGAGGCGTACCGCCAGCTCGCCGCCCAGAGCGACTACCCCCTCCACCTGGGCGTCACCGAGGCGGGCCCGGCCTTCCAGGGCACCATCAAGTCGGCGGTGGCCTTCGGCGCCCTCCTCTCCCAGGGCATCGGCGACACGATCCGCGTCTCGCTGAGCGCGCCCCCCGTCGAAGAGGTCAAGGTCGGCAACCAGATCCTGGAGTCCCTGAACCTCAAGCAGCGCGGCCTGGAGATCGTCTCCTGCCCGTCCTGCGGCCGCGCCCAGGTCGACGTCTACAAGCTGGCCGAAGAGGTCACCGCAGGCCTCACCGGCATGGAGGTCCCCCTCCGCGTGGCCGTCATGGGCTGCGTCGTCAACGGCCCCGGCGAGGCCCGAGAGGCCGACCTCGGCGTAGCCTCCGGCAACGGCAAGGGCCAGATCTTCGTCAAGGGCGAGGTCATCAAGACCGTCCCGGAGTCCAAGATCGTCGAAACCCTGATCGAGGAAGCAATGAAACTGGCCGAACTGATGGAAGCCGACGGCGTCCCGTCGGGCGAACCGTCGGTATCGGTAGCAGGCTGACCTACCAGCCCGTCCGGCGTTTGAGGACAAGAGCGGGACGGCACTTTGCAGCGAGGGTCCAGGAAATCCAGCCCGTCCGGCGTTTGAGGACGAGGCCGTTCAGGCCGACAGCGGGGGTCTGGGGGCGGCAGCCCCCAGCCACGGCACCACCAGCCGACGCTGAGCACCAACCCCCGGTAACCAGAACACGGGGCGGCACCCAAAAGCTTCCGCAGGTAAAGTGCGGGGATCAGCTGACCTGAGTGTGAGGCCCCGCGCGTGTTGACCCAGACGACCTCCCGGGTCCTCGAACCGAGCGACCTGGACGCCGCGCTCGCCGTCCTCGACCGCGAGCCCGTAGCCAACGCCTTCGTGACCTCCCGCGTGCAGGTCGCGGGCCTCGACCCCTGGCGGCTCGGCGGCGAGATGTGGGGCTGGTACGAGGACGGCATGCTGACGTCCCTCTGCTACGCCGGCGCCAACCTGGTCCCGATCTGCGCCACCCCCCGCGCCGTCCGCGCCTTCGCGGACCGCGCCCGCCGGGCCGGCCGCCGCTGCTCCTCGATCGTCGGCCCCGCCGAGCCGACGACCCAGCTCTGGCGCCTGCTGGAGACCCACTGGGGCCCGGCCCGCGAGATCCGCACCCGGCAGCCCCTCATGGTCACCGACCGCATGCCCGCCGACATCGCCCCGGATCCCTACGTCCGCCGCATCCGCAAGGACGAGATGGACACGATCATGCCGGCGTGCGTGGCGATGTTCACCGAGGAGGTCGGCGTCTCCCCGATGGCGGGCGACGGCGGTCTCCTCTACCAGGCGCGGGTCGCCGAACTCGTCGGCTCGGGCCGCTCGTTCGCCCGGCTCGACGACCGGGGCAGGGTCGTCTTCAAGGCGGAGATCGGCGCGGCGACCTCGCAGGCCTGCCAGATCCAGGGCGTGTGGGTGGCCCCGGAGTACCGCGGCCAGGGCCTGGCGGCCCCCGGCATGGCGGCGATCCTGCGCTACGCCCTGGCGGACATCGCCCCGACGGTGAGCCTCTATGTGAACGACTTCAACACGGCGGCGCGCCGGACCTACCGGAGAGTGGGGTTCCAGGAGGTCGGCGCATTCATGAGCGTGCTCTTTTAGCCCCCTGTAGGCTCCCCGCCATGGACCTCGTCATCGGCCCCTTGGACCTCCCCGCGCATGTGGACGAGGCCCTCGCAGTCCAGGCCGTCGCCTTCGGACTGGGCCCCGACGAAGTGGCCGTCAGACGCCAGATCGTCCTGCGCCACATGACGAACCCGGGCGCGCGCGCCTTGGGCGCGACGACCCCCGAGGGCCGGCTGATCGGCTTCGTGTACGGCATGCCCAACGACCGCACCCACTGGTGGTCCACCGTCGTCCAGCCCTACCTCCGGGCCCAGGGCAACGAGCACTGGCTGGACGACTCCTTCGTGATCACGGAGCTGCACGTCCACCCCGTCTTCCAGAACCGCGGCGCGGGCCGGGCGCTGATCACCACGATCACCGACACCGCGACCGAGCCCCGCTCGATCCTCTCCGCGATCGACTCGGACAGCCCCGCCCGGGCCCTCTACCACGCTCTGGGCTACCAGGACCTGGCCCGCAGGGTCCTCTTCCCCAGCGCCCCGCGCCCGTACGCGGTGATGGGCGCGGCGCTCCCGCTCCTGCGCCGTGCATAACGGATTTCCGGGCATGCCGCGCTCCCGGCTAACCTCCTAGCCATCACCCTTGACCCAGCAGGTACCCAGCAGGAGTACGAGAACATGGCGAACGCACCGGTCCAGCGCATGTCCCAGTTGATGGCGAAGACGCTGCGCGACGACCCTGCGGACGCCGAGGTGCTCAGCCACAAGCTCCTCGTGCGCGCCGGCTACGTCCGCCGCACCGCGGCCGGCATCTGGTCCTGGCTGCCGCTCGGCAAGAAGGTCCTGGCCAACGTCGAGCGGATCGTCCGTGAGGAGATGGACGCGATCGGCGCCCAGGAGGTGTCGCTCCCGGCCCTGCTGCCCCGCGAGCCCTACGAGGCGACCGGCCGCTGGGACGAGTACGGCCCGGAGCTGTTCCGTCTGAACGACCGCAAGGGCGGCGACTACCTCCTCGGCCCGACGCACGAGGAGATCTTCACGCTGATCGTGAAAGACCAGGCGTCCTCCTACAAGGACCTGCCGGTCATCCTCTACCAGATCCAGACGAAGTTCCGTGACGAGGCCCGCCCCCGCGCCGGCATCCTGCGCGGCCGCGAGTTCCTGATGAAGGACTCCTACTCCTTCGACACCGAGGACGAGGGCCTCGCGAAGTCCTACGCCCTGCACCGCGAGGCCTACCAGAAGGTGTTCGCGCGCCTCGGCCTCGACTACCGCATCTGCGCCGCCACGGCGGGCGCGATGGGCGGCTCGAAGTCGGAGGAGTTCCTGGCCCCGGCCGAGGCCGGCGAGGACACCTTCGCGGACTGCCCTACTTGCGACTTCGCGGCGAACACCGAGGCGATCACGTACGAACTGAAGCCGGTGGACGGCTCCGCGGTCCCCGCGCTCGAGGAGATCCCGACCCCGGACACCCCCACCATCGAGACCCTCGCCGCCCACCTCGGCGTGCAGGCCGCCGACACCCTCAAGAACCTCCTCGTGAAGGTCGACGGCGAGATCGTGGCCGTCGGCGTCCCCGGCGACCGCGAGGTCGACCTCGGCAAGGTCGAGGCGCACTTCGCCCCGGCCGCCGTCGAGCTGGTCACCGCCGAGGACTTCGTGGGCCGCCCCGACCTGGTCCGCGGCTACGTCGGCCCGCAGGGCCTGGGCGAGAAGGTCACGTACCTCGCCGACCCGCGGGTGGCCCCCGGTACTTCCTGGATCACGGGCGCCAACAAGGAGGGCACGCACGCGAAGAACGTCGTCGCGGGCCGTGACTTCGAGGTCGACGCATACGTGGACGTCGTCGTCGTCCAGGAGGGCGACCCCTGCCCGAACTGCGGCACCGGCCTCAAGCTGGACCGCGCCATCGAGATCGGCCACATCTTCCAGCTGGGCCGCAAGTACGCGGACGCGCTGAAGCTCGACGTCCTCGGCCAGAACGGCAAGCCGGTCCGCGTGACCATGGGCTCCTACGGCATCGGCGTCTCCCGCGCGGTCGCCGCCCTCGCCGAGCAGACCGCCGACGACAAGGGCCTGTGCTGGCCCGCCGAGGTCGCCCCGGCCGATGTGCACGTCGTCGCCGCGGGCAAGGCCCTGCAGACCGAGCTGGCGCTCGACGTCTCCGAGAAGCTGCGCGCGGCCGGTCTGCGCGTCCTGGTCGACGACCGGGCCGGCGTCTCCCCGGGCGTGAAGTTCACCGACTCCGAGCTGATGGGCGTGCCGAAGATCCTGGTCGCGGGCCGCCGCTCCGCCGAGGGCGTCCTGGAACTGAAGGACCGCAGGACCGGCGAGCGCGAGGAGCTCACGGTGGACGAGGCGATCGCCCGCCTGACCGCGTGACCGCCTGACCGCGTGACCGTCTGAAGGAACTCCTCAGAAACGTCTCTGGGAGAATAAAGGGAGCTCACAGACTTCTCTCAGGCCGTTCCCCGACCGTAGTGCGTGACAGAGCGTCACTAGGGAGGGGAACGGTCATGGCGACCAGAGAAGACGAACGGGGGGCCGCGGCGGCGGTCCGCACAGGCGTACGGCGTACGGCGGCCTTCGCCGCGGCCGTGACGCTGGCCGCGGCGGCCGGGGTGTTCGCCCTGGTCGGCACGATGCAGGCGGACGCCACCACGACGGCGAGCAGCAGCTCCAGCACGAGCAGCTCGTCCACCGACAGCACGACGTCCACCGACAGCGACGCCAGCACCGACAGCGACACCGGCACCAGCACCGACGACTCGACCGGCACCGACGACTCGACCAGCTCGGACAGCTCGACCAGCTCGGACAGCGGCCTCACCTCGCCCTCGTCCTCCTCATCCGGCGGTTCCACCGACTCCACGTCGGGAGCGTCGTGATGAGCACCGCGCTGCGCACCTCGCCCGAGTCCCGCACCACGGCCGCCGCGGAGTGGCGGGCGCTGGGGACCACCGTCCGCGTGGTCGTCACCGACCCGGCCCTGCTGGAGTCCTGCAACCTGCTCCTCGCCCGGCACCTCGCCGAGGTCGACGCGGCCTGCAGCCGCTTCCGCGCCGACTCCGAGCTGGCCGCCCTCGACACCGCCGCGGGCCGCCCGGTCCGGGTCAGCCCGCTGCTCGCCGAGGCCCTCGACGTGGCCCTGCGCGCGGCCGAGGCCACCGACGGCGCCGTGGACCCCACCGTCGGCTCCGCGATGGACGCCATCGGCTACGACCGCGACTTCCGGCTCGTCCGCGAGGACGACCGTCCGGTCCGGCTCACGGTCCGGCGCATCCCCGGCTGGCGCACCGTGGACCTCGACCGCGCGACCGGCACGGTGACCGTCCCCGAGGGCGTCCGCCTCGATCTGGGCGCCACCGCCAAGGCCTGGGCCGCCGACCGTGCCGTCCGGACGCTGGCCGCGGCGGCCGGCTGCGGAGTGCTGGTGAGTCTGGGCGGCGACACGGCCGTCGCGGGGGCGGCCCCGGCGGGCGGCTGGCAGATCCGCGTCCAGGACGTCACGGGACCCGTCGACGAGACGCCCGCCGAGGGCCCGTACGACTCGGTGGGCCTGCACAGCGGGGGCCTCGCGACCTCCGGCACCGCGGCCCGCAACTGGCGCCGCGGCGGCCACGACCTGCACCACATCGTCGACCCCCGCACCGGCCTCCCGGTCCGCACCCCGTGGCGCACGGTCTCGGTCGCCGCCCGCAGCTGCGCCGACGCCAACACGGCGACCACGGCCGCCCTGGTCAAGGGCGCGGGCGCGGAACGCCGGCTGACCCGGCTCGGCCTGCCGGCCCGGCTGGTGAGCCAGGACGGCCTGGTCGTCACCACGCCGGGCTGGCCGACCGACCCGGCGCGGGGAGCGGCCGCGTGACCTCCGAGACCCTCTGGTACGCCAACCGGGCCACCGGCGCCGTCTGCCTCGTCCTCTTCACGGTCGTCGTCCTGCTCGGGGTCGCGGTGCGGCTCAGAGCCCGCGTTCCCGGGCTGCCACGCTTCGGCACGATGAGCCTGCACCGCACGCTGTCGCTCTCCGCGACCGCCTTCCTGGCCCTGCACATCACGACGGCGATCGTGGACGGCTATGTGGACATCACGGTCGTCGACGCCCTGGTCCCGTTCGTCTCCGACTACCAGCCCCTCTGGCTGGGCCTCGGCACGGTCGCCTTCGACCTGATGCTGGCCGTCCTCGTCACCAGCCTGCTGCGCGAGCGCCTCGGCCACCGCACCTGGCGGGCCGTCCACTGGCTGGCGTACGCCTCCTGGCCGGTCGCCCTCGTGCACGGCATCGGCATCGGCACGGACACCGGCGCCGACTGGATGACCTGGCTGACCGCGGCCTGCGTCGCCACCGCGGTCGCCGCCTTCGCCGCCCGGCTCGCGCACGCCGCCCGCGTCGCCCGCCGGACCCCCGCCGCCCTCCTGCGCACCGCCGAAGGAGCCCGACCGTGACCGCGACCTTCCCGGACCTGTACATGCCCCCTCGGCTCCTCGCCCCCGGCGGTGCCCCCGCCGACCTCGCCGCCCACCACCAGCGCTACGGCTCCCTGGCCTTCGGCGACCCCGAGAGCGTGCTGCGCACGGTCGCCGAGTCCGGCCTCACCGGCCGCGGCGGCGCGGGCTTCCCGACGTACCGCAAGCTCGTCGCCGTCGCCGAGGCCGGGCGGCGCACCGGCCGCGCGCCGGTGGTCGTGGCCAACGGCGCCGAGGGCGAACCGGCCAGCCACAAGGACAAGACCCTGCTGCGGCTGTCCCCCCACCTCGTCCTGGACGGCCTCCAGACAGCGGCGCGGGCGATCGGCGCGGGGGAGGCCTGCATCGCCGTCGAGGACGGCGCGACCTGGCTGGAATCCGCCCTCGTCCAGCGCACCGCGGACCCGCTGCCCGTGAAGGTCGTCCGGCTGCCCAAGTCGTTCCTGTCCGGCCAGGCCTCCGCCCTCGCCCGGTACGTCTCCGGCGGGCCGGCCCTGCCCACGCACCAGCGCCCGCCGGTCCGTGAACGCGGGGTGCACCGGGCCCCGACCCTCGTGCAGAACGTGGAGACCCTGGCCCACCTCGCGCTGGTCGCCCGCTACGGCGCCGACTGGTACCGCACGGCGGGCACCCCGGCCCAGCCCGGCAGCGTCCTGTGCACGATCCATGTGCCGGGCCGCGAACCCCGGGTGGTGGAGGCCCCCTACGGGCTGCCCATCGGACGGGTGCTGCCCCTGGAGGGCGTCCAGGCGGTCCTCGTCGGCGGCTACCACGGCACCTGGATCCCGGCCCCCGAGGCCGCGCAACTCACCCTGGACTCCGGCTGCTTGGGGGCCGGAGTACTCGCCGCGCTGCCGGTCGACCGCTGCGGCCTCGCCGAGACCGCCCGCGTCCTGCGCTACCTCGCGCTGCAGTCGGCCGGCCAGTGCGGTCCCTGCCTCAACGGTCTGCCCCGCATCGCCACCGCCTTCCGCACCCTGGCCGCCCCCGGCCCGCAGGGCACGGTCCGCGCCGACCTCGCCCGCTGGTCGGGCCTGGTCGAGGGGCGAGGGGCCTGCCACCACCCCGACGGCACCGTCCGCCTGGTCCGCAGCGCGCTGACGACCTTCGCCGCCGAGGTCGACGCCCACGCCCGGGGCCGCTGCACCGCGACCGACCGAACCCCCCTGCTGCCGGTACCCCAGGAGAGCCGATCATGAGCACGGCCCAGCGTCTCGACATCGACTGGACGTCCTGCCGGGGCCACGGCCTCTGCGCGGACTTCCTCCCGGAACACATCACCCTGGACGAGTGGGGCTACCCGGTCGTCGACGGCGCCCCCGTCCCCGCGCGGACCGCGAAGCGGGCCCGCCGGGCCGCCGCCGACTGCCCGGTGCTCGCCCTCAGGCTCGCTCCGGCACAGGACGGCTGACGGCGGGTCAGCCGACCTCCACCGCGACACCGCGGGAGGCGGCGAGTTCACACGGGATCTCCACCCGCATGCCGCAGAAGCACATGAGCAGATCGCCGCGCGACGCGGGCGCACCCAGATCGATCGTGAGGATGTCCCGGACCTCCCGGAGCACGTCGCGGACCTGGAAACCCCTGGCCACGCGGATGCTGACCTCGTCCGGGTCCCAGACCGCGATTCTCGGCAGATCGTCTGCCATACAAAGGTGGATGCACACAGAAGTCTCCCCAGGGATGCGCCACAACACGCAGAAATCCGCTCCGGGAGGCCAGCGGCTGACTGATGGTACCGATGGCCGCCGGGACTGTGGGGGTTTTCGTCATATTCATCCGTAACGCGGGGGCCGTCTCAGGTGATACGGCTGACCTGAAGCATCGCCTCGGCGTCCTTGAGCAGGGCCCGCTGCCGTGACTCCGGCAATTGCCGGTACAGCTTCAGCAGCCGGGCCTCGCGCTCGTCCCCGCTGGGACCGGGCACGGGGCGGCCCACCGCCTCGAAGAACTCCCTCGGCGTGGTGGTCACGCCCCAGCGCCGGAACGCCTCGACCATGGCCCGCAGCTTCTCCGGGTCGACCCGGGAGGTGCCGCGGGTGCGGTTCATCCACGCGTTCAGCGTCGGGTACGAGATGCCGGCCTCCGCCGCGAGGTCCTTCTGCGTCCTTCCCCGGGTCTGCGCCAGGAGACGTTCGAGCAGAGCCGCCAGGTCCTCGTCCCGGCGCTCGGGATCATGGCCGGGGGCCGGGTCTCCTGGAAGGCTCTGCTGGTTCGTCACGCCTCAGAGGATCGGTCATCGATATCTACATGCGCAAGTAGATCGAAGACCGTCGGCACGAGCTTCGGATGCACGCCGGAGCACGGACGATGCGGTGGTGTCGTCGTGCGCCCCCGTGCTCCCCGGGGGCGGTCCGAGCGCCCCTCACCTCGCGGTCCGTGACCGCCTTGACACTATATGCATCTACGTGAAGACTGTAGATAATCCCGGACGCGCACAGGGTGCCGTCCCGTCCGGGAATCTACATCTACATGAATATTGGAGATGGGGAGACCGTCATGCCCGCACTGAAGCGCACCACCACCGCCACCCCCGGGGACCGCCCGGAACCCGAGCTGGTCGCCCGGGCCCGCTCCGGCGACCGGGAGGCGTTCGCCGCCCTGTACGACGAGCACTACCGCGTCGTCTACGGCTACCTGTTCGTCCGCACCCGCGACAGACATCTGGCGGAGGACCTGACCCAGGACGCCTTCGCCCGCGCTCTCAGCCGCATCGACGCGTACACCTGGCAGGGCACGGCGTTCGTCGCCTGGCTGATCACCATCGCCAAGAACCTCTACCTCGACGAACTGGGCCGCGGCCGCACCCGGCTGGAGACCCCCGTCGCCGAGTTCCACGACTTCCGGCAACCGGGCCGGGCCGCCGAGTCGCTCGCCCTGCGCGAACTGGAGGCCGTCGAGGCCCACGAGACGGTCCGCACCGTGCTGCACTCGCTCAACGACCACCAACGGCACTGCGTCGAACTGCGCTTCCTCGACGAGCTCACGCCGGCCGAGACGGCCCAGGCCATGGGCCGCAGCGTCGGCGCCGTCAAGACGCTGACCTACCGCGCGCTGCGCCAACTGCGCTGGGTGACCGAGGCGGTGCCGGTGTGACCGCCGCCCCGGAATCGGCCCGGCTCCTCGCCGCCCCCCGGCGCGCCCGCGCCCTGCTCCTGCACCGGACCCCGGGCGGCGGCTGGTCCCGGCCCCCGCACCCGGTCACCGAACTGGAGCGGCAGGCGCTGGCCTGGGACGCCGCCTGCGCCCGCGCCCGCGAGGTCGCCCGCGCCATCGAGCGGCGGCTGGGCGACCACCCCGGCCCGTACGGCGTCCGCGTCGACGGCGACCGGGTGCGGGTCCTGCTCCGCGTCGACGACCACGCCCAATGGGCCCGCTGGCGCGAGTACTTCGGCGTCACCGCCGTCGGCGAGCGCGACCGCCCCCGCACGGTGACCGCCGTGGGGGAGCGCGACGGCGTCCCGGTCACGGTCGTGGCCCGCGGAGCCGGCACCGCGCCGCCGGGCGCGACCGGCGCGAAGCGACGACGCTTCCGGCTCGGCGGCACGACCTACGACCTGGTGCTCCCGCAGCGTGACGCCCAGGGCGACGTCTGGTACTTCCAGGGCTTCCGCAACCCCGACGGCATGCCCCTGCTGTCCCTCGACGGCCGACCCGAGCGATGCTCCCTCGCGAACGTGGAAGCGTACCTGGGGCCGTTGTCGCCGGTGCGGGACGAGAACTGACCCCCGTTCACCGCCACCGGAGCACCCGATGCCCCCACCCCGCGCCGCCCGTGCGGCCGCCGCCCTCCTGCGCCGACTGCGGACGGCCGACCCACCGGACCGGCTCGCCCGGGACCTGGACGACTGCCGGCGGGAACTGGCCCGCTGGCAGCGGCACGCCGACTCCTACGAGCGGGAACTGAGCCGCGTCGCCCGCGACCGGGCGCACCTCCTGGCCTGGCTGGCCGCGCTGCACCCGACGAGCGCCGTCATCACCCCGGTCGCCGACGAGGGACCGGGCGGCACGCACCTGCTGCGGCTCGTCGCCGGGGAACGGCCGCTGTCCTGGCGCCTCCCGCCCGTCCACCTCCCGCTGTTCGCGCACGTCCCGCACGAGGACCCGGCCGCAGGGCAACTCCAACGCGACGGCCCCCGGGACCCGGACCGGGCCGCCCACATCCTCCGGCACACCCGGCTGCTGGCCCTGGAGGGCGCCCTGCTCGCCGCCCGGCCCACCGACTTCCGACCACGCACGGCCGACCCGTGAGACTCCGGTCGGCAGGCTCGGGAGGCACGTCGGCCGGACTCCGGCGCCCCTTTGCGGGGACCTCCGGCAAGGGGACCTCCGGCAAAGGGGCGCCGCCCGCCCGCGACACCGCAACCGCCCAGCCCCCTACAGCCCAGCCCGCTACAACCAGCCCGCGAACTCCAGCAACAGCTCGGCATCCCGAGACCGCCCGACCCGGCGCGCCCGCACCCCCGACTCCACGGCCCGGAAAAGCGTCCACCCCCGCACCCGCTCCTGATCCAACTCCAGAGACTCGGCCAGCTTCCGCACCCGCCGCCGCGTGATCGCCGCCCCCGAGGGCGAGGCGATGAGGTCCTCCACCCGATCCCGCACCAGCCGGGCCAGATCGAACGCGCACTCGCCCACCACCGGATCCGGCCCCACGGCCAGCCACGGCGACCGCTCACCCGCCAGCACCTTGCTCTGCCGGAACGTCCCGTGCAGCAACCGCTGCTCAGGGGCCGACGCCAGCAACTCCTCGCGGGCCGCGAGCGCCGCGTCCACGAGGGCGACGACCTCCGCGTCCGAGCTCGCCCGCATCGCCTCCGCCTGCCGCCCGGTCCGCTCGGCCACACTCCCGAACGCATGTCCGGCCGGCGGCTCCACCCACAGCCGCCGCAACGTCCCCGCCGCCTCCAGCAACGCCTTCGCCTCCGGCAGCGACCGCACCGACACATCGGGATGCAGCCGCTCCAGCAACAGCGCCCCCGCCGCCCCCGCTGCCTGCGGCTGAGGCTGAGGTCCCTCCAGCAGTTGGACGGCGCCCAGGCCGTCCCAGTGCGCCAGCGCGGCCCGCTCGGTCTCGGGCCGGAACCGCGGTGGGGCCAGCTTCAGCACGGCCGGCGTCCCGTCCGCGTGGCGCACGAGCAGGACCAGGCTGGTCCGGCCGCCCGGCACCTGCACCCGGTCCACGGTCAACTCGCGTAGAGCGACGGCCTGTCGGGCCGCCTCCGGCAGCTTCTCCAACCAGCCGTCACCGTCCGGTGCCGTCTCACCGAGCGCCCTGACCAGACGCTGCGGCGGTTCGAAAGCCATGCGCGAGTCGTTCCCTTCCCTGTCCCGATTACGCCGCCGGGGTCCCCGAGGCGGTGGCCGGATCCGTACCCGTCGGCCCCGCCTGCCCCGTCCGCTCGGCGAGACCAGGGAAGGCTACGCTCCCGCCGCGCCAGCGCGCCGCGCGGACCGCCGCCTCCCGCAGCGCCGCCGCCGCGTCCGCCCGCCGCGCGCCGACGGCCGCCCGCACCAGGTCGGAGTACACCCCGGCCACCCGATCCTCCAACTCGGCGGCGAGCCGGACCGCCGCGGC
The DNA here is from genome assembly GCF_053594615.1 of Streptomyces sp. NPDC001858. Taxonomy (NCBI): domain Bacteria; kingdom Bacillati; phylum Actinomycetota; class Actinomycetes; order Kitasatosporales; family Streptomycetaceae; genus Streptomyces; species Streptomyces sp. NPDC001858. Next base: position 148,685 of record NZ_JBSFEV010000015.1, read on the forward strand.
GGAGTCCGCCACCGCGAACGGCAGCGCGTATCCGGCGCTCGCCGCGACCGGCTCCACGCCCAGCCCACGCACCTCGCGCACCAGCGCGTCCCGGCGCGCCCGATGCGCGTCGTAGGCGGCCCGCACCTCGGCGCGCCGTCCCTCGCCGACCCGTCCGCCGACGACCCCGTACCCGTACACGACGGCATGCTCGGCGGCCAGCACCGCCTGGAGCGCCGTCAGCTCCTCGCTCTTCGCCTCGCTCATCGGGTCCCCTCCGTCAGCAGATAGGCGTGGGCCGCGCCGGCCGCCGCCACCGAGGCCAGCAGCCGGGCCGGTTCGCCCGGCAGGTCCACCAGCTCCGCGGCCCTGCGGTCGGCCAGCGCCCGCTCGGCGCCGGCCAGCCCGACCAGCGCGTCCTTCTCCGTCGCGGGCACGGCCGAAGCGGTGCTCGTGGGGGAGGGGGAGGCAGCGGCGGAGGCGGTGGCGGTGGCTGACGGAGCAGCCTTCTCGCGGCCCCCGAACGCCTCCACATGCCGGGCGACCTCCGCCCGCAGCGGTCCCAGGAGCCCCGCCAGCGCGGGATGGGCGGCGAGGGCGGCGTCGTAGCGCACCAGCAGCCCGTTGCTGTCCTGGGCCCCACGCGCGCGTGCCCGCTCCTCGGCCGACGGACCGGCGTCCGGGCTCTCCTCGCTCTCCTCGGGTCCGGAGGAGCAGCCCACGAGCAGCGCAGCCCCGGCGGCCGACGCGAGCAGCGATCTTCTGGGAAGGGGGAACGGCACGGCAGACGTCCTCGGGAACTCGACGGAAGACACCAACGGTCAGTACGGGCGGCGGGCCCGTGATCACCGTACCCGCGCGCCCCTCCCGCACCGGTCAGCGGCACCGTGGGTTCGCGGCTCCGGCCGCCCTCCGGGCTCGGGGATGGACCGCAACACACCCTGCGACCGGATACCCTTTGACCAGACAGCGCCCCATCCCACAACAGCACACGCGGCCGAGGAGTCACCCGGATGAGCACCACCCAGAGCGAGAGGCTGCGAGAGCTCCTGGAACCGCTCGTCGCCTCCCAGGGTCTGGATCTCGAAGAGATCACCGTGGACTCGGTCGGACGCAAGAGGGTGCTGAGTGTCGTCGTCGACTCCGACACCGGAGCGGATCTGGACGCAATCGCCGATGTGAGCCGTGTGCTCTCGGCGAAGCTCGACGAGACGGACGCGATGGGCGAGGGCGAGTACACCCTCGAAGTCGGCACCCCGGGCGCGGAGCGCGCCCTGACCGAGCACCGCCACTACGTGCGCGCCGTCGACCGGCTGGTGCGGTTCCAGCTGACCGAGGGCGGCGAGCTGGTCGCCCGGATCCTGACCGTGGACGACGAGGGACTCGACCTGGAGGTGCCGGGCGTGAAGGGCCGCAAGGCCACCGCCCGCAGACTCGCCTTCGGCGACATCGACAAGGCGCGCGTGCAGGTCGAGTTCAACCGCAAGGGCAAGACCGACGAGAACGACGAGAACGAGATGGAAGAGGAGGCGTAGCCGTGGACATCGACATGAGTGCCCTGCGGGGCTTGGTGCGGGAGAAGGAGATCTCCTTCGACCTGCTGGTCGAGGCGATCGAGTCGGCCCTCCTCATCGCCTACCACCGCACCGAGGGAAGCCGCCGTCACGCGCGCGTGGAGCTCAACCGGGAGACCGGGCATGTGACCGTGTGGGCGAAGGAGGACCCCGAGGACCTCGAGGAGGGGCAGGAGCCCCGCACGTTCGACGACACCCCGTCCGACTTCGGCCGTATCGCCGCCACCACGGCCAAGCAGGTGATCCTGCAGCGCCTGCGCGACGCCGAGGACGACGCGACGCTCGGCGAGTACGCCGGCCGTGAGGGCGACATCGTCACCGGTGTGGTCCAGCAGGGCCGCGACCCGAAGAACGTGCTCGTGGACATCGGCAAGCTGGAGGCCATCCTGCCGGTGCAGGAGCAGGTCCCCGGCGAGAGCTACACGCACGGCCTGCGTCTGCGGTCGTACGTCGTCCGGGTGGCGAAGGGCGTGCGCGGCCCGTCCGTGACGCTCTCCCGGACGCACCCCGCCCTGGTGAAGAAGCTCTTCGCCCTGGAGGTGCCGGAGATCGCCGACGGCTCGGTCGAGATCGCCGCGATCGCCCGAGAGGCCGGTCACCGCACGAAGATCGCCGTCCGTTCCACCCGTTCCGGGCTGAACGCCAAGGGCGCCTGCATCGGCCCCATGGGCGGCCGGGTGCGCAATGTGATGGGCGAGCTGAACGGCGAGAAGATCGACATCGTCGACTGGTCGGACGACCCGGCCGAGATGGTGGCGAACGCGCTGTCCCCGGCCCGGGTCTCCAAGGTCGAGGTGGTGGACCTCGCGGCCCGCTCGGCGCGCGTGACCGTGCCCGACTACCAGCTGTCGCTGGCGATCGGCAAGGAAGGGCAGAACGCCCGGCTCGCCGCCCGGCTGACCGGCTGGCGGATCGACATCCGTCCGGACACCGAACAGCCCGGCGAGTAGGTCCGGGGAATAGATCTCGGCCTGCCCGGGCTGAGATCACGACAACAACCGTTCGATCCCTGCCCCAAAGGGGTGAGGTCGATACGGGGAGGTAGACTTAGACGTGTCTGGCCGGACGCACGCCGGAGCATGCCCTGAACGCACCTGTGTGGGGTGCCGGGAGCGAGCGGCCAAGACGGAGCTGCTGCGCATCGTGGCGATCAAGGACGCATGCGTCCCCGATCCTCGCGGTACGCTGCCCGGCCGGGGTGCGTATGTGCACCCCGCCCCGGTCTGTCTCGACCAGGCGGTACGCCGCCGAGCGTTCACGAGGGCCTTGCGAGCCCCGGGAGCACTCGACACAAATGCGTTGCGCCAGTACGTCGAGCAGACGACCGTTGCCGAACAGGCAACACCGTAAGAAGGCGTCGCGCGGAACCTCCGTGCGGCTCTGGTACCCCGCGAGTTGGAAGTAGGTCGAGATTGCGATGAGCACTCGATGAGCACGCGATGAGTACGCCCATGAAGTAGCGACGGTCCGGACACACCCGGACCTAAAAGGAGCGAAGTGGCTAAGGTCCGGGTATACGAACTCGCCAAGGAGTTCGGGGTGGAGAGCAAGGTCGTCATGGCCAAGCTCCAGGAACTCGGTGAATTCGTCCGTTCGGCGTCTTCGACCATCGAAGCGCCCGTTGTCCGCAAACTGACTGACGCCTTCCAGGGCGGCGGCAAGCCCGCCCCCCGCAAGGCTGCCCCCAGGCCCGGCGCGCCCTCCCCGGCGCAGGCGGCCCGTCCGGGCCCGGCTGCTCCGCGGCCGGCCGCCCCCAAGCCTCCCGTGGCGCAGACGCCCGCGGCTCCGGCCGCGCCGGCCGCCGCCTCGGCCCCCGCGCCGGCCGCTTCCGGCCCGCGTCCGGTGCCGGGTCCCAAGCCCGCGCCGCGTCCGGCCCCGGCCGCCCCGGAGTTCACCGCTCCGCCGTCGGCCCCGGCCGCCCAGAAGCCTGCCGCCGCAGCCCCCCAGGGCCAGGGCCAGGGTCCGCGCCCCGGCGCGCCCCGTCCCGGTGGCCGTCCCGCGCCCGGTCAGGGTCAGCAGGACCGTGGCGACCGCGGGGAGCGCGGTGACCGCGGTCAGCGTCCCGCCGCAGCGCAGGGCCAGCGTCCCGGCGGCGCCGGCGCCGCTCGTCCGGGCGGTGCCCGTCCGGCCGGTCCGCGTCCGGGCAACAACCCCTTCACGTCCGGCGGCAACGCCGGCATGGCGCGCCCGCAGGCGCCCCGTCCGCAGGGCGCCCCGCGTCCCGGCGGCCCGGGTGCTCCCGGCGCCGGTCCCCGTCCGCAGGCCCCCGGTGGCCAGGGCGGCGGTCCTCGTCCGCAGTCCCCGGGCGGCGCGCGTCCGTCTCCGGGCGGCATGCCCCGCCCGCAGGGCGCAGGCCCCGGCGGTCCGCGTCCCGGCGGCGGTCCGCGTCCCAACCCCGGCATGATGCCGCAGCGTCCCGCTGCCGGCCCGCGTCCCGGCGGCGGCCCCGGCGGCCGCGGTCCGGGCGGCGCGGGTCGTCCCGGCGGGGCCGGCGGCGGTCGTCCCGGTGGCGGCGGCGGCTTCGCCGGTCGTCCCGGCGGTCCGGGTGCCGGTGGCGGCGCCCGTCCGGGTGGTGGCGGCGGCTTCGCCGGTCGTCCCGGCGGCGGTGGCCCCGGCGGCGGTGGCGGCGGCTTCGGCGGCGGCGGTGGCCGTCCCGGCTTCGGCGGTCGTCCCGGCGGTCCCGGTGGCCGTGGTGGCACGCAGGGCGCCTTCGGTCGTCCCGGCGGTCCCGCGCGTCGCGGTCGCAAGTCGAAGCGGCAGAGGCGCCAGGAGTACGAGGCCATGCAGGCCCCGTCGGTCGGCGGCGTGATGCTGCCTCGCGGCAACGGCGAGACCATTCGCCTGTCGCGCGGTGCGTCCCTCACCGACTTCGCCGAGAAGATCGGCGCCAACCCGGCGTCGCTCGTCGCGGTGATGATGAACCTCGGCGAGATGGTCACGGCCACGCAGTCCGTCTCCGACGCGACCCTCGAGGTCCTCGCCGGCGAGATGAACTACACGGTCCAGATCGTCAGCCCCGAGGAGGAGGACCGCGAGCTGCTCGAGTCCTTCGACATCGAGTTCGGCGAGGACGAAGGCGACGAGGACGACCTGGTCGTCCGCCCGCCGGTCGTCACCGTCATGGGTCACGTCGACCACGGAAAGACCCGACTGCTCGACGCGATCCGCAAGACGAACGTCATCGCGGGCGAGGCCGGCGGCATCACCCAGCACATCGGTGCCTACCAGGTCTCGACCCAGGTCAACGAAGAAGACCGCGCGATCACCTTCATCGACACCCCGGGTCACGAGGCGTTCACCGCCATGCGTGCCCGTGGTGCCCGGTCGACGGACATCGCGATCCTGGTCGTCGCGGCCAACGACGGCGTCATGCCGCAGACGGTCGAGGCGCTCAACCACGCCAAGGCGGCCGACGTCCCGATCGTCGTCGCGGTCAACAAGATCGACGTCGAGGGCGCGGACCCGACCAAGGTGCGCGGTCAGCTCACCGAGTTCGGTCTCGTGGCCGAGGAGTACGGCGGCGACACCATGTTCGTCGACATCTCCGCCAAGCAGGGTCTGAACATCGACTCGCTGCTGGAGGCCGTGATCCTCACGGCCGACGCCTCGCTCGACCTGCGGGCCAACCCCAGCCAGGACGCGCAGGGCATCTCGATCGAGTCCCGTCTCGACCGCGGCCGTGGTGCCGTGGCGACGGTCCTCGTCCAGCGAGGCACCCTGCGGGTCGGCGACACCATGGTCGTGGGCGACGCCTACGGCCGCGTGCGCGCCATGCTCGACGACAACGGCAACAACGTCGCCGAGGCCGGCCCGTCGACGCCGGTCCAGGTCCTGGGCCTGACCAACGTCCCGGGTGCGGGCGACAACTTCCTCGTCGTCGACGAGGACCGCACCGCCCGCCAGATCGCCGAGAAGCGTGCGGCCCGTGAGCGCAACGCCGCGTTCGCCAAGCGCACCCGCAGGTTCTCCCTGGAGAACCTGGACGCCGCGCTCAAGGCCGGCGAGGTCCAGCAGCTGAACCTGATCATCAAGGGTGACGCTTCCGGTTCGGTGGAGGCCCTCGAGTCCTCCCTGCTCCAGCTGGACGTCGGCGAAGAGGTCGACATCCGCGTCCTGCACCGCGGCGTCGGTGCGGTCACGGAGTCCGACATCGACCTCGCGATGGGCTCGGAAGCCATCGTCATCGGCTTCAACGTCCGTGCGGCAGGCCGCGCGGCGCAGATGGCCGAGCGCGAGGGCGTGGACGTCCGCTACTACTCGGTCATCTACCAGGCGATCGAGGAGATCGAGGCGGCCCTGAAGGGCATGCTGAAGCCGGAGTACGAGGAGTTCGAGCTCGGTACGGCGGAGATCCGCGAGGTCTTCAAGTCGTCCAAGCTGGGCAACATCGCCGGTGTCCTCATCCGCTCGGGCGAGGTCAAGCGCAACACCAAGGCACGCCTCGTCCGCGACGGCAAGGTCATCGCGGAGAACCTCAACATCGAGGGCCTGCGCCGCTTCAAGGACGACGTCACCGAGATCCGCGAAGGGTTCGAGGGCGGTATCAACCTCGGCAACTTCAACGACATCAAGATCGACGACGTCATCGCGACGTACGAGATGCGCGAGAAGCCGCGGGTGTAAGCACCTGAGGTTCGCACCGGCCGGCGGGGATCGCTCCCCGTCGGCCGGTGCGGCGTCCGGCGGCGCACCGGACGCAGGCACGAGGCATGCACGAGGCATGCACTAGGAAAAACTCCGTCGAGCGCCCGACGGGATCGTTGTACCGTTCTTGATGTCCCTGTCTCATGGCGGCAGGGCCGTCTATCCCGTACCGGCGGGTGAACCGGTTACACATGTACGTGGGGACTCTGTCCTTCGACCTCCTCCTCGGCGACATACGGTCGCTGAAGGAGAAGCGCTCCGTCGTCCGTCCCATCGTCGCCGAGCTCCAGCGCAAGTACGCGGTGAGCGCGGCCGAAGTGGACGACCAGGACCTTCACCGCAGGGCCAGGATCGGCCTCGCCGTGATCTCCGGTGACACGGAGCATCTGACCGATGTACTGGACCGGTGTGAACGACTGGTCGCAGGCCGCCCCGAAGTGGAGCTGCTGTCGGTCAGACGCCGCATCCACGGCGAAGACGACTGACCGACCAGAAGAAACGCAAGAAGAGAAAGAACGGGAGACGGACCAGTGGCCGACAACGCGCGCGCCAAGAGGCTGGCGGACCTCATCCAGCAGGTGGTGGCCCAGAAGCTGCAGCGCGGGATCAAGGACCCGCGGCTCGGCTCCCACGTCACCATCACCGACACCCGGGTGACGGGCGACCTCAGGGAGGCGACCGTCTTCTACACCGTGTACGGGGACGACGAGGAGCGGGCCGCGGCGGCCGCCGGCCTGGAGAGCGCCAAGGGCATCCTGCGCTCCGAGGTCGGCCGCGCGGCCGGCGTGAAGTTCACGCCGACGCTGGCCTTCGTCGCCGACGCCCTGCCGGACAACGCCCGCACCATCGACGACCTCCTCGACAAGGCGCGAGCCGCCGACGAGAAGGTCCGCGAGGCGTCCGCGGGCGCCGGCTACGCGGGCGGGGCCGACCCGTACAAGAAGCCCGGCGACGAGGACGAGACGGACGACTCCGCCTGATGAACCACAAGCAGACCCCGCCCGACGGCCTTGTCATCGTCGACAAGCCGTCGGGCTTCACTTCGCACGACGTCGTGGCCAAGATGCGGGGGATCGCCAGGACCCGCCGGGTCGGCCACGCCGGCACGCTCGACCCGATGGCCACGGGCGTCCTCGTCCTCGGCATCGAGAAGGCCACCAAGCTCCTCGGGCACCTCGCGCTCACCGAGAAGGAGTACCTGGGCACGATCCGGCTCGGTCAGACGACCCTGACCGACGACGCGGAGGGCGAGATCACGGGGTCCACGGACGCCTCGAAGGTCACCCGGGACGCGATCGACGCCGGCATCGCCAAGCTCAGCGGCCCCATCATGCAGGTGCCGTCCAAGGTCAGCGCCATCAAGATCGACGGCGTCCGCTCCTACAAGCGGGCCCGGGACGGCGAGGACTTCGAGATCCCGGCCCGCCCGGTCACCATCTCCTCCTTCTCGGTGTACGACGTCCGCGACGCCGTCGCCGCGGACGGCACCGCGGTCCTCGACCTGGTGGTGTCCGTCGTCTGCTCCTCCGGCACCTACATCCGCGCGCTCGCCCGCGATCTGGGCGGCGACCTCGGCGTCGGCGGCCATCTCACCGCGCTGCGCCGCACCCGCGTCGGCCCCTACAAGCTGGACTCGGCCAAGACGCTCGACCAGCTCCAGCAGGAGCTGACCGTGATGCCGATCGCCGACGCGGCCACCGCCGCGTTCCCCCGCTGGAACGTGGACGCCAAGCGCGCCCGGCTGCTCCTCAACGGCGTACGCCTGGAGATGCCGGACGAATACGCGGGCGCGGGCGCCGTCGCCGTCTTCGACCCCGAGGACCGCTTTCTGGCCCTGGTGGAGGAACAGAAGGGCAAGGCGAAGAGCCTGGCCGTCTTCGGCTGAGGCTGCTCGACTCCGCCCGTGGAGCGGCGAACACGGGGTGGTGCTGCGCCGCCGCTCCACGGTCCCCCCTCGGTTCCCCCACCCCTAGGGTGTATCCAACGTCCCGCTTTCATTCACCCGTCCGGGCAGGCGCTCGGAGTGAACCGAGGGAGTGCAGGGGGGCGCGTTCGCTGCGTGATCTGTCCCGCTGATCATCCCGCCCCTACCGTCGGAACCATGGCACGCGGGCGCGGCGGGAGGTACGGCGATGGCGGGACGGGGCCCGCGGACACCGCGGCACGACTCCCCTAGGGGCGAAGCCCCCCAGGACACGACTCAGAACACCCCTCAGGACACCCCCGAGGACGCCTCTCTGGTCCGCATCCGCGATCTCGCGGGCCGGCCGCGCGGCACCGGCTTCGTCGCCGACCACCACGGCACGGTGATCACCAGCCACGAGGCCGTCGACGGCCTGCCCCGGCTCGTGCTCCACGCCGCCGGCGACCGCAGCTGTGTGGTGACCGCCGACGCGGTCACCCCCCTCCCGGAACTCGACCTGGCGCTCGTCCGCACCGAGGGCCTCGGCGTCGCCCCGCTGCCGGTGACCGTCCGCGAGGGCGCCGAGACCGGCGGATACGTCCGGCTGGCCGCCGGCTGCTGGCGCGAGGCCCGGGTGCTGACCGAGACGTCCGTGACGTACACGGCCACCGACCGCTGCCACCACCTGGACGGCGCCCTGGAGCTGGCCATCGGCACCTCGGGCCGGGACGCGCTGCGGCTGGGCGGAGGCGCGGCCGGGGGACCGGTCCTCGACGCCGAGACCGGCGCGGTCGTCGCAGTCCTCGGCACAGCGCTCCGCTCCGGCCACCGCGACACCGGCTTCGCCGTACTACTGCGCCCCCGCACAGCAGCACCCGACGGCCCCCCTACGGCCGCCACCCTGCCCGCAGACGCGACCGAGGCCCACACCCCACCACCGTGGCCTCCGCCCACGGCCCGCCCGACCGGGCCCGGGGCCAGCGGGGCCGGGGCCCCGGCCGACGGCGGGCCGCCCGCCCGCAACGCGACCACCGTGCCCGCAGGCGCGGATGACACCCGCACCCCACCGCCGTGGGCTCCGCCCGCCACCCGCCCGACGGGTCAGCCCTCGACGCGCGGCACGGCGACCGCGCCCGGGGCCGGCGGGGGAGCGGGCGCGGCGCCTTCGCGGGGAGCACGGGGGGTTCCGGACGGGGCGGGGGCCCCGGCCGGCGACAAGCCGCCCGCCCGCAACGCGACCACCGTGCCCGCAGGCGCGGATGACACCCGCACCCCACCGCCGTGGGCTCCGGGCGCCGCCCGCCCGACGGGTCAGCCCTCGGCGCGCGGCACGGCGACCGCGTCCGGGGCCGGCGGGGGCACGGATGCGGCGCCTTCGTGGGGAGCACGGGGGGTTCCGGGCGGCGGCGGGGCCGGGGCTGCGGCCGACGGCGGGGCCCTGGCCGAGCCGCTTGCCCGCGGCGCGGCGACCGTGTCCGCAGGCGCGGGTGAGGCCTGCGCCCCACCGCCGTGGGCTCCGCCCGCCGCCTGCCCGACCCCGCCCGGGGCCGACGGGGGAGCGGGCGCGGAGCCTTCGCGGGGAGCGCGGGGGGCTTCGCGCGGCGGCGGGGCGGGGGCCCCGGCCGGCGACGGGCCGCTCGCCCGCAACACGGCGACCGTGCCCGCAGGCGCGGGTGGGGCCTGCGCCCCGCCGGCGTGGGCTCCGCCCGCCGCCCGCCCGACCCCGCCCGGGGCCGGCGGGGGAGCGGGGCACCCGCCGGCGTGGGCTCCGGCCGGTGCTTGGCCGATCGGGCAGCCCTCGGCGGCGAGCACGGCGGCCGTGCCCGGCGGCGGGCCTCTCGCTGAGTTGCTTGCGCGCAATGCGGCCACCGTGCCGGCGTACGGGGCGGATCTCAATCTGGCGGGTGTTCTGGAGCTCGCGGCCACCTCCGTCGGTTCGGACGGCCCGCCCGGTGCGCTCGCCGGCCGGCTGGGCCACGCGGCGAGCGGATCCCGCACCGTCGAGGCGGTACCGGTCGAACGCGCCGCCCCCGCACAGGAGTTCGCCGCCTTCGCGCTGAGCCCGACGGCCGTCCTCGGCCTCGTCGGCGCACCCGGCAGCGGCCGTACCACGGAACTCGCGGCGCTCGCCGCCCGCCGCGACCGGGGCGCACCGCCGGCCCCCACCCTGTGGCTGCGCGGCGCCGACCTGAAGGACGAGGACGACTCCCTCGCCGACGCCGCCCGCCGGACCCTCGTCCGAGCCGCCCGCATCGTGGCCGCCTCCGCCGGCTCGTCGGGCCCCGCCGACCTCGGCGACGTCACCCCCGAGCGGATCGCCCGCTTCGCGCAGTCCGTCGGACGCCCGCTGCTGCTGCTCCTGGACGGACCCGAGGAGATGCCCCCGCTCCTCGCGCACCGGCTCGCCGACTGGACCGAGGGCACCGCGCAGTGGCTGCGCGAGACCGGGGCGCGGCTGGTGGTGGCCTGCCGGGGCGAGTACTGGGAGCGGGCGGGAGCGGAGTTCCCGCCCGAGATGCTGTACGGCAGCGCCGTGCCCGGAGACCCGCTCCCGCCCTGCGTCCGCCTCGGCGACCTCACCGCCGAGGAGGCGTACGAGGCCCGCGCCCGCTACTCCGTCCCCGAGGCCGCGCTCGCCGCCCCCGACGACCGGCACCCCCTCACGCTTCGCCTCCTCTCGGAGGTCCGAGCCGCGCTGCCCGGCCCGCCCGTCTGGTCCCCCGTCGACCGCGACGACGTCCTCGCCGCCTACCTCGACCTGATGTGCCTGCGCATCGCGGTCCGGCTCGCCGCCGAGAACGGGCTGCGCGGCGCCGCCGTACGACGGCTCGCGGCGAAGGTCTCCGGCCAGGTGCACGAGGCCGCCCGGCGCAGCCTCGGACCGGGGCAGGGCGAGCTGGACCGGGCCGCGTTCGAGGCGGTGTTCCCCTGGGGACCCGCACCGGCGAGGCTCGGCGGCGGCGTCGGCTGGGCGTCCGCCGTCCTCGCCGAGGGCCTCCTGGTGCCGGCGGGCGGCGGCTACCGCTTCGCCCACGAGGAACTCGCCGACTGGATCCAGGGCGTCCACCTCGATCTGGGCGAGGCGCTGCGCGCGCTGGTCCACCGCCGCCGCACCCCGGAGGGCGGCCGTCCGCTGCCCGTCCCGCACCACCGCATCGGCCCCGTCGTCCAGGCCCTGCTGCTCCTTGCCCGCCAGCAGGGCCCGCACCAACTCGCCGCCCAGCTACGAGAGTTGACCCACGCCCTGGAGGCCGAGCCGGGCTCGTGGTGGGCCGCCCGGCTGCTCACCGAGACCCTCCTGCGGGTCCCGGACGCGACGCCGTACACCGGTGTCCTGCGCCTGCTGGCGGACCTGATCGGCGCCGGCGCGGAAGGCACCGGCCGGTTCGCGGACTTCGGCCCCGCCTTCTGGACCGGGCTCGCGCTGCCGCCCGACGCCCGCCTCGACCTCCTGCGCCGCCTGGTCGTCGCCGACGGCGCCCCGCAGGACGCGGACGCGCCCCGCTACCTCGACGCCGTCGCCCGGCTCCTGGCCGCCGACCCCACCGTCGTCCAGCCGTACCTCACCCACTGGTTCGACGACGAGCGGCCGCTGCCCGCGACCCCGCACGCCACCGTGGCCACGGCCGCACAGGCGCTGCTGCACACCCACCGGCACCGGGCGCTGGACGACCTCACGGAACTCCTCGTCGACTGCGCGCACCCCCGCGCCGACGAACTGCTCTCCGTCCTGGCGGAGGAGGAGCCGTCCGCGCTGTGCCGGGCCGTCGACCGGTGGTCGCACGACGAGCGCCCGGCCCGGCGGGCCGCGGCGATGACGTACGGGCTGCGCGCCGCCCCGCACCTGCGCACGGACGCCGACCACCGGCTGCTGCGCCACGCGGCCCTCGCCCTGCTCGCCCGCCCCGCCGACGGCCCGCTGCACGGCGGCGCGCTCGCCGTCCTCGTCCGCGACCCCGAGACCCGCTCCCCGTACCTCCCGCAGGCGCTGGAGCGGTTCGCGGCCGGCGACCCGCAGCTGCCCCCGAGCGCGCTGCTCGCCGCCCTGAGCACCCACCCCGAGCCGGTCCTGGACGCCTTCAGGACCCGGCTCGGCCGCCCCGACCGCGCGGACGCGGGCAGCGTCCTGCGCGCCCTCGCCGACGTCACCACGCCCGCGCCGGCCCACCGGGTCGCCGTCCTCGTGCGGGAGGCGCTGGAGCGGCGGCCGGAGACCGCCGGGCATGTGGCCGCGTACGTCGACCGACGTCTCGACCACGGCCCCGCCGCCCGCGCCGTCCTCCACCCGCTGGTCACGGGCCTGCTGGACGGCGACGGCCCCGAGCAGGTCCGCGCCGCCCTGGCCGGCGCGCTCGCCGCGCCCGGGGCCCCTCAGTCCCGTCCCCTCCGGCGCGAACTCCTGGAGCACCTCCTGCGGCACGAACGGGCCCCCGCCGTCCTGGTCGCCGTCCTGCACGCCGCCGCCGCGCGCACCGGCGACGAACTGCGCGACCTCGTCCACCGCACCGGCCTGCTCCTCGTGCGTACCCCGGACGGCGCGACCCGCTTCGACAGCTCCCTGGTCGAGCTCGGACGCCAGGTGCCGGGCTTCGCCGCCCAGGTGGTGGACTGGCTCACCGAGGCGCCGGGGGAGTGGGCCGTGGTGGTCGGCCCCAGCGCCCGCCGCACGATCGAGAACCTGGCAGGCGTACGGGTGCCCGCGTGAGCGCACGGCCCCGAGTCCGTGCGCCGGGTCGCAGGCCCCATGCCGATGCAGGGCGCGGAGACCCGGCATGGCACCCTTAGACCTGCGTAAGTCGCAAGGATAGATACGGACACGGGTTCGAGGAGCGGTCACAGTGCAGCGCTGGCGTGGCTTGGAGGACATCCCCGAGGACTGGGGACGCAGCGTCGTCACCATCGGGTCCTATGACGGGGTGCACCGCGGACACCAGCTGATCATCCGGCACGCCGTGGACCGCGCCCGTGAACTGGACGTCCCCGTCGTCGTCGTCACCTTCGACCCGCACCCCAGCGAGGTCGTCCGCCCCGGCAGCCACCCGCCGCTGCTCGCCCCGCACCACCGCCGCGCCGAGCTGATGGCGGAACTCGGCGTGGACGCGCTGCTGATCGTCCCCTTCACCACCGAGTTCTCGAAGCTGTCCCCGGCGGACTTCGTGGTCAAGGTCCTGGTCGACAAGCTGCACGCCAAGGCCGTCGTCGAGGGCCCGAACTTCCGCTTCGGCCACAAGGCCGCGGGCAACGTCGAGTTCCTCAACGAGCAGGGCAAGGTCTACGACTTCGACGTCGAGGTGGTCGACCTGTTCGTGTCCGGCGAGGCGGGCGGCGGCGAGCCGTTCTCCTCGACCCTGACCCGGCGGCTGGTCGGCGAGGGCGACGTCGAGGGCGCGGCGGAGATCCTCGGCCGCCCGCACCGGGTGGAGGGCATCGTGGTGCGCGGGGCCCAGCGCGGCCGGGAGCTCGGCTTCCCGACGGCCAACGTCGAGACGCTGCCGCACACCGCGATCCCGGCCGACGGCGTCTACGCCGGCTGGCTGCACGTGGACGGCGAGGCGATGCCGGCCGCGATCTCCGTCGGCACGAACCCGCAGTTCGACGGCACCGAGCGCACGGTCGAGGCGTACGCCATCGACCGCGTCGGCCTCGACCTCTACGGCCTGCACGTCGCCGTCGACTTCCTCGCCTTCGTGCGCGGCCAGGCCAAGTTCGACTCGCTGGAGGGCCTGCTGGAGCAGATGGCCCAGGACGTGAAGCGCTGCCGGGAACTGGTGGCGGCGGCAGGCTAGCCGACCCGAACGGAACGCCCGAAGGGCGGTCGGTGTCCTGCGACACCGACCGCCCTTCGGGCGTATGCGGGCTACTGCTGCGGGTAGCCGTAGCCGGGCGGCGGATACCCCGGGTGCGGCTGCTGAGGCTGCTGCGGCGGATACGGCTGCCCCTGGGGCTGCTGTCCCTGCGGGGGGTACGGCTGACCGGGTTGCTGCGGATACGGCTGCCCGGGCATCGGCTGTGCGGGCATCGGCTGTCCCGGCAGCTGCTGGCCCGGCATCGGCGGGGCGGCCATCGGCGGCGGGTTGCCGTCGCTGGTCCACAGCCCCTGACGCTGCTGGTGGCGGATGAAGTCCTCCGCGACCATCGCGGTGAGGTTGAAGTACGCCTCCCGCACCTTCGGCCGCATCATGTCGAGGTCGACCTCCGCGCCGGCGGCCAGATGCTCGTCGAACGGCACGACGACGACACCGCGGCAGCGGGTCTCGAAGTGCGACACGATGTCGTCCACCTTGATCATCTTTCCGGTCTCACGCACCCCGGAGATGACCGTGATCGACCGTGACACAAGCTCGGCGTACCCGTGCGCGGACAGCCAGTCCAGCGTGGTGCTGGCGCTGCTCGCCCCGTCCACGGACGGCGTGGAGATGATGATCAGCTGGTCGGCGAGGTCGAGCACACCGCGCATGGCGCTGTAGAGCAGACCGGTGCCGGAGTCCGTGAGGATGATCGGGTACTGGTTGCCGAGCACGTCTATCGCGCGCCGGTAGTCCTCGTCGTTGAAGGTCGTGGACACGGCCGGGTCGACGTCGTTGGCGATGATCTCCAGCCCGGACGGCGCCTGGGAGGTGAACCGCCGGATGTCCATGTACGAGTTGAGGTACGGGATCGCCTGGACGAGGTCACGGATCGTCGCCCCGGTCTCGCGCCGCACCCGGCGGCCGAGGGTGCCGGCGTCCGGGTTGGCGTCGATCGCGAGGATCTTGTCCTGCCGCTCGGTGGCGAGGGTCGAGCCGAGTGCGGTGGTAGTGGTGGTCTTGCCGACCCCGCCCTTGAGGCTGATGACGGCGATCCGGTAGCACGACAGCACGGGAGTCCGGATCAGCTCCAACTTCCGCTGCCGCTCGGCCTCTTCCTTCTTCCCGCCGAGCTTGAAGCGTGAGGACGCGGCGGCGGGTCGGCCGCTCTTCGCCTTCTGCTTCTTGTTGTTGAGCAGCCGGTCGGAGGACAGCTCCATCGCGGCCGTGTAACCCAGCGGCGCGGCACCGGGGTTCACCGGCTGCCGCTGATCGTGCTGGATCGGCTGCGGCCAGGCGGCCCCGGTCCGAGGATCGACCGGCTGCTGCGGAACCTGCGACGCGTCGAGCCCGGGTCCGTGCGGTGCGGGCTGCCCGGGGAAGCCCTGCGGCGGAACCCCGGGCTGCGCCTGCGGAGCCTGCGGCGGCTGGGGGAACCCGTACCCACCGGGCACGGCAGGCGGGGTGGGCACGGGGGCGCCACCGGGCTGCGGAAACCCGTATCCACCGGGCTGGGGGGCCGGGGGCGCGGGGTGGGGTTGGGCGTCCGGGGCCGGGGGCATCGCTTGGGGCTGGGCGTCAGCAGCACCGGGAGGCCCGACGGGACCGACGCTCTGCTGCGGGAAGCCGTGGCCGACCGGGGCACCGGGAGCGGGCGGCGGGGGGAAGCCGTATCCGCCGGGCTGTGGCACCGGGGGCGCGGGGTGTGGTTGGGCGCCCGGCGCGGGGGGTGCTGCCGGATCCGTGTTCTGTTGGGGGAAGCCGTAGCCGCCGGGGGCGGCGGGCGGGGTGGGTACGGGGGCGCCACCGGGCG
>NZ_JBSFEV010000015.1:164478-177624 GCF_053594615.1 Streptomyces sp. NPDC001858
GCACCCGGCGCGGGGGGTGCTGCCGGATCCGTGTTCTGTTGGGGGAAGCCGTAGCCGCCGGGGGCGGCGGGCGGGGTGGGTACGGGGGCGCCACCGGGCTGCGGGAAGCCGTATCCGCCGGGCTGAGGCACCGGGGGCGCGGGGTGGGGTTGGGCACCCGGGGCCGGGGGTGCTGTCGGACCTGCGTTCTGCTGCGGGAAGGCGTACCCCGGCTGCGGGGCGGGCGGCTGCTGTGCCGCCGGTGCGGGAGCGGGCGCCGCCGGGGGCTGCGGGAAGCCGTAGCCGGGCTGCGGTGCCGCCGGGGGCGCCGGGTTCCAACCGGCCGGCGCGGGCGGAGCCGCCTGCGGCTGCACAGGCGGCTGCTGGACAGGCGGCTGCTGGACAGGCGCAGGCGCAGGCGCAGGCGCAGGCGTGGCCTCGGCAGGCTGCGGCAGCGGCTGGGCCGGCCACTGTGCCGCCGGTGCGGGCGCCGCGGGCTGATACGACGGCGGCAGCGGAGGCAGTTCGCTCTGCGGGGCCGGCGGGGGAGTCCAGAGGGGCTGCGCGGCGGGAACCGCGTCCTGCGGCACGCTGTCCTGCGGCTCGGCCGCAGCCGCAGGCGCAGGGATGGCGTCGGAGGGCTCGTCGAGCAGGAAGTCGCTGGAAGGGACCGCGTCCTGAACGTCCGTCTCCTCGCTCACGGGAGCCTCGGCGACGACGTCCTGCGGACCGGCGTCGCCTTCACCGCCCGTACCGTCGGCGTCGGCGTCCTCGGTGGGAGGCGAGGTCGTGGCCTCCGCGGGCTCCGGGGAATCCACGGTCTCGGCGCTCGGCTCCGCCGGCTCCTCGGGCTCGGGCTGCGCAGCGGCGGCCGCGTGCGCGGCGATCTCCTGCTTGAGCGCGGCCGCGGAGAAGCGCATGGTGGCGCCGCTCTCCAGGTCTCCGTTGTCGGAGTCGTCGTCCTCGTCGTCCACGAAGCCCCCCCACTGCGCCTCCGACTGCTGCGGCTGAGGCTGGGGCTGCGGCTCGAACCCGCTGCCCACCGGAAGACCGGGCACAGCGACGGCCCCCGGAACTACAGGAGCCCCCGGCACCGCAGGAGTCCCCGGCACCGCAGGAGCACCCGGAACTGCCGCCGGAGCAACCGGCACACCAGGAGCAGCCGGTACGGCCTGTGCGGGCGGAGCAACAGGCACCGCCGGAGCAGCCGGCACCGCCGGTGGCACAGCGGGAGCAACCGGCATACCCGGCGCAGGCGGCACCGGCGGCGCAGCCGGAGGGAGCGGCGCGCCAGGAGCCACGGCCCCCGTGCCCGCCCCCGCGCCGGCGCTCCCACCCGCGTTCACACCTGCACCCGCACCCGGAGTCGAACCACCGCCCGCGTTCTGCGTGTACCAAGCCGGCGGCGCGTAGTCGACGGTGAACTCACCGGTCGTCTCGACGCCGGCCTCCGCGTCGGGCTGGTCATCGCCGGGCGTGGCCCAGCCCCCGCGCATCCCGTCCCGATCGCTGCTCACAATTCCTCCTGGTGTGGTCGAGCACCCTCATACGTGCCGAAGCGACCGTTACTTGTCGTCCGAAGTGGGTTCGCGGCCGTCTGACGTCGTCGGATGCAGGCCCTCCCCCGGAGACGCCGACGCCCACCCCACGGTTTCCGGCATCGCGCCCCGTACCAGCCTAATCACCAGACGGCCCGCCTCGGCAGGCCCGCCCGCCCCTGGGCACCAGTCCACCACGTCACGTACTCCAGGAAGGAGCCGCAAAACGGCCATAGCGTCTGAAGTGCCGTGCAGGCGACGGGAGAAGCGCGGATCTCACCGTGCAACGAGGAGAAAAAGAGAAAGGAGTCGAGCGACGAGGCCGACGCCTCATTGCCCGACTCCACGACACCGTCGCAAAGCACGAAGGAAAACAAAGGAAAGCGAAGGAGAACGAAGGAGACGTCCGCGTCAGCGGCTACTCCGCCGCCACCCCTCCGCTGCCGCCGCCACCCCTCCGCTACTCCGCCGCCGCCCCTCCACCGCCCGCCGTCGGCTCCAGATCGAACTCGCCGTCGCGTGCGCCGAGCACGAAGGCCCGCCACTCCGCCTCGGTGTAACGCAGCACCGTCCCCGGATCGAGCGACGACCGCATCGCCACCGCCCCCTCGGGCAGCGAGGCGATCTCGACGCGCTCCTCGTGCTCCTCCGTGCCCGGCGCGGACCGCCACTCGACGCCGGAGATGTCGAGCGCGTACAACTCGTCCCGCTCCCGCTCCTTGCGCGCCTTGATCTCCGCTTCCGTCTCCGTCATGCCGCAGCGACCCCTTCCACACATACGACCTACGTTGCACGAACGATTCCGAGCGCTCACCCTAGGGCCCGCCCGGCGGATCGTGCCGCAGACGCGGGGTCTGGCACGCCCTCCCCCAGAGGGGGGACCCCCAGCCGCGTTGTCGTCGGTTGCCGACGCTCCGCGTCGACGCCCTCCTCCGCCTTGCAGCTGCACGCACCAGACCCCGCTCACGCGGGCTGGTCAGTCGCCGCTGCTTTCCTGCGACTCGATCCACCGGACAGACCCTAGTGGCCGAGGCCCCGCCGCCCCCGCGGATCGGGAACTGAGGGGAAGGCGCTCGCCACCTCCTGCTACCCTGGCCCTTGGCCGTTTGTGTACGCACCCCCGGAAACACCCTCAGGCAGTGCCTGAAGGCCCTGGAGGTCGCGCTCAGCGGACCCCGCCTCCCGAGTAACGGAAGCTCCCCCGAGACACAGACCGGGGGCACTCGGTGGCCACGAAAAGACTACGAGGAGTACGCGTGCCGCTCGACGCCGCTACGAAGAAGCAGATCATCACCGAGTTCGGCCAGAAGGAGGGCGACACCGGCTCCCCCGAGGTCCAGGTCGCCATGCTGTCGCGCCGGATCTCGGACCTGACCGAGCACCTCAAGACGCACAAGCACGACCACCACTCCCGTCGTGGTCTGCTGATCCTGGTCGGTCAGCGTCGCCGCCTGCTGCAGTACCTGGCCAAGAAGGACATCCAGCGCTTCCGTGCGCTGGTCGACCGCCTCGGCATCCGCCGCGGTGCGGCCGGCGCCAAGTAGCACGCCGTGAGGGGAGCGGTTCCCGGGACCATCGGGACCGCTCCTTTTTGCTTGCACGCAGCTGCACGTAGCTGCGTGTGCAGCTGCGTGCAAGCTGTACGCACCCGGCTGCACGCACCCGCACGCCCCCTGGCAAGCCCACCGCACGCCTGCCGCGGTCGCGGAAACGTGCGGAGTGTCGGCAACGCTTTGTAGTGTGGTAGCACAACGCAATAGGTACGACACAGCGTGATGACGTGTACTCGCTGCGGGTAAACGTCACCACGCACACCGAACGAGGAGAAGCGCGCCTAGCCGCCGCCGGTCCTCGGTAGTGGCCCCCGGGAAAGAGAACCCCGGGTGCTTCGATCGAAGACCGGCCCGCACCGCACGGAGCGCTTCTTCGCCACCGTCCCCCTGCCACACGGGCAGCCCAGGGACGAAGACGAGGAGAAAACGCTAGTGGAGAACGAGACCCACTACGCCGAGGCCGTCATCGACAACGGTTCCTTCGGCACCCGCACCATCCGCTTCGAGACGGGCCGCCTGGCCAAGCAGGCCGCCGGCTCCGCCGTGGCGTATCTGGACGACGACACCATGGTGCTGTCGGCCACCACCGCCTCCAAGAACCCCAAGGACCAGCTCGACTTCTTCCCCCTCACGGTGGACGTCGAGGAGCGGATGTACGCCGCCGGCAAGATCCCGGGTTCCTTCTTCCGCCGTGAGGGCCGGCCGAGCGAGGACGCGATCCTCACCTGCCGCCTCATCGACCGCCCGCTGCGCCCGTCCTTCAAGAAGGGCCTGCGCAACGAGATCCAGGTCGTCGCCACGATCATGGCGCTCAACCCCGACCACCTGTACGACGTCGTGGCGATCAACGCCGCCTCCGCGTCCACGCAGCTGGCCGGTCTGCCCTTCTCCGGCCCGATCGGCGGCGTCCGCGTCGCGCTGATCAACGGCCAGTGGGTCGCGTTCCCGACGCACACCGAGCTCGAGGACGCCGTCTTCGACATGGTCGTCGCCGGTCGCGTCCTGGAGGACGGCGACGTCGCGATCATGATGGTCGAGGCCGAGGCCACCGAGAAGACCATCACGCTGGTCGCGGGCGGCGCCGAGGCGCCGACCGAGGAGGTCGTCGCCTCCGGTCTGGACGCCGCGAAGCCCTTCATCAAGGTCCTCTGCAAGGCCCAGGCCGACCTCGCCGCCAAGGCCGCCAAGCCCACCGGCGAGTTCCCGGTCTTCCTCGACTACCAGGACGACATCCTGGAGGCGCTGTCCGCCGCCGTCCGCCCGGAGCTCGCCTCCGCGCTGACCATCGCGGGCAAGCAGGACCGCGAGGCCGAGCTGGACCGCGTCAAGACGCTCGCCGCCGAGAAGCTCCTGCCGGAGTTCGAAGGCCGCGAGAAGGAGATCTCCGCCGCGTACCGCTCGCTCACCAAGCAGCTGGTCCGCGAGCGCGTGATCAAGGAGAAGAAGCGCATCGACGGCCGTGGCGTCACGGACATCCGTACGCTCGCCGCCGAGGTCGAGGCCATCCCGCGCGTGCACGGCTCGGCGCTGTTCGAGCGTGGCGAGACCCAGATCCTGGGCGTCACCACCCTCAACATGCTCCGCATGGAGCAGCAGCTGGACACCCTCTCCCCGGTGACCCGCAAGCGCTACATGCACAACTACAACTTCCCGCCGTACTCCGTCGGCGAGACCGGCCGCGTCGGCTCCCCCAAGCGCCGCGAGATCGGCCACGGCGCGCTCGCCGAGCGCGCCATCGTGCCGGTCCTGCCGACGCGCGAGGAGTTCCCCTACGCGATCCGTCAGGTGTCCGAGGCCCTCGGCTCCAACGGCTCGACGTCCATGGGCTCGGTCTGCGCCTCCACCATGTCGCTGCTGAACGCCGGTGTGCCCCTCAAGGCCCCCGTCGCCGGCATCGCCATGGGCCTGATCTCCCAGGAGATCAACGGCGAGACGCACTACGTCGCCCTCACCGACATCCTCGGTGCGGAGGACGCCTTCGGCGACATGGACTTCAAGGTCGCCGGCACCAAGGAGTTCGTGACCGCCCTCCAGCTCGACACCAAGCTGGACGGCATCCCGGCCTCCGTCCTGGCCGCGGCCCTCAAGCAGGCCCGCGACGCCCGCCTCCACATCCTCGACGTGATGATGGAAGCGATCGACACGCCGGACGAGATGTCCCCCAACGCCCCGCGGATCATCACCGTCAAGATCCCCGTGGACAAGATCGGCGAGGTCATCGGCCCGAAGGGCAAGATGATCAACCAGATCCAGGAGGACACCGGCGCCGAGATCACGATCGAGGACGACGGCACCATCTACATCGGTGCCCAGGTCGGCTCGCAGGCCGAGGCCGCCCGCGCCACGATCAACGGCATCGCCAACCCGACCATGCCGGAGGTCGGCGAGCGCTACCTGGGCACGGTCGTCAAGACGACCACGTTCGGCGCGTTCGTGTCGCTGCTCCCGGGCAAGGACGGACTGCTGCACATCTCGCAGATCCGCAAGCTCGCCGGCGGCAAGCGCGTGGAGAACGTCGAGGACGTCCTCGGCGTGGGCGCCAAGGTCCAGGTCGAGATCGCCGAGATCGACTCCCGCGGCAAGCTCTCCCTGATCCCCGTGATCGAGGGCGAGGACGGGGACGACGACAAGAAGGACGCTGCGGCCGACGGCAGCTCCGCTGCGGGCGACCAGTGACATCGAACAGCCCCAAGGCGACGGCCCGCACCTCTTCGGAGGCGCGGGCCGTTGCCCGTACCCAAACCCTGGTCAAGGGCGCGAACGGCATCGGCACGGTCCGTAAGACCACCCTCCCGGGCGGTCTGCGGATCGTCACCGAGACCCTTCCCTCGGTCCGCTCGGCGACCTTCGGCATCTGGGCGCACGTCGGCTCCCGCGATGAGACGCCGTCCCTGAACGGCGCCACCCACTACCTGGAGCACCTCCTCTTCAAGGGGACGAGCCGCAGGTCCGCGCTGGACATCTCCTCCGCGATCGACGCCGTCGGCGGCGAGATGAACGCCTTCACGGCGAAGGAGTACACGTGCTACTACGCGCGCGTGCTCGACGCCGACCTGCCGCTCGCCATCGACGTGGTCTGCGACATGCTCACCGGCTCGCTCATCCTCGAGGACGACGTCAACGTCGAGCGCGGCGCGATCCTCGAAGAGATCGCCATGACCGAGGACGACCCCGGCGACTGCGTCCACGACCTGTTCGCGCAGACCATGTTCGGCGACACCGCCCTGGGCCGCCCGGTCCTCGGCACGGTCGACACGGTCAACGCCCTCACCGCCGACCGCATCCGCCGCTTCTACAAGAAGCACTACGACCCGACCCACCTCGTGGTCGCGGCCGCCGGCAACATCGACCACAACAAGGTCGTCCGAATGGTCCGCGCGGCCTTCGAGAAGGCGGGCGCCCTCAAGAACCCGGACGCCACGCCCATCGCCCCCCGCGACGGCCGACGCGCGATCCGCACCGCCGGCCGCGTCGAGCTGATCGGCCGCAAGACGGAACAGGCGCACGTCGTCCTCGGCATGCCCGGCCTGGCCCGCACGGACGACCGCCGCTGGGCGCTGGGCGTCCTCAACACGGCCCTCGGCGGCGGCATGTCCTCGCGGCTGTTCCAGGAGGTCCGCGAGAAGCGCGGTCTGGCCTACAGCGTGTACTCGTACACCTCCGGCTTCGCCGACTGCGGTCTCTTCGGCGTCTACGCCGGCTGCCGGCCCTCCCAGGTCCACGACGTCCTGAAGATCTGCCGCGACGAACTCGACCAGGTCGCCGAGCACGGCCTGTCCGACGACGAGATCGGCCGCGCCATCGGCCAGCTCAGAGGCTCCACCGTCCTCGGCCTGGAGGACACCGGCGCGCTCATGAACCGCATCGGCAAGAGCGAACTGTGCTGGGGCGAGCAGATGTCGGTCGACGACATGCTGACCCGGATAGCTGCCGTGACCCCGGACGAGGTCCGCGCGGTGGCCCGCGACATCCTGGGACGGCGTCCGTCGTTGTCGGTCATCGGCCCGCTCAAGGACAAGCAGGCGTCGCGTCTGCACGAGGCCGTCGCCTGACCCCCGCCCCTCTGCGTCTATTCGGTAAGCGTCTTTAAGGAAGCAAGTGATGAGCAAGCTGCGCGTGGCGGTCCTCGGTGCCAGGGGCCGGATCGGTTCCGAGGCGGTCCGGGCCGTGGAGGCCGCCGAGGACATGGAGCTGGTCGCCGCCCTGAGCCGGGGCGACAAGCTGGAGACGCTGGCCGAGACGGGCGCCCAGGTCGCCGTCGAACTCACCACGCCGGACTCGGTGATGGCCAACCTCGAGTACTGCGTCGGCCACGGCATCCACGCCGTCGTAGGTACGACGGGCTGGACCGACGAGCGCCTCGCGCAGCTGAACGGCTGGCTGTCCGCCTCCCCGGAGACAGGCGTCCTCATCGCGCCCAACTTCTCCATCGGGGCCGTCCTGAACATGAAGTTCGCGCAGATCGCCGCGCCCTACTTCGAGTCGGTGGAGGTCGTCGAACTCCACCACCCGAACAAGGTCGACGCGCCTTCGGGCACCGCCACGCGTACGGCCCAGCTCATTGCCGACGCCCGGCGGGCAGCCGGCACGGCCCCGGCACCGGACGCCACGGCGACGTCCCTGGACGGATCGCGTGGCAAGGACGTCGACGGCATCCCGGTCCACTCCGTCCGCCTGCGCGGCCTACTGGCCCACCAGGAGGTCCTCCTGGGCGGCGAGGGCGAGACCCTGACCATCCGCCACGACTCGCTCCACCACAGCAGTTTCATGCCGGGCATCCTGCTGGGCGTGCGCCGCGTGGTCACCACCCCGGGCGTCACCTTCGGCCTGGAAAACTTCCTGGAGCTGGGCTGATGCGCGCCAAGCTGTCCTACGCCATAACGGCCGCCGTCCTGGTCTTCTACTTCGGCCTGGTCGGCAGCCGCGGCGTCCTGCTCATCCAGGCCGGCACGCTGCTGACCGTCACCTTCGGCGTGGCGGTGCTGATCCTGCCGGTCATCGGCGTGTGGTTCCTGTGGAAGAACACCCAGTTCGTCCGCAAGGCCAACGCCCTCGCCGCCGAACTCGACGCCGAGGGCGGTCTGCCCGTCGACGACCTCAAGCGCACCCCGGCCGGCCGCGTCGACCGCGAGTCGGCCGACGAGGTCTTCGCCCTGCGCAAGGCCGAGACCGAGGCGGCCCCCGACGACTGGCGCACCTGGTTCCGCCTCGCCGTCGCCTACCACGACGCCCGCGACACCCCGAGGGCCCGCAAGGCGATGCAACGCGCGATCGGCCTCCACGACGGCAAGCCGATCGAAGCCGCCTGACCCGCACGTGAAACCGAAACGGAGGAGGGGCCGGCCCGCAGTCGCTGCGGGCCGGCCCCTCCTCCGTACGCTCGCGGGATCAGCCGCGCCGGTTCTCCGCGGCCCACGCCTCGATGGCGTCCGCCGCCCGGTCGAACGCCTCGGCGCGCGCCAGGAAGTCCGCCCCGTGCGTCGTCAGCAACGGCACGACCTCACCCGCGGGCCGGTCCCGCCGCACGACGGTCAGGGCCTGCCCCTGGACGGTCCGCGGCAGGCCCAGCCAGCGCACCGGCTGCTGCGCGGTCCGCACCGCCACGACGCGCTCCCAGGGCAGCGTGCGCGTGAACAGGAAACCCACGTGCCGCAGCCCGCGGTCGCTCACCCACACCCCCATCCGCAGCAGCCGCAGGGCGCAGCCGATCACCAACAGGGAGCACACGAAGACCGCACCGGCCTCGGAGGCCGACCCGGTCAACGCGATGATGACGGCCGCGAACAGCACGTACGAGGCGAGCAGCAGCGCCACCGCGGCCATCCCGACCCGCCAGGGCCCGGGCCGGTAGGGGCGCCGCCAGCGCTCGTGGTCGTCGAAGGGCAGAGCGACCTCGTCCGCTGCCTCGAATGCGCGGTCGGCCGTCAGGAAGGGCAGGGGCACGACTGGTCCTCACTCGTCCATGCATGGGCTGTCCGGTGAGGCTATCCGCCTGTGTCCCCGCTCACCACCATCGGGGGGCCGGACGGAGCTCGGCGCGCCCGCCTGGACCGGTCCGGAGTCGGGCCCCGTAGAGTGGTCGCCGACCTCAGATGTGATGGGAAGGAACCTCCGAATCGTGACCGCCACCCCCGACGACGAGTTCAAGATCGATCTCCGCAGCGATGTCACCGTCGAGCTGGTCAAGCACAGCGCGTCGGACACCGACGTGCTGTTCGCGGCCCGTGTGTCGACCGTCGGGGAGCAGTCCCTGGACGAACTGAACAAGGACCCGGAGCGCTCCAAGGGCCTGATCAACTACCTGATGCGGGACCGGCACGGCAGCCCCTTCGAGCACAACTCGATGACGTTCCTCATCAGCGCCCCGATCTTCGTCTTCCGCGAGTTCATGCGCCACCGCGTGGGCTGGTCCTACAACGAGGAGTCCGGCCGCTACCGGGAGCTCCAGCCCGTCTTCTACGTCCCGGACGCGTCCCGCAAGCTGGTCCAGCAGGGCCGCCCGGGCAAGTACGTCTTCGTCGAGGGCACCCAGGAGCAGCAGGAGCTGGTCAGCCGCACCATGGAGGACTCCTACCGCCGGGCCTACGAGGCCTACCAGCAGATGCTCGCGCAGGGCGTCGCCCGCGAGGTCGCCCGCGCGGTCCTCCCGGTCGGTCTGTTCTCCTCGATGTACGCCACCTGCAACGCCCGCTCGCTGATGCACTTCCTCGGCCTGCGCACCCAGCACGAGCTGGCGAAGGTCCCCTCCTTCCCGCAGCGGGAGATCGAGATGGTGGGCGAGAAGATGGAGGCCGAGTGGGCCCGGCTGATGCCCCTCACGCACGCCGCCTTCAACGCCAACGGCCGCGTCGCCCCGTAGCGGAAAAACGCGGAAAAAGCCCGGGAAAAAAGCGGAGAAGAGCGACGGAGACGTATGTGCGGATCATCCGTGCGAAGTGTCCGTATTGCGGCATTTAGAGAAGTTCATCTAGCCTGATCAAACGGACCCGGCACTGCTTGAACCCCCGAGCAGGCAGTGCCGGGTTCCATCTTTGTCCTGACTTGTCACCTCCCCCGAGGGCAGACCGCACGGTGAGCAACGAGTAGCGTGTTACCCATGGCTCCGACCTCCACTCCGCAGACCCCCTTCGGGCGGGTCCTCACCGCCATGGTCACGCCGTTCACGGCGGACGGCGGACTCGACCTCGACGGCGCACAGCGGCTCGCCACCCACCTCGTGGACGCGGGCAACGACGGCCTGGTCGTCAACGGCACCACCGGTGAGTCACCCACCACCAGCGACGCGGAGAAGACGGACCTGGTACGAGCCGTCCTGGAGGCCGTCGGAGACCGCGCCCACGTCGTCGCCGGCGTCGGCACCAACGACACCCACCACAGCGTCGAACTCGCCCGGGCCGCCGAGAAGACGGGCGCACACGGCCTCCTGGTCGTCACCCCGTACTACAACAAGCCCCCGCAGGAAGGCCTGCGCCGCCACTTCACGGCCGTCGCGGACGCCGCCGAGCTGCCCGTCATGCTCTACGACATCCCCGGCCGCAGCGGCGTCCCGATCAGCACCGAGACGCTGGTCCGGCTCGCCGAGCACCCCCGGATCGTCGCCAACAAGGACGCCAAGGGCGACCTGGGCCGCGCCAGCTGGGCCATCGCGCGCTCCGGCCTCGCCTGGTACTCCGGCGACGACATGCTGAACCTGCCGCTGCTCTCCGTGGGCGCGGTCGGCTTCGTCTCGGTCGTCGGCCACCTGGTCACGCCCGACCTGCGCGCCCTCGTCGAGGCGTTCACCGCGGGCGACGTCCAGAAGGCCACGGAGATCCACCAGAAGCTGCTCCCGGTCTACACCGGCATGTTCCGCACCCAGGGCGTGATGACCACCAAGGCGGCGCTCGCCCTGCAGGGACTGCCCGCCGGCCCGCTGCGCTCGCCCATGGTCGAGTGCTCGTCCGAAGAGATCGAACAGCTCAAGATCGATCTTGCCGCGGGCGGGGTACAGCTCTGACAACAGACTTCACAACTGAATAAGCAGGCCACCGGTGCCTGCAAACCCCAACGACAACTGCTTTCGCACGAACGTCACGCGCGCCACGTGCCCACCGGTACGTGGCGTGCGTGTTTGAGGAGAGTCTTTTGAGTCATCCGCATCCCGAACTCGCCCCGCCGCCGCCGCTCCCCGCGGGAGGCCTCCGGGTCACCCCGCTGGGCGGCCTCGGCGAAATCGGCCGCAACATGACGGTCTTCGAGTACGGCGGCCGCCTGCTGATCGTCGACTGCGGAGTGCTCTTCCCCGAGGAGGAGCAGCCCGGAATCGACCTGATCCTGCCGGACTTCACGTCCATCCGGGACCGCCTCGACGACATCGAGGGCATCGTCCTGACCCATGGCCACGAGGACCACATCGGCGCCGTCCCCTACCTCCTCCGGGAGAAGCCGGACATCCCGCTGATCGGCTCCAAGCTGACCCTCGCGTTCATCGAGGCCAAGCTCCAGGAGCACCGGATCCGCCCGTACACCCTCGAGGTGGCGGAGGGACACCGGGAGCGCATCGGCCCCTTCGACTGCGAGTTCATCGCCGTCAACCACTCGATCCCGGACGCGCTCGCGGTCGCCATCCGCACCCCCGCCGGCATGGTCGTCCACACGGGCGACTTCAAGATGGACCAGCTCCCGCTGGACGGCCGTCTCACAGATCTACACGCGTTCGCACGGCTGAGCGAGGAGGGCATCGACCTTCTTCTCTCGGACTCCACGAACGCCGAGGTCCCCGGTTTCGTGGCGCCCGAACGGGACATCTCCAACGTCCTGCGCACGGTTTTCGGCAACGCCCGCAAGCGGATCATCGTGGCCAGCTTCGCCAGCCACATCCACCGCATCCAGCAGATCCTGGACACGGCGCACGAGTACGGCCGCCGGGTCGCCTTCGTCGGCCGCTCGATGGTCCGCAACATGGGCATCGCCCGCGACCTCGGCTACCTCAAGGTCCCGCCGGGCCTGGTCGTGGACGTCAAGACCCTCGACGACCTCCCGGACCACGAGGTGGTCCTGGTCTGCACGGGCTCCCAGGGCGAACCGATGGCGGCCCTGTCCCGCATGGCCAACCGCGACCACCAGATCCGCATCGTCCCCGGCGACACGGTGATCCTGGCGTCGTCGCTCATCCCGGGCAACGAGAACGCGGTCTACCGCGTGATCAACGGCCTGACCCGCTGGGGCGCGAACGTCGTCCACAAGGGCAACGCGAAGGTCCACGTCTCCGGCCACGCCTCGGCCGGCGAGCTCCTGTACTTCTACAACATCTGCCGCCCGAAGAACCTGATGCCGGTCCACGGCGAATGGCGCCACCTGCGCGCCAACGCCGAACTGGGCGCCATGACCGGCGTCCCGCACGACCGCATCGTCATCGCCGAGGACGGCGTCGTCGTCGACCTCGTCGAGGGCAAGGCGAAGATCTCCGGCAAGGTCCAGGCGGGCTACGTCTACGTCGACGGCCTCTCGGTCGGCGACGTCGGCGAGCCGGCCCTGAAGGACCGGAAGATCCTGGGCGACGAGGGCATCATCTCGGTCTTCGTCGTCGTGGACTCGTCCACCGGCAAGATCACCGGCGGCCCGCACATCCAGGCTCGCGGCTCGGGCATCGACGACTCGGTCTTCTCCGAGGTCGTCCCGAAGATCGCCGAGGTCCTGGAACGCTCGGCCCAGGACGGCGTGGTCGAGCCCCACCAGCTGCAGCAGCTCATCCGCCGCACCCTGGGCAAGTGGGTCTCCGACACGTATCGCCGCAGGCCGATGATCCTCCCGGTCGTGGTGGAGGTCTGAGCGACGGACGACCCGTCGTACGCGTGAACCTGGAGCGGGGCTCCTCGATTTGCATCGACGAGCCCCGCTCCAGTACGTTTACGGCTCCGCCTGAACGGGAACCCGGTCGCCATGCGCAACCGGAACCAGTCCCGGGAGGGGCCGGGAAAACCGACTCAGAACTTCTGATAAAGTCGGAACCGCCGGAAAGGGAAACCGCGAAACAAAAGCGGGAACCTGGAAAGCACCGAGGAAATCGGATCGGAAAAGGATCTGATAGAGTCGGA